>JAZUJM010000141.1:0-18585 GCA_045642785.1 Acutalibacteraceae bacterium | reverse complement strand
CACAGAACGACATGGCTACGATCCGACTTGGCAAGATTTCCGATAGGCGTTATTATCAACAGCTTCCGCACCGATATTCCCACCTCCGTAAAGAAGGCGGCGGCAGTCGGCGCAAACGGTATTCAGGTTTATGCAACAAGGGGCGAAATGGCTCCCGAAAATATGACCGCGGCAAGCAAGGCGGATTTCAGAAACCTCGTTGCCGACAACGGCCTTGTTATCTCCGCACTTTGCGGCGACCTCGGCGGCGGCTTCGGCAATGCGGAGGAAAACCCCGCAAAAATCGAAAAATCCAAAAGAATACTTGACCTTGCCAAGGAGCTCGGCACCGATGTTGTTACAACTCACATCGGCGTTGTGCCCACCGATGCAAGTATTGACAGATACAAAATCATGCAGGAGGCCTGCGCAGAGCTCGCCGAATATGCCGATTCGGTCAATGCTCATTTTGCAATAGAAACCGGCCCCGAAACCTCCGCCGTGCTCAAGGGCTTCCTTGATTCACTTCACTCAACCGGCGTTGCCGTTAACCTTGACCCCGCAAACCTTGTTATGGTAACGGGTGATGACCCGGCACAGGCCGTCTATAATCTTAAGGACTACATCGTTCACACCCATGCAAAAGACGGCAAGCAGCTTTTCTTCAAGGATCCCGAAATCGTTTACGGCGTTGTTAAAGATCCTATAGTCACCGGCCCCTCCTTCCTTGAGGTTCCCCTCGGCGAAGGCAGCGTGCCGTGGGAAAAATACCTTGCCGCTCTTGAGGATATCGGCTACAAGGGCTTCCTTACCATCGAGCGTGAGGTCGGCGACGACCCTGAAAAGGACATCCGCAGTGCGGTTGAATTCCTCAACAAGCTTTTCTGAGAAAAGAGGATAAAAGATGAAAACCTGTGTGAGCAGTTACAGCTTTTCAAAGCTGATAAATTCAGGAAAATATAACCAATTAACGGTAATGGCTCTTGCCAAGGAAATGGGTTTTGATGCCATTGAATTTACCGACCTCTGCCCTCCCGAGGGAGTTACCGATGAAGAATTTGCCCTGCAGTTAAAGGCCGAAAGCGAGCGTCTTTCGCTCCCGATAGCCAGCTACACCGTGGGTGCCGACCTTCTCAACAACGGCCTTGAAGCCGAGGTTGAAAGATTAAAGAAAAAGGTTGATGTTGCGGCTCTTCTGGGCGCTCCCGTAATGCGCCACGATGCCACGGGCGGCTTTAAATCCGATGAAAAAAGCTTCAAGGGCTTTGACCAGGCTCTGCCCAAGCTTGCCGAGGGTTACAGAACGGTAACCGAATATGCCGCTTCAAAGGGCATTGCCACCTGCATTGAAAACCACGGCTATTTTGCTCAGGAAAGCCTTCGCGTCGAAAAGCTCATCACCACCGTCGGTCACCCGAATTTCGGTGCCCTTGTTGATGTGGGCAATTTCGCCTGCGCCGATGACCCCTCACCCGTTGCAGTGGGCAGGGTGGCACCATACGCCAAGCATGTGCATGTTAAGGATTTCCATATAAAATCCGGCTGCGGAGTTGACCCGGGCAGAGGGTTCTTCAGAAGCCGCGGCGGAAACTATCTTCGCGGCGCGATAATCGGCCACGGCGATATTCCCGTTAAGCAGTGCCTCTGGGCTCTTAAAAACGCCGGTTATGACGGCTATGTTTCGGTTGAGTTTGAAGGCATGGAGGATGCCGAAACGGGTATTTCCATCGGCCTTGAAAACCTTAAAAACATAATTGCATCCCTTTAATTTCCATCACTTCCGAAAAAGTTAACACGCTTTAAAGTCAGGCAGAACGGGCTATCCCCGCCTCTGCTTGACTTTTTTTATATAGGGGATTATAATAACTGTATATGCGCGTTTTTATTATTTATAGGGAGGTGAAGCGGAATTGAAAAAATTCTATATGCTGCAAACCGGCATCAGCTATTCAAACGGCACCTATCTGCCCTATGCCGCCGCTTCGCTTGCCGCCTGCGCCCTTGCGGACAAAGAGATTTCGGAGGTGTATTCGCTCGGCAGAATATTCTGCACAAGAGAAGCCCCCGAAAAAATAGCCGGTTCGCTTAACAATCCGGATGTTTTCGCTTTTTCGTGCTATGTGTGGAATTATGAACACAACAAGGCGGTTGCAAGGCTTGTTAAAGATAAATTCCCCGATTGCCTCATTGTTTTCGGCGGCCACAACATTCCCGAAAACAGCACCGCCGCGCTGGATGAAAATCCGTTTGTTGATGTGCTGATTTTCGGCGAGGGCGAAACCGCTTTCCGTGAAATTCTGCGGCGCAGAATAAACGGTGAACCGCTCAACACCGTTAAGGGTATAGCCTGCCGTGAAAACGGCGCCCCGGTTATGACGGCGGCAGCGGAGGTACAGAGCCTTGAAGAGCTGCCCTCCCCCTATCAGATGGGTCTGCTTGATGAACCGCTCGCAAGCCACCCGGAGCTGAGCTTTTCCGCCATTCTCGAAACAAACCGCGGCTGCCCTTACCATTGCGCCTTTTGCGACTGGTGCGAGCAATCGGCAAAAATACGCGAATTTCCGCTTGAAAGAGTAATCGGCGATTTAAACTGGATGGCGGAACACAAAATCGAGTTCTGCTACTGCGCCGATGCGAACTTCGGAATAATCGCACGTGATAAGAAAATTGTGGAAGAGGCGGTTAAGCTCAAAGAAAAAACCGGCTATCCGATGAAATTCCGCGTTAATTTTGCAAAACATAATAACCAAACGGTTTTCGATATAACAAAGAAGCTGGAGGAAAACGGACTAAACAAGGGCGCAACAATTTCGTTCCAGTCAATGACACCGGAGGCACTTAAAAACATCGGGCGCGAAAATATGCCCATTTCCCGCTTTTCGGAGCTTATGGAGCTTTATTCCGCCGCAGGCATTTCAACCTACTCCGAGCTTATTCTCGGCCTGCCGGGCGAAAGCCGTGAGGAATTCTGCCGCGGTGTCTGCAGTCTGCTTGAAGCAGGTCAGCACTCAACGCTGTTTATCTACAACTGCGAGCTGATAGTAAATTCCCTTATGGCAAAGCCGGATTACATCAAAAAGCATGGCATACGCTCCGCCTCAACTCCCCTTTATATCCGCCACAATGTCAAATCCGGCGGGGATGAAATAAAAGAAATGTCGCGCTCCGTAACCGCCACCGATAAAATGAACGAGGAAGAATGGATAAAGGCAAATATGTTTTCGCTCCTTGTTCAGGCCTGCCATTCAATGGGGCTGTTAAGATATTTCGCGTTCTACCTTCACAGCGAAAAAAATATTTCCTACTACGATTTTTATTCATCCCTTCAGGCTTTTGCCGAAAGCGGTGCTTCACCGTTTCTTGCGGAAATATATGATTTTTTCAAATCCCGTTACCGCTTAATAACCGAGGGCTGCGGCGAATGGTCCTGCCTTATTCCCGGTGCGGGCGAAATCTCGTGGCCTTATGAAGAGGGCTTTTATCTTTCGGTGCTTGCCGACCTTGAAAGATTTTATTCCGAGCTGTGCCCGTTCCTAAAGGGCTTCGGAATCGAAGATGATATTTTTGCCGACCTTTTGTCATACCAGAGGCTTGTTATCAAAACGCCCGGCGCCGGTGAAAAATCGGTCAGGCTCAGTTATGACCTTTTGCCGTTTTTCAACGAGGTTATGCTCAGCGGCAAAGCGGCGTTAAAAAAGAGAAACTGCACCGCTGCCGTTTCGGAGGCTGTTCCCGAAACGGGCGAAGAATTTGCGGCAAAGTGCATATGGTTCGGCAGAATAAAGCAGGAAAACCTTTTCGGTTTTCCATGTGCCGTTTATGACAGCTAATATAAAGCAGAGGTGGTCTTGAAAATGAATACAAAGAAAAAGATATATATGGTTCAGGTCGATATCTCCAGCGGAATGGATAACAAGACTTTTTACTTGCCGTATGCCGCGGGTCTGCTTGTTGCCAACGCGTGGAAGGATGAAAAAGTCAGCGAAAAATACAGCTTCGGTGAATTTTTCTTCAAGCGTGAGAATCCGGAAGAAGCGGTAAAAAGGCTTCAGGATCCTTATGCCATCGGCTTTTCGTGCTACTCATGGAACACGGAGTACAACAAGGCCTTTGCAAAAAAGGCCAAGGAGCTATACCCCGACTGCATAATCATGTTCGGCGGCCACAATGTTCCGCCCGATGATTCCTTCCTGCGCGAATTGCCCTATGTGGATATTCTCATGCACGGCGAGGGTGAGGAAACCTTCCGCAAGCTGCTTATCGCCCTTGATGAAGGCGATATAAGCGGAATTGACAATATCACCTACCGTTCCGGTGACGATTATATCAGCACCCCGAGCAACATTCCCCTTATGCTTGAGGAATATCCCTCCCCCTACCTTGAGGGCTGGTTTGACGAAATCGTCAAGGACACATCAATTCATTGGAATGCAATTATTGAAACCAGCCGCGGCTGCCCGCACCAGTGTGCCTACTGCGACTGGGCTCTGTTAAGGTCAAAGATTCGCTATTTCCCTCTTGACCGGGTCAAGGCGGAAATCAGATGGTTCGCCGAGCACCGCATTGAATTCCTGTGGGGCGCGGATTCCAACTTCGGTTCGCGTGAAACCGATATTGAGATTGTTGAAGCCCTTGCGGATGTAAAAAGAGAAACCGGTTACCCCGAAAGAATAAGAATAAATTATTCCAAGAATCACCCCGACCGCGTGCTTCGCATTGTGAAGCTTATGCGTGAAAACGATTTTGACCGTCTCGGCGCCACACTCTCTTTCCAGAGTATGTCACCCAAGGTGCTTGAAGCTATCGGCAGAAAAAATATGAGCCTTGATTTCTTCCGCGACCTTGTTACCCGGTATAACAAGGAGGGGCTTATGGCCTACTCTGAGCTGATTCTCGGCCTGCCGGAGGAAACCTATCAGAGCTATATTGAAGGCCTTTCGGCAATTTTTGAGCTCGGTCAGCATTTTTCATTTGATGTTTACCATTGCAACATTCTTCCCAACTCACTTCTCGGCCGAAAGGATTACATGGAAAAATACAAGTTCAAAACAGTTGATGTTGAACCCTTCCGTGCCCATGCTCAAAGGATGACCGACCCGGGGCAGATAACCGAATATATGAAAATCGTGGTGGAAACCTCCACATTGAGCCGTGAAGAATGGATTCGTGCCGCCGCCTATTATGAAATGCTGCGCACCTTCCACTCCTTCGGTTTCCTTCGCCCCCTTTCGATTTACCTTTATTATGAAAAGAATGTTCGCTACTGGCAATTCTATAACGGCATTTTAGATTACTGCGAAAGCAATCCCGATTTGTTTATCTCAGGCGTTTACCGGAAAATCAAGCGTCACTTTACCGGCACCTCGCTCGGTCACGAATATTCCGAAGACTTTTTCTTTGAGCCCACCGGTGAAATCGAATGGCCCGACAGCGAATATTTCTGCTTCCGCATTCTTCAGAACATGGACCTGTTCTTTGAAGAAATCGCGGAATATACCCTTAAAAACTTTGATATTGACAAGGATATTCTGAACGAGCTCTTTGATTATGAGAAGGCTCTTGTGCGTATGCCCGGCAAAGAAAGTTCACGGGTTTCGCTTGAATATGATATCCATTCGTTCATTCAGAACGCCTATCTGAACACTCCCGTTAAGCTTGAAAAGCGCAAAAACACAATAGATATGAGGGATTCCGCCGTTATTGATAACTGGTTCGACTATGCAAAATATGTTATCTGGTACGGCAGACTTTCGCGCAAGGCGAATATGGATGAAATTAAAGTGACATATACCGACTGATACGGTGGAAAAGGAACAAAAATGAAAAGGAAAACCGGCTTTGTTGAGCCGATAAAATTTACCGGGCTTACGGTGTTTCTGCCCGCGGTAACCGAAACCGAAAGCTTTATGGATGCTTTCAATGCCGTGCGCGAAAGCTGTAAGCCTGAAGATATAGCGGAAATCATTCTGATTTTGTACAAAAACGCTTCACCCGCCACCATTGAGGTGGCTAAGGAAATAGCCAAAATTGATGTTCCGTTCCCTGTTATCACCTACACTGATAACGGCAATGTTGAGCAGTCAATCAAGGCATTGATTGAGATGGCCAAGGGCTCCCATTTCATTTTTCAAAGCACTGACCGTGAGGAAGACCCGAAAATTCTTAAAGATTTTATCGAGGCGGCAAAGCGTGAGCCCTCCAATATAATTACGGGTTCGCGTGTGCTCAGCCCCTACGGGCTCAGGGAATGTGCCCTGCTCAAAAGAATACTCAACGTACCTTTCAACACGGTTTTGAATGTTCTTTACAATGTCAGAATGACCGACGCCACCCTGCTTTACAGCATTGTGCCCACCTCATACGCCCGTAATCTCAATTTGCAGATATCCAGCTACGCAATTCTTTTTGAAATCAAGATGAAGCTCATCCGCCTCGGCGTAGACATTACGGAAATCCCGGTAATCTATCACAAGCGTAAAGAGGGCAAATCCAATGTTAAGCTTTTGCCCGAGGGAATGAGATATTTAAAGGTGCTCCTTGCCGTAAGAGCACAAAACAAAAAAGAATTTATGAAATAATTCAAAGGAGGGAAGCTTTATGCCGTTTGATTCAATAGTGCTCACGGTAGGCAGCGCAAAGCAAAAAGCGCTGTGTGAAAAGCTTCTCTTTTCAAAATCACTCGGGAACATCTGCGTTATTTCGGATGATGATTCCGGCTGCCGGATAGGCTCGGGCGGTGCAATGCTCAACACCGTTTCAAAGTTTTGCGGCGGCAATAAAAAGGTTCTGCTGATAAATTCCGGAGGATTCAGCAAAAGGTCAATTAATTATGCCGTTCGCGGCAAGGCCTTTGCCTCAATTTGTGAAAGGGGCGAAACAGTTACCCTGCTTGAGCTCATCATACGCGAGGCTGAAAAGCTTTCGGAGCAATTCAGCTCCGGTCTGCTTGTCAGCTGCAGCGATATTCTTGTTAACACCGATTCGGTTTTATCTCCGCTTGAAAACTGCACGGGGTTTTGCGTAAGAGCCGATTTTGAAACCGGTTCACGCCACGGCGTTATGTTCGGGGATGAAAACGGTATGCTTTCGGTCTACCCCCACAAGGCGGGGGTTCCGGCGCTGCGGTATATTGCCGAATCACTCGGTGAAAGCTCCGTGCTCATTGACACAGGGCTGACATTTTTTAATTCCGAATTTATCGAAAAGGCGCAAAAAATGCTCCGTGCCGAATCCTTCATCGGCAAAATGAAGGGCACGGGCACGGAGATAAGTCTTTACTCCGACATAATCTTTCTTCTCAGCCAAAAGGCAGACAAGGAGCGATACCTTAACGAAGAGGGGCTTTCCAACAGTCACCGCGAACTGAGAAAGATTTTGCTGAAATATCTTTGCGGCATTTCCATGGAAGTCAGGGAAGCTTCAAATCAGAGCTTTCTTCATTTCGGTTCGGTGAGCGAATCACTCGGCAACATTCGCCTGCTCTCCGAAAAAGACAGCGGCGAAAGGTGCTTTATCAATTCCTCGGCAGAGCCGTCCTGTTCCTTCGGTGAAGGTTCGGTTATTGAAAATTCCGCGCTCAGCGGGAAATGCGTTATCGGAAAGAACTGCCTTATCAGCGATATTACGCTTAATGATGCCGCCGTTCCCGATAACACGGCCGTTTGCGGAATAAAACTTGCAAACGGAGATTATACAGCAATAGTCTGCCCGGTAAGTGAGGACCCAAAAGCTTTAAAAAGCGGCGTTGAGCTTTGGGAAACGCCGAGGTTTTACAGGGGCAAAAGCTTTACCGAATCATTCAATAAATACATTCACAACACCAATGAGCCGAAAATAAGCATGCGTCAGGCTGTTGAAAACGCCGATTATTTGTATCTCAGCGACCATATCAGATATATCAGCGACCTTATTAAAAGCTCCGGCTCGGTTTCGGATGCCTACATACTTAAAAGGAACCGTGTAATCTCCGATTATTTTGCAGGCCGCGAAGCTCTGCGCCGCGTTGAATGTTCAAGGGAATGTGTAACGGTTGCCCTGCCCGTCAGAGTAAACCTTTCCGGCACCTGGAGCGACGCAATGCCCTACTGCACCGATAACGGCGGTGAGGTAATCAATATGGCGGTTACCGTTAACGGCGGTCTTCCCATAACAGTTACCGTTGAAAGGCTTAAGGATAAAATAATCGAGTTTCGCTCCGATGACGAAAGCACACTGTTTTCGCCGGAAGAAATCAATGCCCGGGACAGCGTCGGCTTTTCCGATTTCAACCTTCACCGTGCCGCCCTCACAATTATGGGCTTCACACCCGAAACGGTGATTGAAGACGGATTCCGTCTTTCCACAAGGGTCAGCGGCATAGCAAAGGGCTCAGGCCTCGGCACAAGCAGCATTCTGCTTGCCGGCTGCTTCCGCGCCCTCGGGCTTATGTTTTCACACGAATACGGTGATAAAGAAATAATAAAGATGGTTTTCGCCGCCGAACAGCTTATGAAAACCGGCGGAGGCTGGCAGGACCAGACCGGCGGAATAATCCCCGGCATTAAAATAACCGAATCAGTCCCCGGCATAAATCAGGCTCCGCTTTCAAGGCGCTTTGAGGTAAGTGACTCGTTCAGGGCGTTTCTCAATTCACGCCTTGTACTCATTTCCACAGGCAGGAGGCATTTCGGGCGTTTTATTGTAGGCGATATAATGAGCCGCTATGCCAACGGCAATAACGATTGCATAAAAGTACTGAACGCCTTAAAGGCACTTAACCGGAATACGGAAAAAGCGATTCTGAATGAGGATAAAGCCGGCTTTTCTAATTGTATCAACCGTCAATGGGAGCTTTTAAAGCAGCTTTCGCCCATGATTTCAAATGAGCGAACAGATGAAATCTGTTCCGTTCTTTCTCCTGTCGCTGATGCCGTTTGCATCTGCGGCGCGGGCGGCGGAGGATATCTGCTCACCGTACTTAAGCAGGGCGTTGACCTGTCCTCACTTGCCGAATACATTGCCTCGGTGCCCGTGCTTTCCGGAATACCGGAGCCCATAAAACAAATTGCACTTTACGATTAATTCTCAGAGGTGACTCTTTCTGAAAAACATATATTTCTCTCAGCCCAATTCCGTTTACGGCAACTCGGTATATTTTCCCTATGCGGCAGGCTCGCTTATCGCCTATGCTTTCCGCGATGAAGCCGTAAAAGAGAATTATGACTTCAAAGCCTTTTTCTACAAAAAGCAGAATATAAAAGAGATTGTTTCAAGTCTTGAGGAGCCTTTCCTTATGGGCTTTTCCTGCTATGTGTGGAACTACGAATTCAACAAGGAGCTTGCAAAGGCGGTCAAGGCTGAGTATCCCGATTGTATAACGGTTTTCGGAGGGCACCAGATAAACGAAGAGAGCGATATTGTCAACGAACCGTTTGCCGACTTCATCCTGCTCGGTGAGGGTGAGGAAAGCTTCAAACGCCTGCTGAAGGCTCTTTGCGGTAAAGATTCCATTCACTCAATACCCAATCTTATCCTTAAAGAAAACGGTCACCCGGTTCACACCGCAAATGAAATATGTGAAATTCCCGAGCGTGTTTCCCCCTACCTTGAAGGTCTGTTTGACGATATGGTAAAGGAAGAAGAGCTCGCTTTTTCCGCCATTCTCGAAACAAACCGCGGCTGCCCTAACAGCTGCGCATTCTGTGACTGGGGCAATATCAAATCAAAGGTTCGCCTTTACAATATGGATATGATTAAGGCGGAAATAGACTGGTTTTGTGAAAACAGAATTGAATACTGTTACTGTGCAGACGCCAATCTGGGGCTTTTCCCCCGTGACGAAGAAATAATAACCTACTTAGTTAAAAAACGCCGTGAAACGGGCTTTCCGCTTAAATTTCAGGCAACCTATTCAAAGAACAACCCCGAAACGGTTTTCAGAATCAATAAACAGCTTAATGTTGCGGGGATGTGCAAGGGTGCCACGCTCTCTTTCCAATCGCTGAGTGAAAAGGTACTTTCCGAAATCAACCGTAAGAATATGCCTCTTTCAAGCTTCAAGGAGCTTATGAGGCTTTATAATAACAGCGACATTGCCGCCTACTCCGAAATAATCATCGGCCTGCCCGGTGAAAGCTATTCCTCGTTCAGAAACGGTGTAGAAAAGCTGCTTGAATACGGGCAGCATATGTCAATAAACTTTTTCAACTGCGAGCTTCTTGCAAACTCCATAATGAACCGTCCCTCATACATAAAGGAGCACGGCATAAAAAGTGTTTTAACCGAGCAGAATCAATACCATGTTGTTCCCGACAGCTCAGGCCCCCGGGAGTATTCAAGAATGGTGGTTGCAACCTCTTCCCTTTCGGAGCAGGATTGGGTAAAATGCAGCGTTCTTTCTTCCGTTGTGCGTGCGTTTCACAACCTCGGGCTGCTTCAATGCTTTGCAATCTATCTTTACCACGAAAAGGGCGTTGAATATATGTCCTTTTATGAGGATATAATCCGCTTTGCCCGGGAAAATCCCGGCACGGTTTGCGGAAAAGCCTGCGCTTTCCTTTATGAAAAATACACCGGCATTCTCGGCGGCAGCGGCTCATTCACCTGCTCATTTCCCGAATACGGTGAACTGACCTGGCCGCTTGATGAAGGATGCTTTCTTATTGCGGCAAAGGATATTAACTCCTTTTATGAGGAGCTCACCCCGTTTTTAAAGGAACGCTGCGGTGACGGACGGCTTTTTGATGAACTTACCGCTTATCAGAAAGCAACGGTTAAAAATCCGTTTTCAAAAAGCACAGCTCTCAAGCTTCACTATGATTTCCCCGCCTTCTTCGCTTCGGTTTATGACAATTCACCGAAAGCGCTTGAAAGAAAAGATGTTGATATTCTGATTCACGCCGAGGGCATTCCGTCATCCCTGCCCGATTTTGCAAGGGAAATAATATGGTTCGGGCGAAAAGGCGGCAGAAATATCATAAGAGAAACAGAATATGTATAAAAATAAAGCTGACTCGGTTTCAACGCCGAATCAGCTTTGTTGTTTAATCAATACCTGTACCTTGTGGTGTATTCAAAATATTTTACATACGGTCTGAACGAGAAAGCACAGGCGGCAAGCCAGATAACCGAAATGAATGCTATTGCCGGCCTTTTTCTGATAAAGTTTTCTGCCTTCCCGGCAAAATTCACAACAGGCTCAACGCCCTTTTTTACACCGTAAAGCATAATGAACAGCGGTGCGGCATTCATTGCCGCAAGGTCGGCAAAATCAGATTTCACGAAGAAGGCAAAAATTGATATCACATAAGCGGCAATAACGGGTACCGCAAACGCTTTGCCGCCTTTTTTTGTTATTACATCGGCAACAAACAAAACCGAAAGAATAATAACAGGCAGCGAAACGGCAAATCCTTTAAAAAGATTCAGCGGATTCAACCCGTTTTCAAAAACGCGGTTTAACGGGAATGTAATATAACACATTTTGCCGAGAGGTGCGAGAATTGAATCTGTATGAAGAATAATCTCATTGGCAATAACCGCAACAATTCCGCCCGCAAAAGCACTCACGGGCAAGGTAAGCCTGTTAATCAGTTTTCCGCTGCTGTTGAAGCACTCGGCAAAGCCAAGAAGAACTATCATCGGGAAAAATGAGAAAAGCGCCCTGGGGCTGACAAAAACAAGCAGTAAAGACAGCAATGCTGCAAGCGCCGTCTTCGCCTTAACAGTTGAGAACATAACGCATACAAGGACTCCGACTACGCCGATTTCAGCTATTGTCCAGCCGTTTTCCACCCTGACAAAAAGCAGAGGGTCAGCGGCAAGCATTGCGAATAAAAAGATGCCGAATGTTGTTGAGAGCGGGCAGGTATAATTCAATGCCACTGAATAGGCAAAGGCCGCGGCAGCCGTTAATATAATATTGAAAATGGCAGTAGGAGCGCTGAACTGGTCAAACGCCGATATAAAATCAACGGTAAGAAATGTTCTCAGAAAAAGAAGCAGCGCCGGGAATATAAGGTACTCAGCTTTCAATTTTTTATTTTTTAAACCCATATTCATTTTTACAGTACCTCCTTTTCCCTTTATATAACAACCTTAATCAGAAATGCAAAATATACACCTATCGGAATGATGATTGCAGGATGTTTCTTTCCGAAATCAACAAACGAATCAACCGCTTTTATTACGGAAGTGTTGCCGTGAATAAGATAATAAATTACAAGGCAAAGCTGAACAAAAACGGCAAAGCTGAAATATCTTGATACTTCCCAACCGAACACGATAAATACAACATCAACAGCCGGCACGGCAGCACAAATCCCGAAAACAAATTTCTGAAGTTTATTGTCTTCAAGCTTGATTGCCTTCCTCCAAAAGCAGGCTGCAAGTGTAAAGAAGGGAATAATCAAAGTAAAAATCGGGGTCACTATTGCCTGAAGGTCTCCTTTAACAATGGAGAACATAATTCCGACAGCCTTTTTAACCTCAAAAATGCTGTTGAAATATGTGACAAATCCGTTTTGTTCAACGAATTCCCTGCTGACATCATCAACGGTGCCGCTGTAGCGCGAATAATAATAATCAAACATTTCCGAGGGTGTTTCAAAGCCGAGGTGATGCTCCGAAATCGTTGCAAAAAACGCCATGGCAAGAATAAGGATATATGACACGGCACATACCGCGGTCATATTGCGGTCAAAGCCGCTCTCACACACCTTCTGAAGCAGAACCACCGCTATAAGCAGCATGCTGCCCACAAGAAATGACGGGTTAATTACTATTGCAAAAACGCAGAGAAGCGGGCAGAGCCATATTGTTTTTTTGTTTTCGGTGCAAAGAACAGCCAAAAATGTAACCGCCCATATCAGCTTGTCAAAGTGAGAAGTAATGAAATAAAAAGCAGGGCCGCAGTTAAAAATAATCAGAATAAAGACAAGAGTAATTACCTTATTAAAGATTTTTTTGTCTTCTTTTGCTCTGTTCATAACATAGCCGACGGTAATTGATGCCGAAACAATGAACACCCCGGAGATAATAGCCGATGTAAGTCTGATAATTTTCGGAGTTACAATATCAACAAACCAGCTTAATACTTCACCTATAAAACCTCTTGAAACATAACCGTGGTCATAGGTAAAAAGGTACTGCGAAATGTAATACTCATTGCCGGTTTGCAGCTGACCCGTTAAAACATAGTAACCGAGCCAGAGTGAAAACACAATAAATGCCGCTGCGCCGAAGAAATATTTTGAATTATATATTGCAGAAAGCCGGTTTTCACGGCCGCCGGATTTCAGCTCTTTTGTTCCCATTTAAACAAACTCCCCCATTAAAAACATTAAATGTATAATACAATGAAAGCACAAAAAAGTCAATATAAGCAGGCATGAAAAAGCCGCCTGAAATAATCAGACGGCCTTCATACTTTATTGTGTTTTGTTTCAGTTTTTGGCCAGCTCTTCGCTTTTTTCGCTGACTCCCTCACGCCTGCGCTTAAGCTCTTCCTCCACAAGCGCTCTCTGTTCACGGTCATCCTTAACAAATGAAATAACAATCAGATAAAGAATCTGACCAATAACGGGGCCGATAATGAATATGGGCCACTGCCATTTCATATAAAGTGAGCCCTGCTGATAATTCTTAAGATTATTGTCGTATTTAAGCCATTTAAGGATATATCCGCTTAAGAAAAGGTTGACCGCCGAGGATATTTTGGAAATGAAATTCTGAACCGAGAACGAAATGCCCTCGGTGCGCTTGCCGGTTTTGTATTCAACATAATCTATTGAATCGCTTGTAAGTGAGCGGTGGGCAATATCCATCATATTGACCGGTATGCTCACTATCGCCATAAGCAGCATAACGATATAGAGCGACGGCACACTTTCAACGCCCACAAAATAACACACCGTTCTCAGGCTGACCGCAAGAATCTGAGCCGAAACAAGTATTTTTTTCATTCCGCCTATGCGGTCTGCTATTTTGGTTGTGAAAAACATCGCTATTACCGACGCCGCTCCGGTTATCACGGAGTAAACCACCTGAGAGGTGGGGCCGTCAAACGAAGCAAAGCCGAAATCAAAGCTTTCGCGGCTTTCAAAGAAATATGCCCACGGAAGAAGTGACTGCGTTATATCCTTTAAGAACCTTGCAAGCGAAATGAGAAGCAGGGTTCTGTTGTGGCGAAGCACGAATATCGCTTCGAAAATGCTCTCTTCACTCTTCGGAGTTTCAACCTTCTCTTTCATACGGTAAGCGCTCATTGAAATAAGCTCACCGCCGAGGCCGAAGATAATGCCGAAAAGCGCGAAAACCGCCGTATCGCTCATTCCGAATGTGCCGGTGCATATGGAGCGCAGGAACTGAAACGCACCGCCGATTACCGACCCCGCACCCGCGCCGATTGATACCCATTGTGCAACCTTGGCGCGCTCATGTGAAAGCGGAGAAGAAACGGCAACCATACCCCACAGGGCAACATCCTGAAATGAATAGAAGAAATCCCAAAGAAGATATGCCGCAAAAATCACAACAACCTTAGCCGTTGTTCCGAGCGGCAGATTAAAAAACATCAGCGCCGAAAGCATACCGATTATCGGCGGGGTAACAAGCAGATAAGGCCTTAGCTTTTCGCCGTTTTTGAATCTGTGCTTGTCAACAAGTGCGCCTACTATCGGGTCGTTAACCGAATCCCACGCCCTTGTTATGCTTGTTATCAGGCCAACCGTAACCGAGTTTATTCTCAGCACGCTTGTCATAAAATAAAACAGCCAGCCGGAAATATAGGAATAGGTCATATTCTGGCCGGCAAGACCCACGGCATATGAAAGCAGCCTGCCGTTGGCAACCGAATCGCCGCCGTTCTGTTCGGCAAGCTTATTTTTCGGGTTATTATTCACGGTATCAACCCCCGATATCAGAATTTAAGGCTGTAAAGCACCTCTGCGGCGGCCTTTGCCTGCTTTTCAAAATCAACGCAGTCCGCCTCAACCGAACAGGTGTCGCACCCGGCCTCAATCAAAGCGTCAACAAAGCCCTGATAGTCGCAGCCGTCGCCCTTTTCGGGGAATTTTCTTGTTACGGCCTCTGCAATATGTGCATGGCGTACACAGCCCTTTAAATCCCTGATATTATCGTAGGTGTCGCCGATTTTTTCCATATGATAAAGGTCAACAAGGCCGCAGACATTATCCGATTCGGCGAAGCCCGCAAGAATAACCGCTTCTTTTGCGGTGTGGATGATGTTGCAATGCTGAGGTGCAAGGGGCTCCACGGTAACGGTTATTCCGTATTTTTCGGCAAGGGGGCCGACAACGGATTTAAGAAAAACGCCTATCTGGCCGATGGCCTGCGAATAGGTCTGGCCCGGGCGGATTGACCTTGCGCCGCTTGAGCCGAAAACGACCTTTTTAAGTCCGAGCGGAACTCCTCTTTTGAATCCCTTTTCAACATATGCGGCAAGGGCGTCCATATCAACATTTTCACCCGTTACAGGCAAAGAGCCGGGGATAAAGCAGTTCACGCTGATAAGCTGAATATCGTTTTTTTCAAGCTCGGATTTAAACTCAGCAAGATATTCGTCATCCTTTTCGGCAAGCAGGGAAAAACAGCCCTCAACATAATCGTAGCCGTATTCCTTGACCTTTGCAATGTTTTTATAATTATCGCCGACACACATTCCGAATTTCATATTCAATTCCTCCGCTGTTTAATTTAATTAACTTCATTATATTTTGGCTTATGTTAATTGTCAATAACACTCTGCCGATAACTTGACGATTTTATACAACCAATATATAATATTACATATATCATCTGCGGAGGAACCGTAATGGGAATAAAAAAAGAGTTCAACAAGCTTATCGGCAAAATTGCAAACAGCGTTTCACAACCCGGCGGTGAACGCGACCGCACGGAAATTGCCGTTAACGAAGAGATGAAGGCTGTCTGCCGCCGGGCGGCTGATGAAAGCTTTGTTTTGCTGAAAAACGAAAACGCCGTTCTCCCCTTCTCGGATAAAAATAAAATCGCCGTTTTCGGGCGTGTGCAGTATGATACCTTCTTTGTCGGCTACGGTTCCGGCGGCGATGTTAACGCCCACTATAAGATAAGCTTCAACGAGGGAATCAAGAACTGCCCCGGCCTGCACATTGATGAAGAGCTTGACAGAATATACGCCGACTGGTGCAAGGCAAACCCGGTGGATAACGGCTGGTGGGGGCATTGGCCGATGTGCTATGAGGAAATGCCCGTCAGCCGTGAGCTTGCTCTGGATGCCGCCAAAAGAGCCGACTGCGCCGTTGTCATTATCGGGCGTGCCGCAGGCGAAGACAGAGAAAACACCCTCACCGAGGGCAGCTACTATTTAACAAAGGCGGAGGAAAATATGCTTTCTTCCGTTTTGTCGGCCTTTCCGCGAACCGCCGTTATTCTCAACATCGGCGGCATAATGGATTTTTCATGGATTGAAAAGTACAAGGTTCCCGCCGTGGGTATCTGCTGGCAGGGCGGCATGGAGGCCGGCAATTCGCTTGCCGATATTCTCAGCGGCGGTTTTTCACCCTGCGGCAGGCTTACCGACACGGCGGCGAAAGCCTACACCGATTATCCCTCCTCCGCCAATTTCGGCGGCAAAACCGAAAACCTGTATGAAGAGGATATTTTCATAGGCTACCGCTATTTTGAAACCTTTGATAAAAACGCCGTGCTTTTCCCGTTCGGTCACGGCCTCACCTACTCCGACTTTGAATTAAGCGTTGTTGATTTTTCCGTTAACGAAAGTTCTGCCGCTATCACATTTAAAACCGAAAATACCGGTTCAAGGCCTTCGGCTCACTCGGCGGGTATATACTGTTCCGTTTCCGGCGCTCCCCTGCCTATGCCCGCCGTGCAGCTTTGCGCTTTTGCCAAAACGGCCGTGCTCAATCCCGGCGAAAGCGAAACAACTTCAATCACAGTAAAGCTTTCCGACCTTGCCGCATTTGACGACTGCGGAAAAACCGGATTTATCAGCTCGTGGGTTCTCCAGCACGGCGAATATCGCTTTTATCTCGGTGAAAGTGTTCGCCGGCTGAAAGAAGCGGGCAAAATTACAATCAGCGAAAACAAGCTTATCCAAAAATGCTCGCAGGTCTGCGCCCCGGCAAAGGAGAGCGGTCTTCGTCGCCTTATTGTCGGCAAAAACGGTGAAAAGACATATGAAGATGCACCCTTTAACAAAACGAAACTGAAATCCGTCATTCTCGCCAACCTGCCCGCTCAATCACAAAAAAGTAAAAACGAAAATATCAGCCTCAGCCTTGTTGCCGAGGGCAAGGCCGATTTAAAGGATTTTGTTTCACTCCTGAGTCTGACAGAGCTTGAAGCAATAACCCGCGGTGATTATGTTATGGATTCTCCGCTCGGTCCCAAAGGCAATGCAGGTGCCTTCGGCGGTGTGCTTGAATCCCTTCGCCAAAAGGGTGTTCCGCCGATTATCACCACCGACGGTCCCTCCGGCATCCGGCTTTCCGCCCCCTGCTCTCTTCTGCCCTCCGGCACGGCGCTTGCCTGCGCGTGGAACCCCTCGCTTGTAAAAAAGCTTTATGAGCTTGTGGGCGAAGAGATGACTGAACGCGGCACCGATGTTCTGCTTGCACCCGGAATGAATATTCACCGTGACCCGCTGTGCGGGCGGAATTTTGAATACTACTCCGAAGACCCGTATATCACCGGCATTACCGCCGCCGCGGCTGTAAGCGGCATTCAGAGCAGGGCACTCTCCGCCTGCCCCAAGCACTTTTGCTGCAACAATCAGGAAACCAACCGCACCCACAACAACTCGGTTGTTTCCGAAAGGGCTCTGCGCGAAATCTACTTAAAGGGCTTTGAAATCTGCGTAAAAGAAGCAAAGCCCAACAACATAATGACATCCTACAACAAAATAAACGGCGTATGGGGTCACTATAATTACCCGCTTGTTTCGCTTATTCTTCGCGGGGAATGGGGATATGAGGGCAATGTTATCACCGATTGGTGGATGCGCCCCTCCCGTTCACCCGAATTTCCGAAAATCCGCAACCAGGCATACCGGGTTCGCGCGGGAGTTGATGTGCTTATGCCCGGAGGGGCCCGCACCGGCAAGCGCAGGCCCGACGGCACCCTGCTTAAAACCCTCGGCAAAAAAGACGGCATAACCCGCGGTGAGCTTGAGCTTGCCGCAGAGCATATACTTACCCTTGCAATAAAAAAGCTCAACAGAAAGGACAGTTGAAGTTATGACAATTTCATTACCCGATTATCAAAAGCAAATTGATGCCTCCCGTGACAAAAGGATGGCGTGGTGGCGTGAAGCACGCTTCGGAATGTTTGTTCATTTCGGCCTTTATGCCCAGCTCGGCCGCAATGAGTGGGCGCAGGCGTGTGAAAACATTCCCGTTGAGGAATATGAGAAGCTTGCGGATTCCTTTGCCCCAAAAGAGGGCTGCTGCCGTGAATGGGCGGCGCTTGCCAAGGCGGCGGGGATGAAATATATGGTGCTCACAACCCGTCATCACGAGGGTTTCAGCCTTTGGGATTCCAAAGTTAACCCCTTCAACTCGGTCAATTACGGCCCCCACCGCGATATAGTGCGCGAGTTTGTTGATG
>JAZUJM010000140.1:0-3558 GCA_045642785.1 Acutalibacteraceae bacterium | reverse complement strand
GTTTCCGCCGCGGAAAAAGATTTTGAAATTTTCGACCCTCTGACCCTCGGCTATATTTTCCGCAAGCTCAATGTAAGAAATTTTTCTTACCTCAGGCAGAGTGATATAGTATTCCGTCTGCGTTTCGCTTAACGGTTTTTCCTCAATCACGGCATCCCCGGCAAGATTTGTTTTGAAGGTTTCGCGGATAAGGTCGCCGAGTTCTTTGAGCCTTGCAATATCTCTTTCATCAAAAAGGCCCTCTCTTGTGGGCGGAACATTGAGGTTAAATGTGGTGTTGCCGCCAACTGTACCGAGGTAGGTATCAAAAAGGCGTTCAAGTGAATGAGGCTCCTGCTCGCGGTGCCAGAACCAACCCGGCCTTATGGACATATCGGTTTCGGCGGGTGAAAACACAAGCCCCTTTGAATAGATGATATTTGCCATTTCGCCTATTGTGCAGTCGGTGTTGTACATTCCCTCAAGGGTGCCCGCAAACGGGCCCTCCCCGGTCTGAATGTTTTTGTTGTGAAAGCAGAGCTCCGAGGGAACAACCGCCCACTGGGCATGAGCCGCCGTGCCGGATTCATTGCCGCACCAGCGGATTACCCCGGCATCATTGAAATATGTAGCCTGCGGCTGATATTTTTCTATCAGCGCCAAGTACCTGTCAAAATCGTAAACCTGCTTTTTGCCGTTGGGGCCTTCACCGCAGGCGCCGTCAAACCAGACATGAAAAATCTCGCCGTAGCCGGTGAGCAGCTCGGTCAACTGATTGCAGTAATAGTCGTTATATTCCTCGGTGCCGTAATATTTGCTGTTTCTGTCCCACGGGGAAAGATAAAAGCCGAATTTCAAGCCGTATTCGCGGCAGGCGTCGGAGCACTCCTTAACAATATCGCCCTTGCCGTTTTTATACGGGCTGTTTTTCATGCAATGCTCGGTGTATTTTGACTGCCACAGGCAGAAGCCGTCGTGGTGCTTGGCGGTGAGTATTATTCCCTTTGCGCCAACCGAGAGCGCTGCCCTTGCCCATTGGCGGCAGTCAAGCTTTTCGGGGTTGAAAATCGCGGGGTCTTCGGTTCCGTCGCCCCATTCAAGGTCGGTGTAGGTGTTGGGGCTGAAATGAACAAAAAGATAAAACGGAGTTTCACGAAGCATTCTGAGCTGTTTTTTATCCGGCTTTACTCTTGCCGCCTGCTTGATAAATGAATTAAATTCCATTTTTTCACTCCTTCCGGGCTTTGAATCAATGTTAACATATTCATCTTTTTTTGTAAATAATTATATTGTAATAAACCGTGTTTTCTGATATATTGAACTTATAAATACTCAGCGGAGGATTATTATATGAGCGTTAAAAATTCCGGCGGCGAAGGCTACGCCGTTTATGATTTTGAATCCTTTATCCCCACCGAATCGGACCCTATGCCCTACAACAGAATCATGGACTTTATGGTAACGGGGCCGTTTGTGCTCAAAACCGACGGTTCGTTTGAAGCCGAGCATATGTATGAGCGCGGCAAGCTGCTTTATGAGGATTATTTAAGTGCCGACGGCGGCGAAAGAAGCATTGCCCCTGCCCTTGGCGAAAAGGTTAAAAACAACTATTACGGCAAGGATTATTTTGTGTGGGAAAAGGGCTACATAAAGTGGAACACCCTGCGCTTTGACCGTGAAGAGGACGCCTGCGACCCGGCGCTTTACGCCACAGAGCAGCGCAACGCGGTTTATTATGCCGCTTTTTATGTTAACTGCAAAAAAGATGAAAAGGCGATAATCTGCCACGAGGATTCAGGCTGTGAGCTTATGGTAAACGGCGAAACGGTTGATTTTGTTCCGTTCGGCAGAGTTAAAGGGCTTTGGGATATGGGGCACCAGTGCCTTGTTAATTTCCGCAGGGGGCGCAACCTTGTTCTTTTTAAGCTCCGCCCCGGCTACATTGCCGACACTATGGATATTTCAATTTCTTCGGTTACGGTTTACCCCGTAATTGCCTCCCTCGGCGGCGTTTTTGTTTCCACCCCCACCTCCACTGCCGCTTACTCCGGCACAAAAGAAAACCCCGCTCAGATTTTCCCCGCCTTTGTCGGTGCCGAAGCAGATGTTGAAAAGGTGAAAATCGTTTGCGCGGGTGCAGAAACACAGCTTGATAATTTAAAAGCGGGTGAGGTGCGCACCGTTCGCTTCGCGGCAAAGGCAACAGGCGGCAGCGTTAAAGAAAAGCTGACCCTTACCGTCAGCGGCAAAAGCAAAAAGGTCGATATATATTTTTCAACCCTTCCGTATGACGGCTTTGAGGGCAATGAGCACATTTTCTCCGATTTTCATTTTGACACCACCTACCACCAGGAACAGCGCACCTATGCCCTGGGCGCTTTTCACATTACAAAATCCATAATTGACCGCCTTATTGATAATCCCGATTTCAAGGCTACCCTTTCCGAAATTGATTATCTTCACCCGTACTATTCGCTCTATCCCCACCACCGCAAGGCACTCAAAGAAGCATTTGAATCCGGCAGAGCGGAGGCGGACTGTTTCTATAACCAGCCCAACGACCTCACATCATCCGGTGAAGCCTTTGTGCGCAACCTTGTTTACGGTCAGCTTTATCACCGTGATGTTTTGGGCAGAATAAGCACGGTTTACGCCCCCGGCGATGTTTTCGGCCATTTTTCGCAGATAACTCAGGTGTGCAAAAAGGGCGGGTGCAATTACATAAAGTGGGGCAAGGCAATGATGGGCCTTGACTGCCTTTTCCGCCATGTTGCGCCCGACGGAAGCGTGCTTCTGCACGATAAAAACTTCGGCAGAGGGGATGCCGCCCGCCTCGGAATAAAAGCAAGCGGCGACTCCGGCAGTTCGCTCTCCTACATCGAGGGCTATCCGCGCAACAGGGATACCGGCTGGATGAAAAAGACGGTTTCTAACGCCCGGTTTTCGGTTTTCTCCGAGCTTGCGGACGAAGTAATAAAGAGTGAAAACGAAAACGAACAGAACAGCGTTGATAAAATTGATTACACATCAAGGGATTTAACTCAGCACCACTCCGGTGTTCTGCTTACAAGAACCGATTTCAAGCAGGCAAACCGCCTTTGTGAAAATCTGCTTGTAAGTGCCGAAAAATTTGCCGCAATCGCCTTTCTTTACGGTGCCGAATACCCCGAATTGACCCTTGACAAAGCTTGGCGCCAGCTTCTCTGTGCCCAGCACCACGATTCAATAACCGGCACAAACAACGAAATATCATTTATCGACCTTATGCTTGAATACCGCGAGTGTGCCGCGCTTGCCGAAAAGGTGCTTCTTTCGGCGGCAAAATTCATCGCGGGCGGCGTTAAGGTCAAAGAGCGCGAAAATGCGGTTTTCGTTTTCAACCCCTGCACCCACACAAGAAGCGGTGAATGTGAATTTCTTCTGCCCGCGGGCTTTAACGGCTGCTTTGCCGTTATGACCGATATAAGGGGCAAAGAATACCCGGTTGAAATAAACGGCAAAAAAGTGCTGTCTCTCGCTTATGAAGAACTGCCGGAATACGGCTCGGAATACGTGCCGCTTGAATCGGCTCTGCCGGAG
>JAZUJM010000139.1:0-14507 GCA_045642785.1 Acutalibacteraceae bacterium | reverse complement strand
TTTTGCGGCATATTTGCCGAATAACAGCGTCAAACCCGTATGGTCATACATCAAGTATTGACCATACGTGTCTTTCTTGTTCTTCAACAAATCTGTTCGCAAAAACTGCTTTGCACCTTAAAATGATGAATTTTGCGTGCAGTTGACCGTTTCTTCGACGCAGGAATACCGGCTGTGAATTATACAGCCTCCCCTTGGGGGAGGTGGCAAAATCTTTGATTTTGACGGTGGGGGTTGTTTTTTACCCCCTCAGTCTGCTTCGCAGACAGCTCCCCGTTGGGGCGCCTGATTAAGGCAAGCAAAAGCGCACCGCGATTTTAGGCGCATACCAATAAACCGGCTTATTGGTATGCGCCTTCCGGCGCGGTTCTTTTACTTTGGTATTTTTATTGACTTTGCGTATAGAAACAGTTATAATAAATTATATTTATTTTTTCGGGTGGGCAAATGGAGTATTCATCTTTCGTTTTTGACCGTGCACCCCTTCTTCAGGAGGTTGCCGCGGCAGATATTGTTATTTTCAGCTGGGAGCGCCCCGGCTTTTCGCGCCCTGTAAGCGCGGCAAGGCTTTGGGGAATTGCCGGCAAGGGAATATATACCCGTCTGTGGTCTTACGAAAGCAATCTGCTTGCCCGGTGTGAAGGGCGCGACGGCGAGGTGTGGAAGGACAGCTGCCTTGAGCTTTTCCTTGCCCCCGTTAAAGACGACAAGCGCTATATGAATTTTGAAATGAACCCCAACGGCGCTTTTTTGTGCCAGTTCGGTGAAAAGCGCGAGGGCAGAGTTTTTATCAAAGAGCTCACCGATATTGCCCCGGCCGTTATGCCGTTTCGCTTCGGATTTAACAATATGAATGCCTGGGGCTGTGAAATTTTCATTCCCGATGAGCTTATAAGTGCACTTTATTCGGTTGATTTTGTAACCGATGAAAACGAAATGCGCGGCAACTTTTACAAATGCGCCGATGATTCCCCCGCACCTCACTTCGGCTCCCATTTCCCGGTTGGCAGCGAAACGCTCGGATTTCACAATCCCGATTGCTTCGGTAAAATAATTTTGAAAAAATATCTTCCGAAAGGTTGAGTTTGTTATGGATTTTGAGAAAACAATAAACGAAATTCTTGCCGCATTCCCGTTCCCGGGCAAATATATCTCCATCTCCCCCATCGGCGACGGTCACATCAACCGCACCTATGTTATGGATTTTGATAACTGCGGCAAAACCGAGCGTTTCCTTATTCAGCAGATAAACACCTTCGTTTTCAAAGACCCCGACGGATTGATGAAAAACTTTGTGGGCGTCACCGACCACCTTCGCAAAAAGATTGCCGAAATCGGCGGGGACCCCGACAGAGAAGCCCTTCATGTTTACCCTACCCACGACGGAAAAATCTTTTTTATCGACAGCGAGGGCAACTGCTGGCGAAAGCTCAACTATGTTTACGGCTCTCACACCCTTCAGGCTGTTTCCGATGCAAAGGAATTTTACCTTTCCGCCAAGGCTTTCGGCAGATTTCAATGCCTGCTTGCCGATTACCCCATTGACACCCTTTACGAAACAATCCCGAATTTTCACAACACGGTTTCAAGAATAGCCGATTTCAAAAAGGCTCTTGCCGACAATCTCTCCGGCAGGGCGGATAACGCAAAGGAAGAGGCCGAGTTCGTTCTTGCCCGTGAGGCAGACTGCTCCGTACTTGTTGATATGCTCGGAAAGGGTGAGCTGCCCTTAAGAGTTACCCACAACGATACAAAGCTCAACAATGTTTTGTTTGACGATATTACAAACGAGGGAGTCTGCGTTGTTGACCTTGACACCGTTATGCCCGGCCTTTCACTCTATGATTTCGGCGATGCCATCCGCTTTGGTGCAAACACCGCCGCCGAGGATGAAAAGGATGTTTCAAAGGTTTCGCTTTCACTTGAATACTTTGCCGCTTATGTCAAGGGCTTCCTTTCCGAGGCGGGTGCAAGCCTCACCGAAAAGGAAATTGAGTTTCTGCCCTTCTCCGCAAAGCTTATGACTCTTGAATGCGGTATGCGCTTTCTCGGCGATTACTTCAACGGTGATGTTTATTTTAAAACCGAGTACCCCGAGCACAACCTTGTAAGATGCCGCACTCAGTTTGCCCTTGTGGCCGATATCGAAAAGAAATATGACGAAATGTGCAAAATAGTTGCCGACTGCAAAAAAGAGCTCGGCTTATGAGCGAAGAATCCGTAATTATCTCCGACTCGGAGCTGAGAAAAGAATACTCCGAATGGATGAAAAAGCACAGTATTCTGCCGCATGTGCAAAACGGCTATCTTGATAATATCAGGCTGCCGGATGTGCCGCTTATCCACTCACAGAGCCTTGCGGATGAAAACGGTGATATTCTGACCTTTCTTCGCGGCACCGTCACTCTGCCCGCCTCATTCTCCAAAAGCGGAAGGGAAGAAAAATTCATCTTTGCCAAAGTGCTCAGAACCTTCGTTATGCTTCCGGACCTTGTGCCGGATGAAGCCGGGTATGTTATAATACAGTCATAAAAATACCGCTTGCGGATTTTTCCCCAAGCGGTATTTTTCACTTAATCAGTCAAGGAAATCCTTGAGCTTTTTGCTTCTGCTCGGGTGGCGGTGCTTTCTGAGAGCCTTTGCGTCTATCTGGCGTATTCTTTCTCTTGTTACCTCAAACTCCTTGCCAACCTCTTCAAGGGTGCGGGGATGGCCGTCTATAAGGCCGAAGCGCATTTCAAGCACCTTTTTCTCCCTCGGAGTAAGGGTGTTGAGCACCTCATCAAGCTGTTCCTTAAGCAGGAGCATTGAGGCGGCGTCGGCAGGTGCCGGGGCATCATCATCGGGAATAAAATCACCGAGGTGGCTGTCTTCCTCTTCGCCTATGGGCGTTTCAAGTGAAACGGGCTCCTGAGCAACCCTGAGTATTTCGCGCACCTTTTCAACGGGCATACCGAGCTCGGCGGCAATCTCCTCGGGGCTGGGGTCCCTGCCGTTTTTGTGCAGAAGAAGGCTGTTTGTCTTTTTAACCTTGTTAATGGTTTCAACCATATGCACGGGGATTCTTATGGTTCTTGCCTGGTCGGCAATGGCACGGGTTATGGCCTGACGAATCCACCATGTTGCATAGGTGGAAAATTTGAAGCCCTTTGTGTAATCAAACTTATCAACAGCTTTGATAAGGCCGAGATTTCCCTCCTGAATAAGGTCAAGGAACTGCATCCCTCTGCCCACATAGCGCTTTGCTATGCTTACAACAAGGCGCAGATTGGCCTCGGCAAGGCGCTGCTTTGCATACTGGTCATCATCGGCAATTCTGATGGCAAGCTCGATTTCCTCCTCTGCGCTGAGAAGAGGAACGCGGCCTATCTCTTTAAGATAAGCCTTAACGGGGTCATCAACGGTAAGGCTTTTGTCGTCGCTTACCTCGCCCGCATCAACAACAGACTGCGGAACCTCAACATCAAAATTTTCAATATCCGCCACATTGAGGTCATCAACTATCTCAATATTATAGCCCTCAAATGCCTCATAGAGCTTGTCCAGATCCTCAAGGTCAATATCACACTCGATAATCGCGGTGTCAATCTCCTGAGTGGTGAGCTTGCCGGAGGTTCTGCCCTTTTCGATAAGTGCCTTTAAGACGGGCTTTTTTTCAAATGCGGCAGCCGCCGCGGGGACCTGCGCTGACTGTGCCTGTGCGGGTGTCTGATTCTTCTCTTTCATTTGTAATCACATCCTATGTAGATTTTTTCCTGAATAATTGCCTGTATTCATCCTCGCTCATATCGGAAAAACTTTTTGCTTCCGAGGCCGTGTACTCCGAAAGCACCTTTATGCAATCCTCACACTCCGAAAGCGTGTTTGCAATCTCGGTGCCGAGGTTGAATATGCGGGTAACGGAATCCATCTCCTGCGGGTTAAACTCCGATGAAAAATAGGGCAGCTCCACTCCGCCGCCGCTTTCAAGCCTTGAAATCAGGGAGGAGATAATGCGCCTGTTGAACGAGGTTACAAAGAGCTCCGGCGAAAGCGAGGCTCTTAATTTATTGAAAAAATCCGGGTTGCGGGCAAGGGAGGCTATTATAATTTCCTCCGCCCTCGCGGCACGGATATTTTTCTCTCTTTCGGGGTTGTTTTTGTCCTTTATATCGGTGAGCATACGGGTCTGCTCGGCACGCTTTTCCTCCTCACGGCGCTTCTGAAGCGAGTGGGAGCGTGTGCGCGCCTTGGCAATAATGGCATCCTTGGCAACACCCGTTTCCGCCGCAAGGCGCCCGGCGTAAATATCGCGCTCGATTTCGCCGCACCCCGCAAGGATATCCGCCGCGGAATTAAGAAAGTTCATCTTTCCGTCATCGGTGGCAAGGTCAAATTTTCCGCGTGCTTTCAGAATATCGTATTCAATCTTATTTGCCGCGCCCTCAATGAGAGAACGGAACCTTTCAGGCCCGTGAACCTTGATTATTTCATCGGCATCCTTGCCGCCGGTCATATTGATGACCCTGAGCTTTAACCCGGTTGTGCCGAGTATTCTCAAAGCCTTCTGCGTTGCCTCCTGCCCCGCGGAATCGGAATCATAGCAGATGAAAATTTCCTCCGCATAGCGTGAAAGCAGGCTTGCCTGCTCAGTGGTGAACGCCGTGCCCAGACCCGCAACGGCATTGGTAAAGCCCGCCTGATGAAGGGTTATAACATCCATATAACCCTCAACAAGAATAAGCTTTTTGTCGCCGCTGTTTTTGGCAAAATTAAGTGCAAATATCTCGCGCCCTTTTTTGTAAATCAGCGTGTCGGATGTGTTGACATACTTTGCAACGGTTTTATCCTCCGAAAGCCGCCTGCCTCCAAAGGCAACCACATTGCCGCGAAGATCGATTATCGGGAACATAACGCGGTTGCGGAAATTATCAAAAAACGAAACGCGGCCGTTCTTTTCGCTCTTTTTGGCAAGATTGGCCTCATACAGCTCCTGCTCGGTGAAGCCCTTGCCTTTCATATGTTTTATCAATGAATCCCAGCTGTCCGGCGCATAGCCGAGGCCGAAATGGGTAATGGTTTTTTGCGAAAGCATACGCGCTTCAAAATAATCGCGCGCCGCCTTGCCCGCCTCGGAATTAAGGCAGGAGTTAAAGAATCTTGCCGCTTCACGGTTGGCTGAAAGCAGCCTTTGCCGTTTTTTTGCAAGGGTATCGTCAAAGCTGCCGTCCTCCGGCATATTCATCCCCGCCCTTTGGGCAAGGGATTTGACCGCCTCAACATAATCAAGATTCTCTATTCTGCGAATAAAGGAAACGGCATCGCCGCCCGCTCCGCACCCGAAGCAGTAAAATGAACCGTTTTCGGGGTAAACCGTGAACGAGGGCGTTTTTTCATTGTGAAACGGGCAGAGCCCCACAAGGGTTTTGCCCCTGCGTTTAAGCGCAACATAGGAGGAAATAAGGCTCTCCATATCAGTTCTTTCGCGCAGCTCGCGTATGAAATTTTCGCTGATTGCCATATTATCCTCCTCTCTGAATATTACAGCACTTTATCAGTCATCCATCCACGCCTTGGGGATGAACAAATCCTTGTAAACCTTAACGGCGTAGGTGTCGGTCATGCCGGCGATATAGTCACACGCCGCAACCGAAACGCCATCTTCCTGAGAAATGCGGCGGTAATTTTCCGGCATTTCGGAGCAGTTTTCGCTGAAGAAAACATACATTCTCTGAAGCATTGAAACCGCCTTGCCCTCTTCGCTTTTGCAAACGGGGTTGGTGTATACTTTCTTAAACATAAAGGTGTGCAGCTCTTCAAGTGCCTCGCTGACAAGTGAGCTTAAGCAGATGTCGCTGCCGCTGTTTTCAACCGCGTTGCGCACAAGGGTGTTTATTCTTGCCGATTTGCTTTTGCCGAGAATATCGCGCAAAGAAGCGGGAATATCATCCTCACACATTATTCCGGCGGTGGTGGCATCATCAATATCGTGATTTATATATGCTATCCGGTCTGCAAGGCGCACTATCCGCCCTTCAAGGGTGGCGGCCTGCTCGCCGTTTGTGTGGCGCACTATGCCGTTGCGGACTTCCCATGTTAAGTTTAAGCCCTTACCGTTTTTTTCAAGGCGGTCAACCACGCGAAGGCTCTGGTTATAGTGGGCAAAACCGCTTTCGCAAACCTCATTGAGCGCCCTTTCGCCCGCGTGGCCGAAAGGAGTGTGGCCAAGGTCGTGGCCGAGGGCTATTGCCTCGGTTAAATCCTCATTAAGGCTGAGCGCAAAGGCTATTGTGCGGGCAATCTGCGCAACCTCAAGGGTGTGTGTGAGGCGGGTGCGGTAATAATCCCCCTCCGGTGAAAGAAAAACCTGAGTTTTATGCTTAAGCCTGCGGAAGGAGCTGCAATGGATTATGCGGTCACGGTCACGCTGAAAGGCCGTTCTTATGGGGCACTCATCCTCCGGAACAAGCCTGCCGCGCGATTCGGCGGCAAAGGCAGCCCGCGGTGAAAGAATCTGTTTTTCCCTTTCACAGGAAAGCTCTCTTATTGTTTTTTCCGTTTTTTCCGCCCCCTTTTTTGCTTTTCACTATGGTTATACGCAGTAAATTTTCAAATTCCTTTATTTTTTTCGAAAAAAATCCGATTTATTGTCAATCAATATCCTCAAAGCTCTCGCTGAGGCGAACACAGCAATATCGCCCGTTGCTCGCCTCAATCAATTTCGCATCAAATGTGTCAATCAAAGTGCTTTGAAGCCTGAATTTAAGCGTAACACTATCTTCAAACACCGTGTCCTCGATTATTCCCCCGACCTCGAGCACCATGGGGTTGAGCTTGCCGTAAAAATAATAATCGCATTTAACCTCACAATGGATGCACAGCGCACGGGTAACAATGCCGCCCGCTTCAACCGCAATGGAGGCGGCGTGGGAGTAGGCGCGCACAAGCCCGCCGGTGCCGAGCAGAGTGCCGCCGAAATAGCGGGTAACAACAATAACGCAGTCGGTAAGCTCCGATTTCTGCATAACACCCAGCACGGGCAGCCCTGCCGTGCCCTGAGGCTCGCCGTCATCGGAAAAGCGGCTGAGATTCCCCTCACGCAAAACAAAAGCGGGCACATTGTGGGTGGCATCCCAATGCTTTGATTTAACGGAGGATATAAAATTCTGAGCCTCCTCTGAGGTCGAGGCAGGTGAAATGTAACCGATGAACCGGGATTTTTTCTCAACAAATTCCGCCGAAGCCTCGGCGCGAACCGTTTTATAACTGTCCATTCTTAATCCTCCGTTTTTGATTTTGCAGGGCAAGGAACAAGCGCGACTGCGTACCGCGTGTACGCCGAGCGAGAAGTGACGAAGTATTGCGGTAAAACAGGTTTTCAGTTATTTGCCGTTTTTTGCGAGATGTTTTTTCGCAAGACGAGAAAAAGCGCGACTGCGTACCGCGTGTACGCCGAGCGCGAAGTGACGAAGTATTGCGGCAAAACAGGTTTTCAGTTATTTGCCGTTTTTTGCGAGATGTTTTTTCGCAAGACGAGGAACAAGCGCGACTGCGTACCGCGTGTACGCCGAGCGTGAAGTGACGAAGTATTGCGGAAAAACAGCCGCAAAAAAAGAGCGGTGCAAGGAATACTCTTCTCTGCACCGCTGACTTTTTTATTTGTTGTTGGTAAGATTGAAACGCTTGTTGAAGCGATCAACGCGTCCGCCTGTATCAACGAGCTTCTGCTTGCCGGTGAAAAACGGATGGCACTTGGAGCAGATATCAACACGGATGTTTTCTTTCGTTGAGCCGGTGGTGATGACCTCGCCGCATGCGCAGCGGATCTCAGTCTGCTGATACTTGGGATGGATTCCTTCCTTCATTGATGTCACCTCTTTCGATATCCATAACATACGGGATTTTACCACATCATTTCATAAATTGCAAGCATTTTTTCACTTTTTTTTATTCTGCCTTCAATCCTCGGGGATTTCAACGGTTTTGCCGAGTGAAAATGAGTAGATAAGAGTTTGTTTTACCTTGATTTCAAGCGCCTTTGAAAGACAGCGGCGGTAAACCGCAAGCTGACCTTTATATCTTTCCGCCAGTTCCTGAGCCGAAACGGCACGGTCAGTTTTATAATCCACAATAACAAGTTCGCCGTTTTCAACAAAGGCAAGGTCGGCAACGCCGTCAACCACCACGGTTTCGCACGCCGCTTCACCCGTTAATGAGAGATAGGCCTCATCCGCTCTGAGAGCGCAGGTAAAGCTGTATTCGCGGTAAAGCTCTTCGGCGGCGGATACTCTGCCGAAAAGTTCGCTTTCGAAAAACGCTTTAAGCTTACTAAGCTCAACCGCCTTTGCCTCGGTTTCGCCGAGATACCCTTTTTCACAAAGTACCGCGGCCTCTTTTTCAAGGTCTGCCTTTGCGGCGTCAAAATCCGCAAACTGCATAAATTTATGTGTGGCGGAGCCCCTTTCAGCCGGGGTGAGTTCCTTTTTGCTCATAAAGGCAGGCCTTTCGCTTGCAAAAAAGCTCAAATCCTCCTCATTTGCCGAAAAATCGGAGGCAACTCTTTTTGCCGCCGCCGAATCAAGGCAGGCAAACGGATAAACATACTCGGTTCTTTTTCTTATCTCTTCAAGCTTTTCCGCAACATCGGTAAAAACCTCTTCCGGGTCTTCCGGTATCCTTTCGGCGGCCTCACCCGTGCCGATTACAACCTTAAGCTTTGCCTCAAAGGGCTTTACGGGGGTATTATAAGCACCCGAAAGCTTTCTGAGCTCACCCGCACACGGGTGGGTGATAAATGCCGAGGCTATTATTTCGCCCGGGCAGGAGGCTCTGAGCACCGCAAACGGTTCAACGGTTTCGCCGTCGTTAAGCGCCGCTCTTTTAAGATAGCTTTCATTCTCTTTTACCGAGGAAACAACAACAAATTTTTCCTTTGCCCTTGTAAGGGCAACATATAAAACGCGCAGTTCCTCCGCCCTTTCGGAGTTGAGCAGCTCTGCCCTTGCCGCCGCTCTTATTACCGTGTTGCAGCGAACAAAGCCGCCGCCCTGAGCGCTCTTTATTCCGACACCGCAAAAGCGGGAAATGAGCATATTTGCATTGAGCGTTTCCGGGTTAAACTTGCGGCTGACCCCGCCGAGAATAACAACGGGGAATTCAAGGCCCTTGCTTTTGTGAATAGTCATTATTCTGACCACATCCGCGCCCTCGGGGGCGTTCACCGCGCCGGGAGTTTCGGCTCCGCTTTTCTCTGCCCGGTCAATGTAGCGCAAAAAGCCGGAAAGCCCTGTTCTGCCCGTTGACTCGTAGCGGGAGGCATAATCAACAAGCAGGCTTAAATTGAGCCTGCGCAGCCCGGCATCCTTCATAGCACTGACAACCGAGTAATAGCCCGTTTCATCAAGCAGCCGGCGCACAAGCTCGGCAACGGTAACGGTTGAAGCCATTGAGCGAAGGGAATCAAGCCCCGCAAGGAATGAGGATGATTTTTCATCTCCGTTTTCGGCGGCAAACACAGCGGCGTGGTAAAGGGTGCCCTTTCGCTGTGCGGCTCTTATTTCGCTCAGTTCATCCGGCGTAAAGCCGAAAACCGGCGAAAGCATAACCGCAAGCAGAGAAATATCATCAAGCGGATTGTCAAGAATCCGCAGCAGCGAAAGCATAAAGCGAATTTCCGGCGCTTCAAAAAATCCGCCGGCAGAATCGCAGGAAACGGGTATGGAGCGTTTTTCAAGCTCATCGGCAAGCATTGCGCCCTCACCTTTAATGCTTCTGAAAAGCACGCAGAAATCGCCGTAGCCTGCCTTTCGCAAAACTCCGCCGTCATTGACAAGAAGCTTGCCGCAATTCTGCTCAATATAATCGGCTATGTAGGCAACCTCTTTTTCGTTCCTTTCGTCGGAGGATTCCTCACCCACAATATAATGAAGCTCGGCGTCGGGCTCGGTGTGAGGAGGGTAGCCGCCCTCATTATAGTGAAGCTTATCCGCCTCGCCGTAGCCGAGGCCGCCTATGCCCTCGGTCATAATGCGCGAAAAGGCAAAATTAACATTCTCGGTTACTCCGCTCCTTGAGCGGAAGTTTTTGCCGAGCACAACCGTTGCGGGGTAATTCCCGTCGGTATAAAGCGGAAAGCGGTTCCTTTTTTCAAGAAAAATCTCCGGCATGGCACGGCGAAAGCCGTAAATGCTCTGCTTAACATCGCCCACCATAAAAAGATTGCTTCCGTTTTTTGAAATCAGGTTAAATACAATATCCTGCGCCTCGTTAACATCCTGATATTCGTCTATCAGTATTTCGGCAAAGCCGTCGGAAAGCTCCCGTGCAGTCTGAGAGGGAACAATATTTCCGCTTTCATCGGTTGAGGCAAGCAAAGAAATCGCAAGGTGAAGGGTGTCATTGAAATCGGCTCCGTTTTCTTCACGCTTAAGGCGGCCGAACTCGGCGGCAAAGGCTTTGACAGCCTCAACAAGGCAGCCGACGGGCGCCGAAAGAGCCTGCGAATCCTCAATATGCTCCTGCTGAGTGGTAACAAAAACGGAATCCGCTCCCTTTTTGAAAACATCCTTTTTAACCTCATTGCGGATGGAGGTGATAATCTCCTTTTCTTCGCTTTCATAGCCCTTGGGCACTCTGCCGAGAGCGGCAAACTTAAATGAGGCAAATTTCTCCGCCGCCTCATCGAATTTAAGCGAAGGCAGCTGAGCCTTAAGCTCCGACAGAGCCTCAATATCACCTTCAAGCACGGGGGTGTATTTTCCCTTAAGCACATCGTCGCCGAGGCTTACATCAATCGCCTTTGAGATGTAGCTTATTGCCGACTGAAGCATTTTATCAAGGTAAGAATAAAGCTCGGTGCCCCACGGGGTTTCACTTATATCCCTGCGGTCAAGGTAGCTTTCCGCCACCGAATCAAGCCATTTTTCCGGGAACGGATAGGCCTGTGAAATATCATAGAGCTTTATTATTGCGGAGCTGAGAGCGGAATCATCCCTTGAATCGCAGACAAGGCCGATAAGCTGAGCAAAGCCCTCGGGCGGGGCGGCATAAAGCTTTTCAAGCACGGTGTTAAGTGCATCATTGCGAAGTATGGAAAGCCTGCCCGGGTCAAGCACGGCAAAATCCGGCGAAACTCCGAGCGACTGAAAATTGTCACGCACAAGGTTAATGCAGAAGGAATCAATGGTGCAGATTTTTGCAAGCGGCAAAAGCATCTGCTGGCGGCGAAGTGCTCCGTTTTGCGGGGCCTGTGCTATTTTCTGCGATATTGCCGCCGATATTTTTCTTTTCATCTGTGCCGCCGCGGCGTTTGTGAAGGTTACAATAAGCAGTTCCTCCACCGAGCAGGGCTCAACCGGGTCGGTGAGCCTTCTTATAACGCGCTCAACAAGCACGGCGGTTTTTCCGCTGCCTGCCGCGGCGCTGACAAGCAGGGTTCCTTTTCTTGCCTCAATGGCAGTGAGCTGTTCGGGAGTCCATTTTACATTTGCCATATCATTCCGCCTCCCCGTCAAGCAAAGCGAGCACCTCTGCGTTATCCGCTTTTCCGTATTCGCGGCACTCTATGCCTTCCTCATAAAAACAAACTGCCTTAAAATCGCAGTATTTGCAGACATCCCTGTAATTTTCCGATTTAACGGGAACGGCGGGAATAGTGCCGCCGCGCAGTGATTCCGCCATTTCCTTAAGCAGAGAATCGGCCTTTATTTTCAACTTTGAAAGCTGAGAAAGTGAAATAATGCTGCCGGTTATGTCGTTATCCTTTTTGCTGATTGAGGCCGGAATATATAAGCCGGAGGCATCGCTGTCCATGGCAAGAATAACATCCGTTTTGCCGAGCACTATGCCCTGCATACGGCAGCTTTTAATCTTTTCTTTTTCAATCTTTTCTTCATCGCTTCCCCTTGCCGCGGTTACGGTGGGAGCTTTTGCCGGGTAATACAGCACCCCGGCAGGTGAAACCCTGCCGTAATAATCGCCCGAATTTTCCCAAACGGCAAACAGATAAATAAGCATCTGCATATTAAGACCGTTTAAAACATCATTGAGCGAAAAAGCCTTTCCGCCGGATTTATAATCAATTACCCTGACATATTTTTCGCCGTTTAATGTAACGGTATCCACCCTGTCAATACTGCCGCAGATTTTGAGGCTTTCGCCGTCTTCAAGCTGCAGAGAATAAGCGGGTATGCTTTTGCCGTCGCCTATTTCAAGCTCAAAATCCACCGGGCGGAATGAGCAGACAGTAAACTCAGCCACAAGCCTTTTGACAATATCGTTTATTGCCGAGGCAAGCAGACGGAAGTTGTGAAGAAAGCGCGGGGTTTTGTTTTCCCTGCCGCCGAGCATTTCGTTAAGATAGCTTTCAAGCAGGGCGCTGATTGCGGCAAGCCGCTCGTCCTCGGTCATTCTGATAAGCGAATCGCCGCCGTTTTCGGCAAGCAGCTTTTCGAGCACAAAGTGAATTATCGTGCCCCTTTGCATAACATCAACCGAAGCCTCTTTCCTCGGCTTTGCCTTCATCCCGTATTCGCAGAAATAGCTGAACGGGCATTTGTAATATTTTTCGGCGCGTGAGGCGGTGAGATACATACTTTTGCCGAATAGCTTTTCCGCCGACGCACGGTTTTCGATTTTAAAGCTTCGTGCCTCGGCAGCCCTTTCAAGCGCGGCAAGCCTGCCCTCATATTCTTTGTCACCGCCGAAATAGGCTTTCAGCGCCGAATAAAGCGGGGTTTTACCCGGCATTTCCCTTGCGAGCAGAGAAAAAGAGTTCTTTTTGCCCTCTGCAAAAAACATCGGGTCAACCGAGGAATAATCTATCCTTGAGCAGTTCGGGAACAGCGCTTCAATTCCGGTGAACAGCTCGGAGGGCTCTGTGAGCGCACCGTCGCTTCCCCTGCCCGCACGGCACACAAACAGCTTTTTATCCGCGCAGCAAAACGCGCTGTAAGATATAAGCTTTTCCTCGGCAAGCTTGTATTCGCCAAAGGATGCAAGCTCAATTCCGCAGTCGTAAAGCTGTTTTCTGTCTTTATCATTGAGTGCGGAGGAGCCGGTTGAGGCAAGCGGAAATTCGCCGTAATTTGCCCCGAGGATAAACACAGCTTTCGGCTTAACGGTTCTTATTCTGTCGGCGCTGCCGAAGATAACCTCATCAAGCCCGCTCGGGATTGAGCCGAGCGAGGCCGCCTTAAACATAAGCTGCATAAGGTGACGCACCTGTTTTGCGGTCATATTGCGCCCGCCCGCGGTGTTGACAAAGGAATCCAGTGCCTTCATAAGCAGGCCCCAAAGCTGACTCAGCTCCGCCGCGGAGCCCGCCTGCCGCTCGTTTAACGAAAGCGCGAGCGTTTTCAGCCTTTCGGGTGCTTCACATTCCTCAAGCAGGGCAATAACCGCCCTCGCCGCCTGCTCACCGCTGACAGCGTTCAGTTTTTTTGAAAATTTAACAAGCGGGTCAACCGCTTTTTCTCTTAATGAATTGATTTTTTCAAGAGCTTCTTTATCTTCGGGCTCAAGCGCAAAGCCGTAGCCTCTCGGGTGTTCGCGCCACTCCTTTAACCATTTTGAGCCGTTTATCTGCCACATATAGGTGTAGTTTTCAAGCTCGCCGGTTTCCTCCACCGTTAACGGTGTGAGCCCCGTTTTAAGAAAGCGGAACACATTTTCGCTCTGAAAGCCGCCGCAGGCAATCTCCAGAGCGGAGCTGACAAATGAGAAAAGAGGCGAAGCGTAAACCGACATTCTTTTATCGCCGAAAACATTAACCCCGCATTTTGAAAGGGCTGATTTAAGCGGAGCTTCATAAGGCTCGGAATTGCGGGCAATAACCGCAATATCGCGGCAGCGATAGCCTTCCTCACGGATAAGCTTTTTGATTGCACACGCGACAAGCTCACACTCGCAGGTTATATCCGGCGCGGTGCAAAGGGTAATCTCCGGGCACTCATCCTCATACACCGGTGCAGCCGGGTCAAAAAGATTTTCCTCCAGCGCCGCAAGAGCCTCGGAAGAGTATTTTTTGAAATCCTTCGGAAAGTTGTTGAACTTGTTGCCGAGGGAAAGATTTTGCGGTTTAATAACGCTCACGCCGTTTTTGGCGGCTATTCCCTTAAGCTTCTTTTCGGTTACCTTGGTGTGGGCAAAAAGGTCGGTTTCATCACACACGCCCGGGCGCTCCATGCAAAGCGAAACATATACTGCCCTTGCATCAACAAGCATAAGCTCAATCACTTTAAGTTCACCGGCGGTAAAGCCTCTGAAAGCGTCAATAAACACAAGCTTGTCTTTAAAATAATGGTTTGCCCTGAGCTCATCGCAGAGCATTTCGGACATATCGGAGGAATCAAAGCGGCTTGTTTTAACCATTGTTTCATAGGCGCGGCTTATAAGGGCAATATCGCGCAGCTTAAGCGCCAGCCTGCCCACGGCCCCGGAATCGGCGGCTTCAAGAAGCATTTCGGGGGTAACAAGGCTTTGGCGAAGTTCATCGCTGAGCGATAAAAATGAGGCCACCGCCGTGGGAT
>JAZUJM010000138.1:0-3429 GCA_045642785.1 Acutalibacteraceae bacterium | reverse complement strand
AAACAAATCCTTTGAAAAATCAAACGCTTTGCCGGGCGGAACAAGGCTCATAACCGAAGGGTCAACAACATATATTCCCGTGTTCACCTTTCCGCTCACAGCCTGAGTCCACGAAGGCTTTTCAATAAATCCTTTTACCGTGTTATCCTTATCGGTATTGATTATTCCGTATTCTCTCGGGTCCTCCTGCCGTGAGGCGGCAATGGTTACCGCCGCGCCGCTTCTTTTGTGAGCCTCCATAATCCCGGCAAGGTCAAAATCGCACATGGCGTCGCCGCTGATAACCAAAAAGGGCTCATCAAAACCGGCTGAGGCCGCCTTGACTCCGCCAGCCGTGCCGAGCGGTTCATCCTCGGTAAAATATGTCAGCTTCACCCCCCTGTAGCTGCCGCCGAAATATTCTTCAATTATATCCGGCAGATAGCCGAGTGTTATTGCGGCCTCGGTAAATCCGTTCACGCTGAGCAAATCAAGAATATACCTCAGTATCGGCCTGCCGCATATTCTTGCCATCGGTTTCGGTGCAGTGCAGGTCATGGGCCGCAGTCTTGTTCCCTCTCCGCCTGCCATAATAACAGCTTTCATTGATTCTCATTTCCTTTCTGCTTTTTTCATATTATTGACTGAAAAAGAGGAAAATATCATCAAATCCCGTCTTGTTTTACTTGCGGCGCAATGGTATAATGTTATCAAATTTTTATGAAAGAATCAGATGAAATATGACCGGGTTAAAAGAAGTTCAGATTTTTACCGACGGCGCCTGCTCCGGCAATCCGGGCCCCGGCGGCTGGGGCGCGATTCTTCGGTACGGCGAGCGTGAGCTTGAGCTTTCCGGCGGAGAAGAGCAGACCACAAACAACCGCATGGAGCTCACCGCCCTTATCTCCGCTTTAAAGAAGCTCAATCAGTAATGCTCACTCACTATTTATACGGATTCAAAATATCTTGCCGATGCCTTCAACCAGGGCTGGATATGGGGCTGGATAAAAAAGGGCTGGAAAAAAGCGGATAATTCCCCTGTGCTCAACTGTGAGCTGTGGAAGGAGCTGCTCGGCCTTATCAAAGAGCACGAATACAAAATAATATGGGTCAAAGGGCACGCAGGCCACCCCGAAAACGAAAGGTGCGATTCCCTTGCCACCGCCGAGGCGGCAAAATTTGCAAAATAAGCCGCCGCAAAAGTAATAATTCCCCCGTTATGCTCATATCAATTAACAAACGAATGAGCTTAACGGAGGAATTTTTTATGGCAGCAGGTAAAAGCATATACAAGGACATAGCTTCAAGAACAGACGGTGATATTTACATCGGCGTGGTCGGCCCCGTGAGAACGGGAAAATCAACTTTTATCAGAAGATTTATGGAGAAAATGGTTATCCCCAACATAGATGACCCGTTTCGCCGCGACCGTGCAACAGATGAACTGCCGCAGGCATCCTCCGGCAGAACGATTATGACTGCCGAGCCGAAATTCATTCCGGAGGATGCGGTAAAGGTAACGCTGCCCAATGAGGCAACATTCAGCGTTAGGATGATAGACTGTGTGGGCTACATTGTTCCGAGCTCACTCGGCTACATTGAAAACGAAGCGCCGAGAATGGTAAAAACCCCTTGGTATGACGAGGAAATACCGTTCAATATGGCGGCGGAAACAGGCACGAAAAAGGTTATAACGGAGCACTCCACAATAGGTCTTGTTGTTACCACAGACGGTTCTTTCAGCGATATTCCGCGTGAGGAATACCGTGAGGCGGAGGAGCGGGTGGTAAATGAACTCAAAGAGCTTAAAAAGCCGTTTATCGTGCTGCTTAACTGCGTTGACCCCGGCAGCGCAAAGGCAGCCGAGTGTGCCTCGGCACTTACCGATTGCTACGGAGTGCCGGTGCTCCCCGTAAACTGCGAAAAGCTCGGTGAGGATGAGATAAAACAGATTCTTTCCGACATTCTTCTTGAATTTCCGATTAAAGAGATAGCCCTTGACCTGCCCGAATGGATAAAGGACCTCGGCGCGGAACATTGGCTTAAAAAGAGCGTTTTCGGCAGAATAAAGGAACTTGCCGCCCCTCTTCGCCGCACAAGGGATGTTTCATCCTTTGCAAATGCGCTTTCGCAGGATGAAAACATAATATCCGCAAACGTAAAAAGCCTTGACCTCTCCTGCGGCACGGCAAAAATAAATGTGAATATGGACAGCGGTCTGTTTTACCGCATACTCGGCGAGCAGACGGGCTTCGGAATAGAGAACGATGCCGAGCTTATGCACCGGATGAAGGAGCTGGCACAGGTAAAGAAAAAATATGACAGAATCCGCGCCGCACTTGACGAGGTTGACGCCACAGGCTACGGAATAGTAATGCCCACCATTGACGAGCTTACACTTGAAGAGCCGGAAATAATGAGGCAGGGCGGCAGATACGGTGTCCGGCTTCGTGCCTCAGCGCCCTCAATTCACATGATGAGGGCGGATATCCAGACGGAGGTTGCCCCGATTGTCGGCTCCGAATCGCAGTCGGAGGAGCTGATAATGTACCTTTTAAGGGAATTTGAAGAAAACCCCGCCAAAATCTGGGAATCCGACATTTTCGGCAAATCGCTTCATGAGCTTGTTAACGAGGGGCTCCACAACAAGCTTTGCAGAATGCCCGACGATGCAAGGCAGAAAATGCAGGAAACACTCGAAAAGGTTATCAACGAGGGATGCAGCGGGCTTATCTGCATTATTCTTTGAATATGAAAGCGAAAAACGGCGGGATGAAAACATCCTGCCGTTTTTATATGAAGCATTATATTTCGGCTGCCGGTTTGTCTATCCCGACAAGCCGGGATTTGTCGTGAGCATAAAAACAAATTTTATTTTATCAGATTACAGCCGTATTCTCTGTCCGGAAGCTTCACTCCTATGGCAGAACGGACCTGACGGTTTCCGCTCATTTCCGGTGCGTTTTCTCCCTCAACAATCTTCCATTCACCCATATAGATATTATTTTTTATGACGCTGCCTGCCATTGACGGCCCGTAAGCTTCATAATAATAGGTGCTGCTGAGCCGGTCATTGTTAAGAAAAATATTGTTTTCAACAACGCAGTCGATAAAGAGGCTGTTCATTGTAATACCGGTGCCGTTGCCGGTAATAAGATTGTCGTGAACATAATAACCGGAGCAATTATTATCAATATAAATGCCGACCTCGCTGTTGTCGTGAACATAGTTATATGCAAACTCCGAGCCCTCACTTTCGGTGCCCCAACCGTAAACAGAGCCGCAATCATCGGCAAGCAGAGCCGAATTATAGGTATCGCAGCCGAGTATTTTCAATCGCTTTGCTCCCGTATGAAGCACATTATACATTCCTGTGTCGTGGAGGGTGCAGTTTTTAACCGTATTGTCACTTCCCGTAATATTCAGGCAGCCGAACACGGTTCCGGCGTA
>JAZUJM010000137.1:0-2404 GCA_045642785.1 Acutalibacteraceae bacterium | reverse complement strand
ATCCTTGTAGCGTCGGCATAGCTCCTTGTTTTTCTCTTCCTTCGCCTCGCTTTTTCCGCCACCGGCGGCGCTCGGCTCCGTCACCTGGTCCCTCACTTTGGTTCGTGACAAACAAGAGGCCACGTGTTCAACTGCCAAATCGGCATAAAAAAGAGCTTGCAAAAACGCAAGCTCTTTTTCATGGTCGGAGTGACGGGATTCGAACCCATGGCAACCGAGAAAAACATAGTCGCTCTGCCTTCCTTGTTGCGTCCGCATAGCTCCTTGGTTTTCTCTTCCTTCGCCTCGCTTTTTCCGCCACCGGCGGCGCTCGGCTCCGTCACCTGGTCCCTCACTTTGGTTCGTGACAAACAAGAGGCCACGGGTTCAACTGCCAAATCGGCATAAAAAAAGAGCTTGCAAAAACGCAAGCTCTTTTTTTATGGTCGGAGTGGCGGGATTCGAACCCATGGCCTCTTGGTCCCGAACCAAGCGCGATACCAAACTTCGCCACACCCCGAGGTGCGTGAAGTATTATAACCAATCCCGCACAAAAAATCAAGTGTAATTTTGTCTTTGATAAAGATTTTTATTATTTATGCCGCGGTATAAGTAAATTCATACTGTTCTCCGTCGGCAATAATAACATCATTTGCACCGGTTGTAAGCGCTTCGCCGCCCTTTGAAATTGACCAATAGGCGTTATCAAGGTCATAATCCGCTCTTATTCCGTTAACGGTTTTGATATATATTCCGTATTCTCCGTTATCTCCGCTGATAAAATCCCTTTCAAGCAGGGCATCGGCAAGATTATCTTTTTCTGTTTCAAATGTGAAATCTTCGGCTTTTCCCTCTTTGTCAATCACTACAACGGTAATTGTTTTCGCTTTTGCTTCCGTTTTTGCCTGCGTTGAAGACGGGGCACTTTGCTTTGCACCGCAGGATGTTAAAACAAGAGCACATAAAATTACGGATATGATTACCGCAACCGTTTTATTGATTTTTTTCATGCTTGCTTCCTCCTTTTTTTCGTTGATTTTAGCACTCTTTTTTCAGTTTGTCAAAATGGAATAAGAATATGGTTACAAATAATTAACATTTTATTATTTTGATTGACTTTAGTATACAATTTGCTATAATAAATAGGATTGTTATTATATTTTCACGGAGTGCATCTTATGTGTAAAAAAGTCCGAAAAATCCTTGCTTTTATCCTTGCTTTCATTGCTGTTTTTCTGCTTTGGAGCTGTTCGGATGAAAAGGTAAATGAAACCGTTACAAACAAAGTTGAAAAAGCAAGCTTTGTTTTAACAACCGAAAAAATCAGTGTTGAATCAACCGAAAAAATTGAATCCCACTCAGCGTCGATTGATCTTAACACCTCCGGTTCCGTTTCCGAGCCCGCGGAGGAACAAAACTCCGAGCAGGAAACCGATTTTCAAAAATGGTGGGAATCAATCGGATTAACAACAACTTTACCTCAGACAACAGAGAACAAAAAGCCCAAAGCTCCCGGTAATAAAGGGAATGACTTTTTTGATGATGCCGTGTTTATCGGCGACAGCGTTACAATGGGGCTTCGCAATTATGTTACTTCAGAGCGAAATGCAGGCCGCAAATGCTTAGGCTCGGCACAGTTCCTTTGCAGCGGAAGCATGGGCTATTCAAACACTCTTTTGCCCCTTGACCACAAGGAGGGGATTCACCCCAAGGTAAACGGGCAAAAGGTTTTTGTTGAAGACGGAGTAAAAGAGCTCGGCGGCAAAAAGATTTTTATAATGCTCGGCATGAATGACTACTGCCTTTATGATTTTGATACCGTTGTTAAAAACGCCGAAACGCTTATCGGTAAAATTGATGAAAAGAATCCCGGGTGTGAATATTACATTCAATCCGTTACCCCTGTAATTGCCGCCAAAGAAACCAAGCGCTTCAATAACACAAACATTGATGCGTTCAATGAATGTCTTGTAAAAATGTGTGATGAAAATGGCTGGACTTATATTGATATAAACAGCCTTTTCAAAGATGAAAACGGCAAGTTTGAAGACAGCTACTGCAGCGATAAAGAGGCACAGGGGATTCATCTTTCAATGGCCGGCTGTAAGGTCTGGGCTGATTATCTTATGAAGGAATTTTAATTTTGAAAGGAATATAAATTTATGAAAAAAATAATTGCTTTAACTCTTGTTTCCGTTATCGCTCTTTTCTGCTTTGCATCCTGCGGCAGCGACCCCGCACCCGCACCCTCTGCAAATGAAAAAATGGCGCTTTCCGATGTTATGGCAAAGATTAAATCGGATGTAGGTTTTAACTTTGAAGAAGTCAGTTATACTGCCGAGGACCTTATGTCCTACTACGGCATTGATTCAGCAAACACAGTTGATTTTGCTGTTACCGTTAATGCAAGCGGTTATCAGGATGA
>JAZUJM010000136.1:0-7500 GCA_045642785.1 Acutalibacteraceae bacterium | reverse complement strand
CAAACAAAACAAACACTTTTGATTACAAATCAACAATTACCTTTAATGCCGAAATAAAGGATTCAAGCGGCAAATCGGTATCCGAATTACCCGGTAACGGATATACATGGTATGTTGACGGTGTTCCCGCCAACACAAACGGCAGCAAGATTACGGTTTCAAAAGCAAAGAGCGATTTTACCTTAAAGGTCGTTTACCAAGCCGGCGATGAAATTATCGAAAGCGAAACAGAAACGGTAATTATCAAGCACAATTTCTTTAATAAAATCGTTTCATTCTTCAAAGGTCTTTTCGGCAAACTTAATGTAACACAGTAAAACATCACAAAATTATGCCCGCGGCAGTAAGCTCAGATAACTGCCGCGGGCTTTTTTTATTGAAAATCAGAGTACGGAATTATGTTCTCATATTTATCGGCATCAAATTCACGCCCGAGAATGAAGCATTTCTTAACCTGTTTTTTACCCTTTACAAACTCCGGCTTACCGGGGCAGAACGGATAAAAGCCCAAAATGCCGAAAATATACCATATGGCTGTTGTGCCGTTATCCTCGTCACCGGGGAAGCCGTCATCTTCAAACGAAAAAGCTTCCCTGCAAAGCCTTTCAACCCAATATGCGCTTTTTTCCGGGTGCCCGAGGGCGGAATAGATATAAGGAATATGAAAGCTCGGTTGATTTGAAATGGCGCACTGGCCGAAATCTGCGGCAGCCATTTCGGTAATCTCGTGAATTTCGCAGTCATAGCCGACAATCTCATAATCAGGCTTGCACGCGAAAAGCTCATCAATTTTCTCAATCAGCTTTTCTTTGCCTCCGTAAAGAGCGGCAAGGCCCTCAATATCGTGCGGAACGGCAAAGGAATTTTGCCACGCGCTGCCCTCGGTATAATCCCGGCCCCAGCCGATTGGTGAAAAATCAGGTCTGAATTCGCCCTTTGAATCCCTTGCCCTCATAAAGCCTGTTTCTTTATCAAACAGATTTTCATAATTCTTTGAGCGTTTATAATACTCCTCTTCGATATCTTTTTTACCGAGGATTCCGGCAATAACCGCAATACACCAGTCGCCGTATGCGGCATCCTGAGTTAAATTAACGCTCTCTTTCTGCTCATCATAGGGCACATAACCCAATCTGCAATAACTTTGAGCTCCGTTGCGCCCGAAATTCGGGTTGGGAGAATCTGTAACGGAATGTTTAATCATCCCCTCAAGAGCAGTTTCAAGCGTTTTATTGTCAAGCAATCCTTTAACGGCGCAATCGCAGATTACGGCGTCAATAAGCGTGCTGGGCATACAGCCGTGCTCACCGATTGAAAGCCACCTCGGCAGCCAGCCGCTTTCGCGATATTCATTGATAAAAGCCTTAACCATATCGGCAAGTTCTTCTCTGCACACAAGCGAGAAAAACGGATAAACGGTTCTGTAAGTGTCCCAAAAGCCGTTATCGGTGTAGCGCTTGCCGGGGTGAACAAGTCCGTCATGAGGGCAATAGTGAATTTCCGCACCGTTTTCATCAAGCTCATAACACTTGTGCGGGTAAAGGAACGCACGGTACATACAAGAACAAAATGTTTTGAACTGCTTTTCATCATCAGTTTCAATCTGAACACAGGAAAGGCGTTTTTCCCAGATATCCTCCCCCGCCTTCATTATTTCATCAAAGCTCTTTTCATTTACTTCGTTTTCAAGATTAATCAATGCCTGCTCAAATGAAATATAAGACGCGGCAACGGATAATTCAACGCTTAAATTTTTTAGTTTAATGTGAATTGCGGTATCTTCGCCCTCAATTTTAAATCCGTTTTCCGCTCCGTTTGCTCCGTGAACCAGAATTCCGCTTTCATCAACCGAACCCGACGGGAATCTGACAATCACATATTCCGTAAAATTTTTTGCTTCGCCGCCGTTGCTGTTGTCGGTGGCAATATAAAGATTATTATTCTTATATTCAAAAGAATAATTTCCGCTTACCGAATGAGCCGAAAAATAATTGCAATTATCTTTTTTAAATGTTAAACGCATTTTGGCACACCTTTCGGTAGGCGTAACCTCAAAGCGGCAGGCGGTTCGCAGCAAATCATATTTAATGTAAAAAGGCTTTAAAACAGCATCCTCAGGCCTGAATCCCGACCATCTTTCCTCACCGCCGAGAGCGGCAGGAGCTCTTTGAGGCAAAAACGCCACAGCGCCGTAATCGGCAATCCACGGGGAAGGCTGATGAGTTAATCTTATGCCCTCCAATGAACGGTGAGAGGGATGATAATACCACCTTATATCACCGTCGCTTGTTTGCGGGCAGAAAGCCGTCATACCGAACGGAAGCTGACAAAGGGGAAGAGTGTTGCCGTTGCTGAAACGGTGAACGGAAGCGCTGCCCTGCTTTGTGTTGACATAATCACAATATTTCATTTTATTATCCTCATTTCGTGTATTGATAAAGCTCTGAGCATTCAATATATTCCGGATTTAACTCCGGATGAATATTTTTAACCATTTCGGCAAGTTTCATCATTCCGCTTCTTTCCGAGCCGATATGACCCATAACAATAATGGCCTTGCTGCAGCCCAAAAGAGCGTAATCCCTTGCCATTTCACCCACTCCCCATTCGCAAATTTCACCGGCTAAAACAATGTCGTTTTCCTCAAGCTGTTTTTCAAGCCCGCCGGGAGTACCGAAGCAACAGGAAAGCTTTCGGCATTTTGAATCTGCCGCGCCCGCAATTCTAACGTTTTTAAGCCCCAACTTGTCTTCAATAAGCTTTGCCAATTCACGCGGAGTAATTTCTTCATCAAGAATAAACTGGTTAATTCCGAATCTTTTTTCTCCGGATTTTTCGCCGTTTACTCTTTTCCCTTTTAATCCAAGCATTGAAACGGTGCCGTCGTATATGATATCCGGCTCAGCAAGATGAGCATAATCATGAAATCTGAAAATGCAGATACCTGATTCTTCAACGAATTTTCTTTTTAATTCAGCTATTTTGTAAGGAATTTCATTGTCCATATGATTATAAAAAGTCGGCTCGTGAACAACAAGCAGCTGAGCACCGAGCGTCTTGGCTTTTTTTATAACATCGGGCGTTGCAAACATCGAAAAGCAAACCTTGTTAAGCTCTTTTTCGGTGTCACCGGCCTTTACGGTGTCGCAGGTTTTTTCTTCATCGACCTCATAAGCCGCCAACGATTTAAGTTCATTAATCAAATCAATACATTTCATATTATTTTCCTCTTCACAGCGTTTTCAGATATTCGTTAAATGCAAGCAGCAGTCTGTCGTTCCTTTTGCCGTTATCATCCGGAGCCGAGCAGCCGTGCCATGCGGCTGCGGCTTTATGCTTTGTTGAAAAAGCAACGCACTGCCCCCTTGCACCCGTTTTAAGGAAAATATCGGTATCACGAAAACGGGTACAGGCAAAATCATTCTCCATTGCAAGGGAAATCCATTCGCGTGAAATAATGCGCCTGCCGTTATATTCACCGCCGCAGGAGTAAGCAAATGCGAGCTTTGCCATATCATCGGCACGGGTGAAGAATCCGCCGCCGCAAATCGGATAGCCGCCGGGGCAAAGTGCCATTGCCCACTGCTTAAACCGAAGCGGAGAAAGAATATTATCCCTCAGATAATCTACGGGGTGTTTTCCGCTTGCTTTGCCGATTATTCTGCCGAGCAGATAAAATGAGGCATCTGAATAATGGTAAAATGTTCCCGGTTCGTGCTCAATTTTCAACGAAAAAACATATTTCAGAAAATCTTCGCCGATTTTTTCAATGTCGTTATCCTCATCAACGCCGTAGGGAATATGTTCAATTCCCGTTTTATGGCGAAGAGTATCAAAAACCGAAACCTTATTCCAACCCTCGCAAAAATCACCCATTTCTTCGTTAGTGAAAAATGAAGTCACTTTATCATCAAGAGAAAGCAGGCCCTTGTCGTAAAGCTGCCCTATCGCGGTTGCAACAAAAAACTTTGTTGCAGAATGGCTGTTGTTGGCATTGTGGCAAACGGGATTTTTCCAAAGCTCAGTTCCTTTTTCGGTTATTATTGCCGCATCGTACATCGGCGCTTCTTCTTTTATAATTGCATCAAAAAGCGGATTGCTCATTTTTTCATCTCCATTTTATTTAATGTTTTATAGCCCAATATTCCTTTTGTAATATGCTTTATTTCTGTTATTCCGTTATCAACGGTAATAACCGTACCGCCGTTAAACTGAGGTCTGAAGCCCGAACCGTGACCGATTTTTAATGTATAAGTTAATCTTATTCCGTTATATATTCCCGAAAAATTGTTTAAATGCTCATGACCGCAAAAGACATAGGAGATTCCGCACTTCTTAAAGCAATCAAAGGTTCCTCTTTGCACCGGAACACCGTTTTCATCCTTTTCGCAGCAAACTTTCTCGTGCTTTTCGCCAAAGGCCGAAAATCCCTCTTTCCAGCACTTTTTGTTTTCGTCATATGCCTCGTTATAAAAATACTCATACTCCGGCAAAGGTATATGGAAGAAAACGGAAATTTCTGCTTTGCCGTTTGTCAGTTCATTAACCTTTTTGCAAACAGATGAAATCCACTTAAGCTGAGTTTCGTTTACCTGAGAAGAATGACTGTCTGCCATTATAAAGCAGGCAGTTGAATCGGAAATATCTCCCTCGGTTATCAGCAGAACATAATTGCCGACGCCCATTTCCGGGTCGTTCATTTTCATAACACAATGCGGGCATTTCATCATCTGCCGGGCAAGGTAATTCATATCGCAGTTTGCTTCCTTATCATGGTTGCCGAAAACCGGAGCCCACGGAACACCCGCACCCTCAGCCATATCACAGAATCTGTCAATAGAATAATCGGTTTGCTTAGCACAGACCATATCACCCGTAACCGTAATAAGGTTGGGTTTTTCTTTTTTTACAAGGCCTTTAAAAACCCGCTCAACCGTATATGCCATAAGGAATCGGATATCCTTATCCGAAAAATGCGGGTCGGTTATATTGAGCACCTTTAAAGGCCTTCCGGGCTGCTTTTTAATTACAACGGCATCATTAAGATTAAATTCTCCGTTGAAAATATCGCATGATTTTTCACCGTGATATTTTTGCCGTTTATTGGTAATTATAGTTTCTACGGCTCTTTTAAATCCGCATCTTTTTTCGTAATATTCCATTGATTATCCGCCCTCTTTCCGGCAAGTTCAAATTCCAACTCAATTAATCAAATTATATTTTAATTATTCAGCCATAGTTTATCAGCAAAATTAAACAATTTCAACCCCGAATATTTTAACTGAATTCCTTTATTTTTTGTTGCCATTCATATATTTTTATGTTAAAATTTATAAGATTTTTAATATTTTTGAAAGCGGTAAACAAAAATGAAAATTTTAAACGGAAACAAAATAGTACCCGTTGTTGTTTTAAATCGGGCAGAAGACACAGAGCCCGTCATTCGTTCACTTGTTAACGGCGGAATAACAGTGGCGGAAATAACCTTCCGCACCGAATGTGCCGAGCAGGCAATACGCATAGCGGTTAAAGAATTCCCCGAAGCTTCAATCGGAGCGGGAACGGTTATTAATGCCGACCAATGCAGACGGGCAATAGATGCAGGTGCAAAATTCATTGTTTCGCCCGGTTTTTCAAAAGAAGTGCTTGATTACTGCAGCAGTAAAAATGTTCCATATATTCCGGGTGTTGCAACTGCAACCGAGATTACCGCTGCTGTCTGCTGCGGGCTTACCACTCTTAAATTTTTCCCCGCCGAAGCTCTTGGCGGCGTAAAAACGCTTAAAGCCCTTTCGGCGGCATTCCCCGGCATAACATTTATGCCGACAGGCGGAATCAACGCCGATAACATTGCTGATTATTTAAAGCTGCCATTTGTTGCAGCCGCCGGCGGCAGCTGGATGATGAAGGGTACCCCGGAACAGATTGAAGCTCTTACCCGTGAGGCTGTAAGGAGGGTAAAGGAAATATGAAATTTGTCACTTTCGGCGAAATAATGCTTCGCCTCTCCCCTCCCGGCTATAACAGATTTCTTCAAACTCCGATTTTGGAAACCTGCTTCGGCGGCAGCGAAGCCAATGTTGCGCTTTCGCTTGCCTGCTTCGGCACCGACACGGCGGTTATAACCGCCCTGCCACGGAATGAAATCGGCGATGCCTGCATAAATGAGCTCAGGTCATTCGGAACAGACACTTCATTTATTGTTCGCGGCGGCGAAAGAATGGGCATTTATTTTCTTGAAAAAGGTGCCGGGCTTCGTGCCGGAAAAGTAATTTATGACAGAAAGAATTCTTCCTTTGCCGCATCCTGTTCCGACGATTATGATTTCGGCGCCGCTTTTGAAAACTGCGGCTGGTTTCATTTCAGCGGAATAACTCCGGCATTGGGTCAGAATCTTTCCGAGTCTGTTCTTGCCGCACTTAAGGAAGCCAAAAAAAGAAAAATCACCGTTTCATGCGACCTTAATTACCGAAGCAAGCTTTGGAGCAGGGAAGAAGCCGGCAAAGTAATGACGGCATTAATGCCGTATGTTGATGTACTCATTGCAAATGACGGCTCCGTTTTTGATGTGTTCGGCCTGAAGGCAGACAGTTCGCTTTATGAAAACGGAGAGCCCACCGACAAGGCGCTTTCAGTTTTATCCGAAATGCTGATTAAAAAATTCAGCTTTTCCGCCGTTGCACTCACCGCACGCGAAAGCATAAGCGCATCATTTAATAATTGGAGCGCAATGTTAAAAGACAAAGACGGCGTTTATTATTCCTCACACTATTCGGTGGATATTGTTGACCGGGTCGGCGCGGGCGATGCCTTTGCAGCCGGACTTATTTACAAGATGATGAACAACGCCCCGGGAGCAGAAGCGATTGAGTTTGCAGCTGCCGCAGGAGCATTGAAGCACACAGTTAACGGAGATTATAACCGTGTAAGTATAGAGGAAACGGAGCGTGTTTGTGGCGGAAACACACGCGCACTTGGTCAAAGATAAAGAAGAGAGGGAAAACAGATGGTTTGCACAAAAGAGAACAGATTAACCTATACAGATAAAGCAAAAGAAATCGTTTCAAAGATGAATTTTAAAGAAAAAGTCAAGCTTATGGCAGGCAACTGCAAGGTTTGGGAGAGTATGGGAATCGGCAGCTACAACTCCCACCCCTACGGAGCGGGCGGCTGTGAGCGCCTCGGTTTTCCCGAAATGAAATTCTGCGACGGTCCCCGCGGCTGTGTTTGCGGCAATTCAACCTGTTTCCCAGTTACCATGGCACGCGGAGCGACCTTTGACCCTGAGCTTGAAGAAAGAGTAGGCAATGCAATAGGTGCCGAAATCAGAGCTCACGGCGGCAATTTTTACGGTGGAGTGTGTCTTAACGTGCCTTATAATCCCGGCGGAGGCAGAAGCCAGGAAACATACGGTGAGGATACCGTTCATATAGGCAAAATGGGCAGCGCACTTGTTCGCGGAGTTCAGGATGAAAATGTTATTGCCTGCATAAAGCACTA
>JAZUJM010000135.1:0-10619 GCA_045642785.1 Acutalibacteraceae bacterium | reverse complement strand
AAGCAGATGATATCAGCCTCGAAGCCGAAGTAATGGTCACTGCCGGCGAGGTCAAGGCGGAAGCCTGCGCGAACGTCATCAACTATAAGAACAATGCCTTCCTTGGTGCAGATATCCCTTACCTGCTTCCAGAAGCCCTCTGCGGGGAACTTGTTGTCATAGAAGTTGCCGTGGTCGTAGGGCTGAGCGATGAGAGCGGCGATTTCGCCCTTGTTCTCTTCAACAAGCTTTTTGAAGCCTTCAATGTCATCCCAGTTGCAGTAGAGGTTGTTGGCAACATCCTCGGGAAGAACGCCGGGATAGTCAATCTTCTGAACCATGGGAGCAACACCGTGATAGAAGCCGTTGAAGAAGATGAGCTTCTTTCTGTGGGTGTGTGCACGGGCGGTAAGGATAGCACCGGAGGTGGCATCGTTACCGTTCTTTGCAAAGAATGCCCAGTCAGCGCAGTTAACTGTGTCAACAAGGAGCTCTGCGCACTCAACCATAATCTTGCTGGGAGAGGTTGTGCAGTTGCCTATCTTAATCTGCTCAAGAGCGGCAGCATCAACATCGGGGTCGCAGTAACCGAGAACATTGGGGCCGTAAGCGCACATATAGTCAATGTACTTGTTGCCGTCAACATCCCAGAAATATGTACCCTGAGCCTTCTCGGAGAAGCGGGGCCAGCGGTTTACGGGGATGAACTGACCTTCGGCGGGGCCGAGGTGGCCGTAGACGCCTGCGGGGATAACCTTAGCGGCTCTGTCATACCATTCGTCGGATTTTGTTGTTTTATAAAGCGGGAATTTCTCTTTACTCATTTCAAGCTACCTCCTTATGCAAGATACAGAGCAACTCTGTCAAGAATACGGTTGATGTTATCAAGCATACCAACCAGGCCGTGCATTTCAACCTTACCTGTTCCGATGCAGGTAAGAGCGTTAACCTTGCCGTCAAAAAGATCGCGGGCGGTCTTGATGGAATCAAATACCATGGCGCAGCGATACTTCTCGGGAGGCTTCTTAAGGGTGATAAGGCGGTGATCCTTGCAGATAATTTCAAGAGCGGGGCCGTTTTTGACTGAAAGGCAGATGCTGCCGTCAACGATATGATCTGCGGAGAACTTGCCTATTTCGTCGTTGTTGCCTATCTGAGAAATGGCAACACCGATTGTGTAGAGCATAAGCTCGGTGCTGATTGCGAAGAAGTCGGGATCTTCGAGGTCAGCAGGATCGGGACGCATATACTTGTTAAGAAGATCGGTAAGCTTTGTGAAATCCTTAAGAAGGAAGCCGATCTTTGTGAAGCCCTTTGAGGGGATGGGGGTAACGGTTCCGTCGATGAGGCCGTTGAACTTTTCGCAGGAGCTGAACGGAAGCTTAACGTCGCATTCTTTGCAGCCCTGGTCCATTCTGCACTTGCCTTTGCTGAAGGTGATGGTTGCGCTGGGGCCGCCCTTAACAACAAAGCCTATTTTAACGGGCTTTTTGTTTGTGAGCAGAGAGGAAGCCTCGGGAGCAAGCTCGCAGAGGTTCTCGAGTGTACCCAGCACTGCATACATATTTATGTACGCGAGGGTTTTCTGATCAATCAAGGTGATTCCTCCTTAAAAATATGGAATTAAATAAGCCTTAGCAGGATATTCGCTTAATTTTACCAAATAATATAGTAAATGTCAATAACAAACCGCCAATGAACGGAAAAAGTTATGTGTAATTTACCACAGCTTCAATCATTCTTGCGGCGGTTGCGGCTGCCTTGGGTAAAAATTCGGCATAGCTCATCTCCGCACTTCCGTCGGCAGAATCGGAAATTGCACGCACAACGGCAAACGGGACCGAGTTGGAGCAGCAAACCTGACCTATGGCAGCGCCCTCCATTTCACAGGCTATCGCACCGAAAACGGATACTATTCTTTCTTTGACCGCGGGGTCACAGATAAACTGGTCGCCGGAGGCTATTGTTCCTTTAACGGTTTTAACACCTATTTCGCCGGCAACCTTCGTAAGCTTTTTAACAAGCTGTTCACCGCAGGGCATCTGAACCAGCCCGAGCGAGCTGATAAGGCCGGGCTTGTCACCGAGAGGGGTGGTATCCATATCGTGCTGCACAACATTTTCCGCTATTGCAACATCACCGACCGAAAGTGCATCGGTAAGTGTACCCGCAACACCGGTGTTGACAATGTAATCGGGAGAATAGCGCAGAATCATAATCTGAGCGCACATTGCTGCCGAGACCTTTCCTATTCCGCAAACCGCGGTAACAATCTCTTTGCCGTTAAGCAGGCCGGAAACAAATTCTATTCCGCCGATGGTTTCGGTCTTTTTGTTTTCGGTTTTTTCTCTTATGGTGTCAATTTCAATTTTCATGGCACCTATAATACCTATCATAACAAATCACTCCTTTAAATCGGATTATACCATAACGCCCTGCCGTTGGCAACACGGAAAAAGATTATTGGGAAAGCAAATTACCGCATAATGTTAAGCCCGGCATATGAAAAACAATAAATTTGACAAATCGTTAAATATATGTTAAAATTTAAAAGTATGCGTTAAAAATTCCCTTTCAGAAAGGAAAAAGAGTAATGAAAAAAACAGCTTCACGCATAACCTCTGTTCTTCTCGTTGCCCTGCTTTTATTCGCTGTGGCGGCAGTAGGCGTTTCGGCAGTTGTTGTCGGCGATTCATTCAAGGTGGAAATAACAGCCGATAATGTCAGAACAAATGTCAACGGTCAGATTCCCCTTAAAGCGGTTATCACAGTCCCCGCCGATTCCGAGGCAACCGATGAAGATTTCACGGTTTCATGGTCTTCCAACCACACCCCCGTTGCAACCGTTAACGAAAACGGTGTTGTGACAGGCGTTGACACCGGCGAAGCGGTTATCACAGCCACTGTTACCGACAAAGACGGCAACACCGCAAGCGACGACATCACCGTTTTTATTCAAAGAAAAGGCAACCCTGCCCTCAACCTGCTTCAAAAGAGGCAGATTCTCGGCTATCGCTACAATTATGACGGCGATTATTTCTATACCGATGATAACAAATGCTGGCAGTCAAACTACGGATTCCTCAACGCTTTTGATATTGTCTGCCCCTACATTCTGCTTGAATATGACTATGTTCGTATGCACTTCAACTACGGCGGAAAATCATGGATGATTCAGCTGTGGAAGGGCCAGTACGGAATGGTTTTCTACGGCAGCGAAATCGGCGTTTACTACCGTGACAAACAGATAGAAGACAATGAAGATATAACCGCATGGACCCATTATAAATGCGCTACCCCCATGCAATACCGCCCGAATATGGAAATGACTCTGTACTGGGATGAAAAGGGCGACGGCAACTATCAGTATCAGTTCACCCGCCCCTGGGATAAATACTGGTGGTGCACCGGCTTCAAGCCCGGCCACCTTCGTCAGACCGAGCCCGCAGCCGAGCTCAGAATGGTTTCCACCATTGAACTGCCCGATGAGGGAATGGCCGACATCTTCGGCAATCAGCTTGAAAAATGCGGATTCACAAGAGCTGCCGACAAAAACAGCCTTGAGCTTGACAGCTTTGCACAGAACGGCAAAACCATTGATTTCATCTGGCAGAATATCTCCGAGGCTGAAAGCTCAACAGTTGTAAAGGCAACCGCGGCAAGCCTTTTTGCCTCCGGCTCATTTGCACTTATCTTCCTTGTAATCGGCTTTATGCTTATGTCAGGCCTTGCAGGCTTCCTTTTCCTCATTCTTATATAATTTAAACATTTTATTCGCAATCTGCCAGGCGCGAATCCCGCGCCGGGTTCTCTCTTGTCCTGCTTTAGCACTCTTGCGCGTAGAGTGCTAATAATTCACAGAATGTTCACAAATAGTATACACATTGTTCTTTTATGGCCGATATAATAAAGGCGTCGGATGAGGAAAGAATAATGATGATGAAAGAAAACATCCCGTTAATTTTTAAGAAGGTGATTAATTTGGATTGGGAAACGGCAGACAAGTAACGCACCGTAAACGGTGCCGGGCACGCAGAACGGTCGGGCGTGCCAATGTTAAGAAGACCGCACAAAAAATAAAAATTGATTTTTCAGGAGGAATATGTTATGTTTGAAATCAGACCTTATTCACACAGAGGATACCGCGGAGGTTATGACCCCTTCTGTGAAATGGAGAACCTTGAAAGGTACTTTTTCGGCGTTCCCGAGCGCCGCAGTTTTTCTTCATTCCGCACCGACATTACCGATGAGGGCGAAAGCTATATGATAAAGGCCGACCTTCCCGGTTTTGACAAAAGCGACATCGCCATTGACATCAACGGTGACTCCATGGTTATCAGCGCCGAGCGTTCAAATGAGAGCACAGAAGAAAACAAAGAGAAGAATTACCTTCGCTGTGAGCGTTCCTACGGTGTTTTCAAAAGGAAGTTCGACATCTCCGGAATTAATGCCGATGAGATAAAGGCAAGTTATGTTAACGGGGTTCTGAGCGTTGAGCTGCCCAAGAAAGAAAAGACTCAGCCCGAATCCAGACGCCTTGAGATTGAATAAACTCTGAACTTGAAAAGGTCGGTGAGGTTAAGTGGCCTCACCGGCCTTAATTTTTCCATATCGGAGGAAAAGCAAATGCTCCTTTTCGGATTCAAGCCCATTCTGATTATTGCCGCAATAATACCGGCAATCGCGCTTATGAGCTATGTTTACAAAACGGATAAGCTTGACAAGGAATCCCCACGGCTTATGAGCATTCTCGTAAAACAGGGCATTCTTTCCACCTTTCTTGCCCTTTTAACCGAAAGCGCGGGCACCTTTCTGCTCGGGCTCCGCTTTGATGAAAGCAGTCTTGCTTACAGCCTTATCTCCAACTTTATCATTGTTGCCTTGTCGGAGGAGGGCTTCAAATATCTTGTTATGAAGCGCAAAACCTGGAATTCGCCGGAGTTCAACTGCCGCTTTGACGGCGTTGTTTATTCCGTTTTTGTTTCACTCGGCTTTGCACTTTGGGAAAATATAGGCTATGTTATAAAATATGGCTTTTACAATGCGATTGTTCGCGCGGTTACCGCTGTGCCCGGCCACGCCTGCTTCGGAGTTTTTATGGGCGCATGGTACGGCCTTGCCAAAAAATATGACAACCTCGGTGACCGCTCCGCAAGCCGCACCCTGCGGCTGGTTTCGGTTATCATCCCCGTGCTGCTTCACGGCACCTATGATTTTCTTGCCGGAATCGAAAGCGAAATGTGGACGCTTGCGTTCATCCCATTTGTGGGCGCAATGTTCGTTCTGGCCTTCATAATGCTCAAAAAGCTTTCTTACAACGACAGCTATATTGAGTAATGCAAGCTTGACAAGCGTTTGAACATCGGATTATAATACTTGAAAACAATAAAAAGAGGTATCACAATGGAAAGAATCAAAAGCTTCACCATAGACCATATGACCCTGCTCCCCGGGGTTTACGAAAGCCGCCGCGACGCGGTGAGCACGGCAGAGGCAATCCCCGGCACAAACGCCCTTTGCCCGGTTACAACCTTTGACATCCGCATAACAAGGCCTAATTTTGAGCCGGTTATGAGCACGGGAGAAATTCACACCATTGAGCATATCGGTGCCACCTACCTGCGCAACAAAGAGGGTGTTAAAGAAAATGTAATCTATTGGGGACCCATGGGCTGCAGAACCGGATTTTATCTTATTATGGCAGGTGCTCCCTCGGTTGATGAAATAAAGGAGCTTATGAAAGAGCTGTTTGCCTTCACCGCCGATTTTGAGGGTGCAATCCCCGGCGCAACCCCGGTTGAATGCGGCAACTACTCCGATATGGACCTTGACGGCGCAAAAAAGCGTGCCGCGCATTATCTTGAACTACTGAACAAATAAAAGAAAGTGCAAAAAAATCCCGATACCCGCCAATCAGGCACGGTATCGGGATTGATTTTTAATTCGGGTTATACAAGCTCAAAGGTGCACGCGGCGTTGGTGTACCACTTGTTGGTGATAAAGTTGCGGGGGCGGAAAACAACATGATCCGCATAAACCTCAAGCTGTGCGCCGGTGCCGGAAAGAGGATTGCCGAACATATTGATTATGCCGTAGGTGGGCAGACTTATGTATGTTACACCGTTGACCTGCTCGGCTGTTTTAAGGCCGTACTTTTCACCGTAGGCAACGCTCTTTATACCTGCGTGCATATGGCCGCTGATGTAAAAAACATTTTCATACTTTTCCATTATGGATTTAATATCGTTCTTTTCAAGGTCTATGCCGCTGTCGGGCCAGATAACCTGCTCGCCGTTGATATCGTCAACGGGCCAATGGCAGCAAACAAAGGCGGGCTTGCCGTCTTTTGTGCCCTCGGCAAGCTCGGAATCAAGAAAAGCAAGCTGCTCTGCGGACATATCCATGGCATCCCAATGGCCGCCGTCAATACATTCATCGCCTATAACAATGAATTTGTAGCCGTTGATTTCGGTGCTGTAATAGTTCGCGGTAAGGTCACGACCGCTGTATTCGTTGTAATACTCTATTACATTTGCCATTGCCTCTTCACGGCTGATATCGGTTTTGTCACGGTCGCCCGCATGGCCTATATCGTGGTTGCCCGCGGCAACAACAACATCGGCAGGGCTGTATTCCTTAATGATATCATAGAAGAGCGCAAGGCTCGGCTCGTCGGCATAGTTTGTAAGGTCGCCGGTAACAACAACAGCGTCAACCGGGGTTTTGCTTCGGTCAAGGTTTTTAAGGCCGGTTTTGAGAAAAGCCTTTCTGAAAAGCTCTTTTTCTTCAAGGTGAGTATCCGAAATAAGCTCAACATTCATAAGGCAGTTCTCCTCCGAAACATCAATAACGGGGAGCTCGATTCCCGCCGAGGGGATGAAAGCCATTATTATTGCCATAAGGAAAGCGGGGAAATGAGTTAAAATTGCATTTACAACAGACATATTATGCTCCTTTCACACAAAATATAATGTAATTATAGTATTACCGCGGCAAAAAAGTCAACAAAAATATCAATAGACTTTTTTGTTTTTTTGTGTTACGATTTTAAAAAATGATATGGGGGTCATTTGATTTATGTTAATTCAGAAAATCACTTCTTTTTTTGCCGCGATGGTTGCATTCTTCACCGCCGTTTTCAGCGGCTGCGCTGATATTTACGCCGACAATTATGTTAAAATCAGTATGCCCTACGGCAAGGAGGAACGGCAGGTGCTTGACCTTTATCTGCCGAAATCCGCCGGGGAAAGCACCGGGCTTATTCTTCTTATTCACGGCGGAGGCTGGATAGCAGGTGATAAAGAGAGCTACCGCAATGATTTGAAGACCTGGAGCGAAAAGGGCTACGCCGCCGCGGCAATGAACTACCGCTACGCCTCGGATTCAACCGGCATTAATGATATTCTTGACGATATAACCTCCGCACTCGGCTGCATAAAGGATTACGGCGCAAAAAAGGGAATAAGCATTGACAAGGTGCTTTTTCACGGTGCATCCGCAGGCGGTCACCTTTCCCTGCTGTATGCCTATTCAAGAAATGACGAGGCGCCGATTACCCCTGCAGCCGTGGTGGATTTCTGCGGCCCCGTGGATTTGACAAACCCCGCCTTGATTTACGGCACCGACAACGCGGGCAATGCGCTCGGCGACGAATATGTTATGTGTGAGCTGCTTTCAAAATGCTGCGGCAGTCGTTTCACCCCGGAGCAGGCTGATTCGGTCAAAGATTTGCTTTATGATATCTCACCCGCAAAATATGTTAACGAAAGCAGCGTGCCCACGGTTATCTGTCACGGTGCAAAAGACAGCGTTGTGCCCTATTCCGACGCAATAACCCTTGACTCTCTGCTCACCGCCGCAGGGGTTCGGCATGACTTTTTAACCTATGAAAACTCGAATCACGGCCTTGAAAGCGATCCCGATAAAGCCGAAGCGGCATTTAAACTTTTTGAAGAATACGCCGCCGAATATTTAAAATAACAGGAGAGCCCCATGAAAAAATACAACTATAAGGATAAGAATTTCCGCGTTTGCGGCCTTGCGTTTTTTGACAGCGAAAAAGGCTTCAGGCGGCTGCCCGAAGCCCTGGTCGAAAAAATACCCGCGTTAAAGGACGCCTCCGCCCGCCCCTGCGGCGCAAGGCTTCTTTTCAAGACAAACAGCAAAACAATAAAAATCGAAATCGACCTTGAAAATGTATATGTTGACCGCGGATTTGCATTTTATCAATCCAATGTTGCGCCCGTTTTCATCGGTGAGCGCACCGGCGCGGACTTTGCCGGAATAATCACCGCCGACAACACCTATGCCGACAGCAGAATAACCGGCACATTCGCAAATGAAGGCGAAAATGATGTGGTTGTTTATCTGCCGAGGAACCCGACGGTTACGGATATAAGCATCTGCCTTGACGATGATGCCGAGGTTCTGCCGCCCACGCCATTCAAAACGGAAAAGCCCATTGTTTTTTACGGCTCCTCCATTGTTGAAAACGGCCATTGCGGCGCACAGAATGCCTATAACGCCCTTGTTGCGCGTGAGCTTGACGCCGATTATTATAATCTCGGCTTTTCCGGACTTGCGAGGGGAGAAATCGAGGTTGCGGAATTCATCTGCTCAATAGAGCACGGGATTTTCGTTTATGATTATGACCACAATGCACCCAACCCGGAGCACCTTGCGGCAACCCACTATCCGTTTTATAAAGCATACCGCGAAAAATGCCCGGATACTCCGGTGATAATGATGACCCGCCCCGCCTATGACGACCCGACAAGCGCCGAAAGACTTGCGATAGTTCGCAAAAGCTATGAAAAGGGTATAAAAGACGGGGATAAAAACCTTTATTTCATCGACGGCAAAACCCTTTTCGGCGATGTTTTGCCCGAAATCTGCACCACCGACCGCACCCACCCCAACGATTTGGGGCATTATCTGATGTACAAAAGAGTGTCGGAGGTTATAAAATCATTTAACTGAGAAGCGGTCAAGCACTTCCAGAATGGCGGCGGCAAGCTTTTTGCAGCCGTCTTCTTTTATGTGAACTCCGTCGCCGCAGTAATCGGTGCAGTTAAGTGAGGCGGAATAAAGGTCAATAATTCCGCACCCGAGCTCTTCTGCCGCAAGTGAGGCAAAGCGGTTGCGGTTAATAACCGTTTCTCTTCTTTCGGCATCAATGGGCAGATTGGTGGTAAGCACCGCGAAAACGGGCACTCCCCTGCCTTTAAGAAAGCCGAGCATCTTTTTGTAAAGCCTGCCGTACTCCTCATCCCCGAGGTGCCAGCCGTGAAGCCCGTTGTTGAAAATTATGTAATCGCACCTTATCTGCTGGCTCATAAACAGTTCAAGTGACTGCTCATAAAACGGATTATCAAGAGCCTTTGAGGTGGAAAAGTTATCAAAAAGATATCTGCCCGCCGCAAGGTCGTTGACCGTGCGAAGCACCCCGCGCGAAATGGAATCGCCGATATAAAGCACACGCGGAGTTTCCTTATCCTCTGTGTGCTCCCACCACGGGTTATCCCATTCAAAGGTTTCAAGTGCCGTGCCGTTTGCCGCTGTTTCATATGAATCGCGCATTTTATGCCGCTCCTTTTACTTTTTTCAATATTTTGGCACAAACTTTGTTTAAAAGCAAGCATTCCGGGGTCAAAATCACATTTTCAAATATTTTTCACTTTTTTTAAAAAAGCTCTTGATTTTTTTCACCCGGTCATATATAATAACCTACGCTAAATCGAATACAAAAAACAGATTTGAGCAGATACGGAGAGTTGTCCGAGCTGGTCGAAGGAGCACGATTGGAAATCGTGTAAGCTGCAAACACGGCTTCGAGGGTTCGAATCCCTTGCTCTCCGCCATAAAAAATCAGTCTACCCATCAGGGTGGGCTGATTTTTTTGTTTTGAATATGCAAGGGATTCGAACGCGAAGGGAATCCCCGCAGGGGACAAACGCTCCGGGGGAGCGTTTGCCGAGCCGCAACGAGCGAAGCGAGGCGATAAAATCCCTTGCTCTCCGCCAAACAAGAAAGCATCCCACAAGGGGTGCTTTTTTGTTTGGATTCAAAAAGGGATTCGAACGGGAGCGGTATTTCCGCAAAGCGGAAACAAACAGTTCGGTGAACTGTTTGCGCGACCCGCATCGTCCTCGGTGACTTCGTATCATTCGCCCTTGTTTTTGACAAGGGCTCATTCACTCCGTACCTCGTCCTCTTCCCGAAACGGCTATGCCGTTTCGGGAGCCCTTTTGAAGCGAGGCGATAAAAATCCCTACTATTATCATTATACGACCACCAACAAGCAACTCCTTGCTACATATCGTTGTATGAGCCGAAAGACCCAATCGGCGGTCGAAGTGCCGGGGCAAACCTACACACCGCCGCACAAAGCCACCTTCAACCGCAATGCTTCGCCGGAACTGATAGCATACAGAGAACGATACTGCAAGCCACCGAAAGAAAGACCGATGCTCTGCACAGATGTCCGCATTCCAACCGATCTGCCGCAGAAGGCATTTTGCCGAGCGTGGAATCTCATCGTGGCAAAGAAGCTCCGCTATCAGGCAACGCTGCGGTCAACGGTCGATAATGCCGAGGACATCCTCGTCCGATACCGTGCGGAAGAGATGTGCCTTCTGATT
>JAZUJM010000134.1:0-29827 GCA_045642785.1 Acutalibacteraceae bacterium | reverse complement strand
AAGGCTTTAACCGCCATAGCCACGGCAAGATAGGTTTTGCCGGTGCCCGCGGGGCCGACACCGATTGTAATGGTGTTGGAGCGGATGGTTTCGATATATTTCTTCTGACCGAGGGTTTTGGGCTTTACGGGCTTGCCCTTTGAGGTTATACAAACGCAGTCGGCGGTCATCTGCTCAAGCTTATCCTCGTTACCCTCGTTAACAAGTGCAAGCACATAGCGCACATTCTGGTCGCTGAGCGGTTCACCGCGGTTAATAAGGGTTAAAAGGCCGTTAACCGCGCGCACGCCCTTCTGCACATTGTCGGGCTCGCCGGTTACCTTTAATTCGGAACCGCGGGAGATTACCGAAACCGAAAACTCCTTTTCGATAAGCCTTATATTTTCATCAAAGCTGCCGAAAAGGCTCACCGCCTGTTCCATTCTGTCAACATTTATTATTTGTTCAAACATAGCATCACCTTCGATTGGGACATACTTATTCCATTTTGTAAAATTATAACATAATTTGTGCCGATTGTCATTAAAAAAACATTAATTTTTAATATTTTTTTCAAGGAAAAGTGTCGTTATTAAAGCAAAAAATCCGCCGCCGGTTACGGGAACCGACGGCGGGGAAATTGTTATTTTGTTGAAGATAATCAGATAAGACCCTGAGCCATCATGGCATCTGCAACCTTGATGAAGCCCGCGATGTTTGCGCCGGCAACAAGGTCGTAGCCGAGGCCGTATTTTTCGGCGGCGGCAGCGGAATTGTCGTGGATGTTCTTCATTATCTGATGAAGCTTTGCGTCAACCTCTTCGGCGGTCCATGAATATCTCATTGAGTTCTGGCTCATTTCAAGAGCGGAAACGGAAACGCCGCCCGCGTTAACTGCCTTTGAGGGGGCAACTGCCTTGCAGTTTTCCTTAAGGAAAGCAAGAGCTTCGTTGGTGGTGGGCATATTGGAAACCTCGATGTAGTAGGGAACACCGTTGGCAACTATCTTCTTTGCCTCTTCCATACCAACCTCGTTCTGAGTGGCGCAGGGCATAACGATGTCGGCCTTAACGCCCCAGGGCTTTTCGCCTGCGTGGAATTCGGCACCGAATTTGTCGGCGTAATCCTGAACCTTATCTCTGCCGGAGGCACGCATTTCAAGCATATAAGCTATCTTTTCGGGGGTGGAGATACCGTCCTTATCATAAACATAACCGTCGGGGCCGGAGATGGTGAGCACCTTGCCGCCGAGCTCGGTTACCTTGGAAACTGCGCCCCAGGCAACATTGCCGAAGCCGGAGATTGCAACTGTTTTGCCCTTGATTTCTTCGCCGAAGTGCTTAAGAACTTCAACTGTGTAATAAACTGCGCCGAAGCCGGTTGCCTCGGGTCTGATAAGGGAGCCGCCGTAGGGGATGCCCTTGCCGGTGAGAACGCCGTTTTCGAAGCAGCCCTTAATGCGCTTGTACTGGCCGTAAAGGTAGCCTATCTCTCTGCCGCCAACACCGATATCGCCTGCGGGAACATCAACATCGGGGCCGATGTGTCTGTAAAGCTCGGTCATAAAGGCCTGGCAGAAACGCATGATTTCGGCATCGCTCTTGCCTCTGGGGCCAAAGTCGGAGCCGCCCTTTGCGCCGCCGATGGGAAGGCCGGTGAGGCTGTTCTTGAAAATCTGCTCAAAGCCGAGGAACTTCATGATTCCGGAGTAAACCGAGGGATGGAAGCGAAGGCCGCCCTTGTAGGGGCCGATTGCACCGTTGAACTGAACACGGTAGCCGCGGTTAACACAAACATCACCGTTGTCGTTTACCCATGTTACGCGGAAGGAAATCTGCCTTTCGGGCTCAACCATTCTTTCAAGAAGAGAGCACTTTTCGTATTCGGGATGCTGATTTATAACGGGTTCAAGGGAAGAGAGAACCTCGGTAACGGTCTGAACGAACTCAGGCTCGTTGGCGTTCTTCTTGGCGACCTCGTCAATTACTTTTTTTACATAGCTCATGTTGATACACTCCTCACATTTCGGCTGAAAATAATCGGCCTCTTTTTTTACAACATTTATTTTATACCAATAAAAAATCAAATTCAATAAAAAATTGTACTGCCGGTTCAATTTTGTGTGATTGACAAAAAAGAAGCGTTTTATGAGCTCCGTTTTTGATAAATAAATATAATGTTTACAATTTATCGGTTGACTTTTTTTGCGACAAATAATAATATAGATACAACTATATATTATTATAAGGAAAAGGGGCGGTGTTACGGATAATCTGCAAATGGTTCTTCACATTTCACACTATGCTTTTCCCGCTCTTGCGGTGATAATAGTTCTGCTGTGCCTCAGAGCTTTGCTTAAAAGAAGAATGCCATCCCTCGGTAAGGCGCGGCTGATTGATTCAAAGGGCAATTTTTATCAGATAAAATACAGAGAAACCTCAATAGGCCGCAACAAAACCTGCGATGTAATTATTGAGGATGAAACCGTTTCAAAGCTTCACGCGGTTATTGTGTGCGCCAAAGACGGCTGGTATATAGCCGACAGCTCCGGTGCTTCAACCACCGTTAACGGGCTTAAGGTGAACAAGCGTGCCGATGTTGCAAGCGGCGACCGGATAGGCCTCGGCAAGGCACAGCTTATTTTTGAAAATATCAAAGAAAAAGATTGAGTTGGTTGATAAAGTGGAAAAGATTACCCTGAAAAACGGAACAAGAGTTATTCTTGACGGAAATTCATCGGTTCGCTCGTGCAATATCGGCATTTTTATTGCAAGCGGTCCCCGATATGAAGCACCCGAAAACTCCGGTGCGGCTCATTTTATTGAGCATATGCTGTTTAAAGGCACACCTACCCGCACCGCTCTTCAGATAGCCGAGCAGATGGATGAAATAGGCGGAATGATGAACGCCTATACCACAAAAGAATTCACCTGCTTTTATGCCCGGTGCTTAACCGAGCACTCCGAAACGGCCTTTGATATTCTCGGCGATATGATAACCTCTCCGCTTCTTCGGCAGGAGGATATTGAGCTTGAAAAGGGCGTTATCAAAGAAGAAATAGCAATGTATGAGGATTCGCCCGAGGATTTGTGTGCCGATGTTTTTAACAGCCGTATCTGGCCGAAGGATATGCTCGGTGCAAACACCTGCGGCACGCGTGAAAGCGTTGATTCTATGAACCGCGAAAAGCTTTTGGCGCATATGAATGAATTTTATGTGCCGGAGCGCACGGTAATAAGCATAGGCGGCAATTTTGATAAAAAAGATATGCTTGCCAAGTGTGATGAATATTTCGGCAAAAAAAAGCCGGGCGGCAATCCCTTAACGGCTTCAACGCCGGAATACCGTAAATGCTTCACCTGCATCAAAAAGGATTTTGAGCAGAATCAGCTCATTCTTGCCTTCCCCGGTTTATCCTTAAGCGACGAGGCTGAACACCATGCGGCAAGGCTGCTTATTTCAATTCTCGGGGCTTCATCCTCCTCGCGCCTTTTTCAGCGCATAAGAGAGGAGCTTGGCCTTGCCTACGCCATTGACTGCGATAACGCTGCATATCAGAATGCGGGTGTGTTTGTTGTTACATTGGCATTGGCGGAAAAATCAGAGCAGCAGGCATTGAAGCAGACAATAGAAATCATCGCTTCCTTCGCCGGCAGCATTACCGAAAAAGAGCTTGCCCGCGCCAAAGAGCAGACCGTGGCGGGGCTGATTATGGGTCTTGAATCCGGCGGAGCAAGAGCATCCTACAACGGGCGAAACGAGCTGTTGCTCGGCAGAATCGTTCCGGATGATGAAACGGTAAAGGCGATAAGGGCGGTAACTCTTGAGAATGTTAAAACCCTTGCGGAAAAGCTTTTTGATTTTTCAAAGGTTTCGCTTTGTGTTGTGGGCAAGGTTCATTCCGAAAGATGGTACAAGGAACAGATTAAAAAATGTTTGGCGGGAGTAAAATAAATGAATACAGTAAAAAATGCAAAAAGAATTGTTATAAAGGTTGGAACCTCCACCCTGACATATGATACGGGCAAGGCAAACATAAGAAGAATGGCAAAGCTTGCCCAGGTGATAAGCGACCTTCGCAACTCCGGGCTTGAAATTGCCCTTGTTTCCTCCGGTGCAATAGGCGTGGGGGTAGGCAAGCTCGGCTTAAGAGAGCGCCCGCACGACACTCCCGGCAGGCAGGCGGCGGCAACGGTTGGCCAGTGTGAGCTTATGTTTATGTATGATAAGCTTTTCGGCGAATACGGAACCACCGTGGGTCAGCTTCTTGTTACAAGAAGCGACTTTGAATCGGAGGAAAGAAGCACAAACCTTACAAATGCTTTTGATAAGCTTTTTGAATACGGTGCTCTGCCGATACTTAATGAGAATGACAGCGTTGCGGTTGAAGAAATAGTATTCGGCGATAACGATAACCTTTCCGCCCATGTTGCGGCGCTTATTAAGGCGGATTTGCTCATAATCCTCAGCGATATTGACGGCCTTTTCACCGCAAATCCGAGGGAGGATGAAAACGCGGTTCTCATTCCCGTTGTAAACGGAATAACCGATGATATTCTTGCACTTGCCGGCTCAACCGGCTCTTCACGCGGCACCGGCGGAATGATAACCAAGCTCCACGCGGCGCAGCTTGCCAACAATGCCGGAATCGACACGGTTATTATGAACGGCGAAGACCCCGAGGATATTTACAAGCTGCTTGACGGCAGACTTATCGGCACGCTTTTTAAAGCGGAAAGGAAAAACAATGACTGAAATAATTGAGATAGGCAAGCGCTCAAAGGCGGCTCAGAGAGTGCTCGGGGCGGCATCGGATAAGCTTAAAAGGCAGGCGCTTGAAGCTATGGCGCACGCGATAAAGGCAAATTACGATTCAATTATCGCCGCCAATGAAGAGGATATTAAAAACGGCGAGGCAAACGGCCTTTCCGCCGGGCTGATAGACCGTTTAAGGCTCAATGAGCAAAGGATAAACGGAATTTGCGACAGCATACTGAGCATTTCGGCAAGCGGCGACCCCGTGGGCAAGGTTACATGGGGCGAAACAAGACCCAACGGCCTCCAGATTAAAAAGGTCAGCGTTCCGCTTGGCGTAATAGCCGTCATTTTTGAGGCAAGACCCAATGTTACGGCGGATGCCGCCGCACTTTGCCTTAAATCGGGCAACTCGGTTATTCTTAAGGGCGGCAGGGATGCCATAAAATCAAATATTGCCATGGCTTCGGCCATGCGCGGCGCTCTTAAGGAAAGCGGTCTTCCCGAGGATTGCATAATCCTTGTTGAGGATAATTCAAGGCAGGCTGCAACGGCCCTTATGACCCTTAATGAATATGTTGATGTGCTTATTCCGAGGGGCGGTGCCGGGCTTATAAACAGCGTGGTTCAGAATTCCACCGTTCCCGTAATCAAAACGGGGGTTGGCAACTGCCATGTTTATATTGATTCGGCTGCCGATATCAATATGGCGGCGGACATTGTGTTAAACGCAAAAACAAGCAGAATTTCGGTCTGCAATGCCTGCGAAAGTCTGCTTGTGCATAAGGATATTGCCGAGGAGGCACTTCTTGCCGTGGGCGAAAGGCTCAGGGAAAAGAATGTTGAAATCAGAGGCGATGAGGTTACCTGCGCCGTTCTTCCCTATGCGGTTCCCGCCACGGATGAAGATTACGCAAAGGAATTCCTCGATTACATTATTTCGGTTAAGGTCGTGGGCTCGGTTGAAGAGGCCGTTGAGCATATCAACCGCTACGGCACCGGCCACAGCGAATGTATCATAACAGAGGATTTGAACGCTTCAAGGCTTTTCTGCCGTGATGTTGATGCCGCGGCGGTGTATGTAAATGCCTCCACAAGATTTACCGACGGCGGCGAATTCGGCTTTGGCGCCGAGATAGGCATTTCCACACAAAAGCTGCACGCAAGGGGACCGCTTGGCCTTGCAAATCTTGTGAGCGAAAAGTATGTGATAAACGGCGACGGCCAGATAAGATAACCGCGAAAGGAAGATTCTGATTGCCTGAAAATAAGAATAAAAAGAAGAAAAGCAGGCTTGCTTTTCCGCTGGGGCTTCTGATTGTTATTCTTGCGGTTTTCGGAGCGGTTAACGCGGCGGGGATGATAAAAAAGGCAATAAGCTCTGCGGCTGATAATTCTGCCGAAAGAGCAGGTTATGCCGAATTTCTTGAGCCTGTTGTTATGTTTGACCCGGAGCCGTTTGACGATATAAGCACGGCGGATATCGGTGAGCTTGTGAATATATCTGTTTGGTCGCTTGTAATGAACGCCGATTCATCCGAGAAATATTCCTACTCCGCGGGCACCGAGGTTGGCGTGCTTATTCCCGAGGAAGAGGTTACAGCCGAGTTTAACAGACTGTTCGGCAGCGAGGTTGCGCTTGCCGAAACGCTGCCGTCACTTGATATGAGCGGTTATGATATCACCTATGATTCCGCGCAGAAGGGATTCATTATTCCGATTACCGCAAATGAAACAGCCTATGTGCCGAATGTCACCGCACTTGAAACAAGGGGCGATTCGATAATATTAACAGTTGAGCTTATTGCCGGCAAGGCGTGGGCAGAGGTTAACGACAACGGATTTGCCGCCCCTCAGGCTGACAAGGTACTCACGGTAACACTCAGAAGCGACGGAAACGACTATTATGTTGCGGCGCTTCAGGTTGTGGGCGGCAGCGCGGTTGCGGATATTTCCTCTCCTCCGCCGACACTCCCCTCAACAACGGCTCCGCCGGTAACGGAAACCGCCGAGAAAAGCGAAACATCTGTGGAAACAACAGAACACACAACAGAATAAACAAAACGCACCCGATCAGATTTAACCTCTGACCGGGTGCGATTTTTGTTTGCTGCTGCGGTTTATTCTGCTGCCTCGCCCTTTATTTCTGCAAGGCATCTCGGGCAAACGGGCTTGCCCTTAAATTCGCCCAGGTTCTTTTTGCTTCTGCAAAAAACGCAGGTGGGGTTTTCTTTGGTTATGGAGATAACGCCGTTTTTGCTTGTTACAAGCACCGTGCCGCCCTCGTCGGGGATGTCGAGCTCTTTACGGTACTGCTTCGGGATTACGAGTCTGCCGAGTTGATCAATCTCTCTGATGTAGCCGCTTTTTGCCATTTCATTTTTCCTCTTTCTCTTTTTATATTACATTTAATAATATAATATTTCATTCGTAAATATAGCACAGTTCGACCTTAAAGTCAACAAATCGACGAATGAAAAACAACAAAAAAGCGCGGGTCACTTTCGTGACCCGCGCAGGTTTAAGCTTTATTTGCCGGATTAAAGAAGATTCTTAAGTGCTGTGCCGATAAGCTTGATTGTATCGCCGATTTCTCTGGGATCAAAGATTGACCAGGGAAGAGTGAACGGGCAGGCGTTGATGTAGAATCCGCCGTCGTTCTTGCCGACGAACTTAAGCAGGTAGAAGAGGGTGAAGGAACCTTCCTTAAGGTTGCACTCCGTATCCTTTCTGCTTACTCTTTCACCGTCTTTCCAGTAGGAAATCTTAAGCTTCTTGCTTACGGTCATGTAGATATCATCGTTTGCGGAAGCGCCGGTGGTAAGAGGAACATCAGCGCCGGTAATGTTGGAGTTGTAAACGATAAGAAGGTAGTTGCTGAACGGATCGTAGTCTGCGGTAATTGTAACATCACCGATAACTGTTCCGTCTTCTGCAAATTCACCGTCGGTGAGCTCCCAGCCGAGGAAGATGTTATAGGGCTTCCAGCGGTAGGTTTCAAGAGTCTGCTCGAAGAGAGGAGCTGAATCTTCGCCGTAGTAAATATCGGTTGACCAACCTTCAACGGGGTTGCCTTCTTCATCGGTGCTGATCATAAAGTGAGCCTTGAAGGGAAGGTTGCTCATCTTAATGGTGTAGCTGAAGTCCTGAGCGGGCATTGCACCGTTGTTGGTGACGGACTTATCATAATCCCAGTTAAGAGCTATATAGCCTTCCTTAACTGCATCGCCGAACTGCTCGGCAACCATTGCCTGAATGTTCTTAAGGGTTGTGCCGACCGCTACTTCAACGGTTTCGCTGTTGTTGCCGGAGATTGAGAATGTGCCGCCGTTTTCGATTGTGACGGTAGCTTTGTAAAGCTTTGCTTCGGTAACAGCATCAAGGTTGATGACATAAACGGTTTCGGATTCGGGATATGCGCCGGCGCCGGTGAGAGTTGCCTCATCAAGAACGAAGCCGTCGTTGGTGTTGAGGTCGGAGGAGGGGGACTTCCAGTTTACAAGGCAGTAACCTGCAAGGTTGAAAGCGCTGAGCTCATCGCCGACAGCGGGAACAGGCTTGCTTTCATCTGCGGGTGTGAATACTGTTGAGGCGTTGATTTCGTCACCGTCAGTTGCTGCAAGAGTGGCTATTGTCTTGCCGCCGGCTCTTAAGTTAACATTAACGGTAAGCTCGATATCATCAAACTTTGCGGCATAGTTGTGAGTGCCGGGCTCGGTGGTGTAGTAGTAGTTGCCGTTTGAAACGGAAGCGGGCTCAATGATGGTCTGAGACTCATCAGCAGTATCATAGATACCTGCAAAGGTCTTGCCGAACGGAGTGGCCTTTGCGATATCGGCTGCTGTGAGCTTGATGCCGGTCTTGTTGCCTTCAACTGCTTTGTCTGCTGTTGTAACAGTAACTGCGTTTTCGCCTTCACCTATTGTGACAGTTGCCTTGGAGTCGGCCTTGCCGAGGTAAAGAGGAGCGTTCTCGGTAATATTATCCCAGCTGAAGCCTGAACCGTCGGTGCCGAAGGCAACGGTGGTAAGAGCTTCGTCGCTGTACCAGTTGAGCTTGTTGCTGTTATTGAAGGTTACGCCTGATTCGGCAGCCTTATCTTTTGCAGCCTGAAGAACATCTGCCCATTTGATTCCGGAAGTCTTATCGAAAGTACCGATTACATCATAGGAATCACCGTTGCTTGCATAGAAGTTGACAACGGGGGTTTCGGTCCATTTTGCATAGATGTTGGTGTCGCCTTCCTTTTGGTACTTGGTGCCTGTACCGAAGGGAGCGTTTTTGCTTGTGCTGAGCTGTGAGCCTTCTTCGTCTGCCCACTCAAGGAAAGCGTAGCCAACGCCGGGTCTCATAGCGTCAACATCAGTAGGTTTGAATGTGGGAGCATTATCGCCGTATTTTACTTCAACCGAGATAGGAGCAGTGCCTGACATATCTTCGGAAGCGAAAGCATTGACCTTAAAGGTCTTTGCAGCCCATACTGCATAGAAGGTAACATCTTCTGCGGGAACCTTGCCGAGGCTTTCGTCGGCCGCAGTAGCTTTTGAGGATGCTGCCCAGCCCTTGAAATCATAGCCGGTGCGTGTGGGCTCGGCTGTGATAGCGGTAATGTCGGAATTGTAATCTGCCTTGAAGGAGTTTTCAACTTCCTCTTCAAATTCGCCGCCGTTGGCGTCGAAGGTTACGGTGTACTGGTTAATCTTATAAAGAGCATAATAGATAACATCTGCGGTGCCCATTTCAGCAGAACCTGTAACTTTTGCAGAGGCATCGTCCTTAACTGTTGTCCAGCCATCGAAGGTGTAGCCGTCAACATCGGTGCTGATTGATGAATCAATGCCTATGGTGTATTCTTCACCTTCGGCAACGCTGGAAACTGCGAAGTTGTTGTTTGTGAAGGGATTTACATAAGTAACATTGTGGTGAGGAATGGAGCTGTAAAGAGCATAGAATGTAACATCCTCTTCGCCCATCTTGAAGTTGGAGAAGTCAACAACGGATGTAACATCCTCAGCATCTGTGCCCCAGCCTACGGGATTGAAGCCTTCCTTATCGGGAACGGAGGGAACATTGCTTATGGAAGCGCCCTTGGTAAGATTATCAACAACGGAAACCTCGGTAGAACCGTTCATAAAGGTTGCCTTGTAGGTTTCGGTTACGGGCTCGCCTATAACGAATGCGCAGCCGAAGTCGTCGGTAACGAAGGTCATTGTGCAGCCATTATCGGCTAATGCCGTACCTACTGTTTTGGTTGAGGAATATGCTACTTTGTTCTGGTTTGCAACAGCAACGTAATTCTTGTTGCCGTCTTTTCTCTTATAGAGCTCTCTCGGGATAAAGATTGCACCGGCGTCGCCGTCTTCAAGGCCGTTGGGGTTGGAATCCGACTTGGCAGCCTTAACCTTAAGAAGGTAACCGAAAAGCCATGTGGAACCGTCTGCCGCGAAGCAGGTATCTGTTTCAATGGTATAAGCGCTGCCGCGGATTGCACCGATCTGAAGAAGCTGGTCAGTGGTAAGTCCGCCGCCCTTGGATGCAGTCGGAGTTGTGGGGTTGATGGTGATATCGGTGTGGCTGGCAAGTGTATCAAGCTTGAAGATAAAGTTAAGGCCTGATACTATTGCGTTATCCTGATTCATCCTTGCAGCAAAATTCTGAAGATCCGAATTGTTCTTGTCACTGCTGAGCTTAGCAACATCAGCCGTAAGCGGAGCAGTTACAAGATCAAAGAAGCTGCTGGAGAAACCGAACTCTAAGGTCGGAAGGCCGATATAAAGGCCGGATGAAGTGCCGTAAGTGACCTTGGTGAAAATAAGCTGACCGGGCTGAACATAGCCGTCGGTGGCGGTGAGGAAGCTGTCAATAGCGTACTCACCTTTGTAAGTGTCGGCTACTTCGAATGACTGAGAGGCAAGGTAAACCCAGCCGCCGCTGCCTGAAGAGCCGCTTGCCGTGCCCGCACCGTAAAGGGCATCATACTTTGTATTCTGCTCTGAAACGGAGAGAACATGGTCATTTCCCTCAGCAAAAACTTCACCGAGCTTGTAGGTTTTGCCGGCGTAATCGGTGTAAACCGTATCGTCAGCAGAAGCGCCGAAGGTGAAAGCGCTGCCGAGGCAAGCAACTGTGCTTATAAGCATTGTGCAGACGAGCGCAAGGCTTATAATTTTTTTGAGACTTGTCATGCTTTTATTTCCTCCTAATATTTTCTGCCGCTTTTCACGGCGTGAAGACCGAACCGTGAAAATCCGGCTCTGACTCCAACATAAAATGCTCCTTATTATTGCATATATCTTAAAAAAAATCAACAATCCCTTTTAAAATAAAATATATTTTAAAAAAGATTGTTGATTTAAACAAATTCTGCTGTTTAGATTCGTGCAACTCCACTATCTCTTGCGGCCTTTGCAACGGCTTTTGCAACCGCATCGCCCACTCTCGGGTCAAACGGGGCGGGGATGATGTAATCGGCTGTAAGCTCATCGTCGGAAACGAGGGAGGCCAGAGCCTCGGCAGCTGCCATCTTCATTTCTTCATTGATATCGCTTGCGCGAACATCAAAAGCACCCCTGAAAATGCCGGGGAAGGCAAGAACGTTGTTTATCTGGTTGGGATAATCGCTTCTGCCCGTGCCCACAACTGCCGCGCCGGCTTCCTTGGCATCGGCGGGGTTGATTTCGGGGTCGGGGTTGGCCATTGCCATAATGATGGGGTCGGGATTCATGGATTTTACCATTTCCTTTGAAACAAGACCCGCGGCGGAAACACCGACAAAAATATCGGCGCCGACCATTGCATCGGCAAGGCTGCCCTTGATATCGTTTTTGTTGGAGAACGGGATGTTCTTGCGAAGCTCATCGGTGATTTTGGATTCGCTGCTCACTATGCCGGAGCGGTTGCAGAAGATGATATTCTTCGCGCCGCCCGCGTTGAGAAGCTTGCCGATTGCAACGCCTGCCGCACCTGCGCCGGAGATGACTATGGTGCAGTCGGGAAGGCTCTTTTTAAGAAGCTTAAGGGCATTTTTAACAGCGGCAAAGACTATAACCGCCGTGCCGTGCTGGTCATCGTGGAAAATGGGGATATCGCTTATTTCCTTAAGCTTGCGCTCGATTTCAAAGCATCTGGGTGCGGAAATATCCTCAAGGTTTACTCCGCCGAAGCTGCCGAGAAGAAGTGAAACGGTTTTTACGATTTCATCAACATCGTTGGAACGAATGCAGAGGGGAACGGCGTCAACTCCGCCGAATTCCTTGAAAAGAAGGCATTTGCCCTCCATAACGGGCATACCTGCCTCGGGGCCGATGTTGCCCAGGCCGAGAACCGCGGAACCGTCGGTAATAACGGCAACTGTGTTCCAGCGCCTTGTGAGGTCATAGCTTTTGCTGATATCATCCTTGATGGCAAGGCAGGGTGCGGCAACGCCGGGGGTGTAGGCAAGGGAGAGCTCTTCCTTGCTTTTTGCGTGGGTTCTTGCCGCTGTTTCGATTTTGCCTTTCCATTCATAATGGAGTTTAAGTGATTCCTGTTTGTAGTCCATAATATTTCACCTTTCAATAATAATTGCCGAATGTGTTATTCTTTGATTTCCCAGCCGCGTGAACGCTCAACGGCACGCTTCCAGCCGGTGTACAGGCTGTTCCTGCGGTCAAGAGGCATGGCAGGGGTGAAAACACGGTCAATTTCACGGTTCTGAATGATTTCTTCTTTGTTTTTCCAGAACCCGACGGCAAGACCGGCAAGATATGCCGAGCCGAGAGCCGTGGTTTCGATGGTTTTGGGGCGAACGACCATGCAGCGGATAAGGTCGGACTGAATCTGCATCATTATATTGCTCACCGAAGCGCCGCCGTCAACGCGAAGCTCGGTGAAATCAATGCCGGAATCCTTCTTCATGGCTTCAAGAAGGTCGGTCATCTGGTAGGCTATTGCCTCAAGCACACTTCTTGCAATGTGAGCGCGGTTAACGCCCCTTGTAAGGCCGACTATGCAGCCGCGGGCATACATATCCCAATAGGGGGCGCCGAGGCCGGTAAAGGCGGGCACAAAGTAGATTCCGTTTGCATCGGGCACGCTTTCGGCAAGCTCGTCACAGCGGCGGGCGTTGTCAATAAGATGAACTTCATCGCGAAGCCACTTTATAACGGAGCCGGCGTTGAATGCCGAGCCCTCTATGTCATATTCCACCTTGTCGCCTATGCCCCAGGCAACGCCGGTGAGAAGGTTGCTCTTTGATTTTGTGCGCTTTTCACCCGTGTTCATAAGCAGGAAGCAGCCTGTGCCGTAGGTGTTCTTTGCCTGGCCGGGCTCAAAGCAGCATTGGCCGAAAAGTGCGGCCTGCTGGTCGCCGATTGCACCGCTTATGGGCAGGCCTTCAAGTGCTTCAAGGCCGCGGATTCCGCCTGCAACCGTGCCGTAAACCTTGCTTGAAGGAACGGGCTCGGGCAGAATATTCATGGGTATGCCGAGTGCTTCACAGAGCTTTTCATCCCAGCAGAGCTTATCAACATCGAAAAGCATGGTGCGTGAGGCGTTGGAATAATCGGTAACATGAACCTTGCCGCCGGTGAGGTTCCAGATAAGCCAGGTTTCAACCGTTCCGAAAAGAAGCTTTCCTTCTTTGGCAAGTGCCATGGCCTCGGGCACATTGTCAAGAATCCACTTGATTTTTGTGCCGGAGAAATAGGCGTCGATTACAAGGCCGGTGTGCTCCTGAATATAATCGGAGAGGCCGTCCGCAATGAGCTTTTCGCAAATATCAGCGGTGCGGCGGCACTGCCACACTATGGCGTTATACACGGGCTTGCCGGTTTCTTTATTCCACAGTATGGTTGTTTCACGCTGATTGGTAATGCCTATGGCGGCTATATCAGAGGGTAAAACGCTTCCGTCGGCAAAAACGCCGGTTACCGACTGAAACTGGCTGTAAAGAATTTCCATCGGGTCGTGCTCAACCCAGCCCGCATTCGGGAAAATCTGCTCAAATTCTTTCTGTGCCTTGGCAATGATGTTGCCGGCTTTGTCAAAAATTATGGCTCTGGAGCTTGTTGTGCCCTGGTCAAGGGCAAGAACATATTTTGCCATTGTTATTCTTCCTTTCGCTGACGGATTTTTATATTCCGAAATACTTTGCCGCGTTGTTGAAGGAGATGTCGCGAACTATGCCGCAGAGGGTATCGTAATCCTCGGGATACAGGCCGTCTTCAACCATATCGCCGAGAAGGCCGCAGAGAATGCGGCGGAAATATTCGTGGCGGGGGTAGGAGAGGAAGGAACGGGAGTCGGTAACCATTCCGACAAATTTTGAAATACAGCCGAGGTTTGCAAGAGCCTTCATCTGCTCACGCATACCGTCTATATTATCATTGAACCACCAGGCAGAGCCGAACTGAAGCTTGCTTTCGGCCTCGGAGGTCTGGAAGTTGCCGAGCATTGAGCCGAGAACATAATTATCCTTCGGGTTAAGGGTGAAGAGTATGGTTTTCGGGAGCTGTTCTTCCGCCGCAAGGGAGTCGAGCATTCTTGAAAGCTTGAAAGCAACCTCGCGGTCATCTATTGAATCGAAGCCTGCGTCCGGGCCGATTTTGCTGAACATTAAGGTATTGTTATTTCTCATTGGGCCTATGTGAAGCTCCATGCCCCAGCCCTTTGCATAATACTCTTTTGCAAGGAATCTGAGAAGCTCTGTTTTGTACTTTTCAACCTCACAGCTGCAAAGGCCTTCACCTTTACAAGCCTTCCGGAAGATGGCTTCAAGCTCATCCTCGGAGGCTCTGCAATAGGGGAAAACTCCAAAGGCGTGGTCGCTTGCACGGCAGCCGAGAGAGTCAAAGAAATTAATGCGTTCTTTAAGTGTATCAAGGAGTTCGGCATAGCTGCCTATCTTTTTGCCGGCGGTGTTTTCCATGGCGGAAAGCCATTCTCTCCAGCCGGGGAGCTCAATGCCGAGTGCTTTGTCGGGGCGGAAGGCAGGAATGACCTTTGTTGTAAAGCTGCTATCCTTTACAAGAAGCTGATGATACTCAAGAGAATCGGCGGGATCATCCGTTGTGCAAAGGCATTTTACACCGGAATTCATAATGAGCTCACGGGGCGTAAAGCCGCCCTCGGCTATTTTTTTGTTTGCCCTTTCCCAGATATCGTCGCAGGTGGCGGCGCTCAGCGGCTCATAGATTCCGAAATAGCGCTGAAGCTCAAGATGAGTCCAATGATAAAGGGGATTGCCTATGAGCAGGGGCATAATTGTTGCCCATGCTTTGAATTTTTCGTAGCCCGAGGCATCACCGGTGATGTATTTTTCATCAACTCCGCATGAGCGCATGGCACGCCATTTGTAGTGGTCACCTGCAAGCCAGAGGTAAGCTATATCGGCGGGCTGCTCGTTTTCATAAATTTCCTTGGGTGAAAGGTGGCAATGCCAATCGAAAATCGGCATTTCGTTTGCCGCGGCAAAGAGCTTTTTTGCAGGCTCATTGTTTAAAAGAAAATCTTCACCCATAAATTTTTTGCTCATTGTGAATCACTCCGCTTTCATAAGAATACTATAATATCCTATTATCCATTTTATCACAATTTGCTTTCGTTTTCAATGGCAAATCATCAATTACGGCAGGAAAAAGCCCCGAAGTTTTAAGCTTCGGGGCTTTGGTAAAAATTGCCTTATTCTGTTATAGCCTTGAATCAGTCAGCCTTGGGGGCGTAGAGATCCTTGAGGCGAAGAAGATGCTCATATCTTTCAACCGAAGTGCTCTCAGCCTTGGTGAAGAGTTCCTCAGCACGCTCGGGGAAGGAGCGGGTAAGTGAGGAGTAACGAGCCTCGTTCATAATGAAATCGCGGTAGCTTGCGGTTGCGGGCTTGCTGTCGATGGTGAAGGGGTTCTTGCCTTCAGCCTTAAGAGCGGGGTTGAAGCGGAACATATTCCAGTAACCGCAGTCAACAGCCTTCTTCATCTCGGCCTGGCAGTTAACCATGCCGCCCTTGATGGAGTGCATTTCGCAGGGAGCGTAAGCAATGATGAGTGAGGGGCCGTTGTAGGCTTCTGCCTCGGCAATAGCCTTGATGGTCTGGTTCTGGTCTGCGCCCATAGCTATCTGAGCAACATAAACATAGCCGTAGCTCATTGCTATTTCGGCAAGGCTCTTCTTGGCGATTGCCTTACCTGCTGCTGCAAACTGAGCAACCTGACCAATCTGGGAGGCCTTGGAAGCCTGTCCGCCGGTGTTGGAGTAAACTTCGGTATCCAATACCATGATGTTGATATCCTCACCCTGAGCGAGAACATGGTCAACACCGCCGAAGCCGATGTCGTATGCCCAGCCGTCGCCGCCGAAAATCCAAACGGACTTCTTGGCAAGGAATTCTTTATTCTTAACTATATCACGGCAGTTGTCGCAGTCAGCATCTTTGATAGCGGCAACAAGAGCCTCGGCAGCAGCGCCGTTGGCCTTGCCGTCGTTGAGGGTTGCAAGGTAATCTTCGGCAGCTTTCTTGGCAGCTTCGGAAGCGCAGTCAGCATCAGCTATGCACTTAACCTTTTCGATAAGGGAGTTGCGGATAGCCTTCTGGCCGAGGTACATACCGAAGCCGTGCTCTGCGTTATCCTCGAAGAGGGAGTTTGCCCATGCGGGGCCGTGACCCTTCTTGTCGGTGGTGTAGGGGGATGTTGCAGCGGGGCCGCCCCAGATTGAGGAACAACCGGTTGCGTTGGAGATATACATTCTGTCACCGAAGAGCTGGGTGATAAGGCGGGCATAGGAGGTTTCGGCGCAGCCTGCGCAGGAGCCGGAGAACTCAAGAAGAGGCTTCTTGAACTGGCTGCCGATAACGGTATTGTCGGCAATACCCTTGTCGGAAACCTTCTCGACCATGTAATCGAATACGGGCTGCTGATCTTCCTGGCTCTCTCTGGAAACCATCTTGAGTGACTTGGTGGGGCAAACGCCTATGCAGACGCCGCAGCCCATGCAGTCCATGGGAGAAACAGTCATAATGTATTTGAGACCCTTTGCCTTGATTTTGCCTTCTGCAAAAACAGCCTGTGCGGGAGCGGCGGCAGCCTCTTCCTCGTTAAGGGCGAAGGGACGGATTGTTGCGTGGGGGCAAACGAATGCACACTTGTTGCACTGTGCGCAGGTGGAAGCATCCCAGGCGGGAACGGAAACGGCAACGCCGCGCTTCTCATAAGCGGCAGCGCCCTGCTCGAAGGTGCCGTCAACATGATCCATGAAAGCGGAAACGGGAAGAGAATCACCGTTCATGCTTCCGACGGGTTTCATGATGGAGTCAACCTGCTTAACGAGCTTTGCGGGGCCGTTTTCGGTGGCGGGGGCAGCCTCATCAACGGCATTTGCCCACTCGGCGGGAACATTGATCTTAACAAGAGCATCGGCGCCGGCGTCGATGGCCTTCTCGTTCATCTCAACGATTTCTTTGCCCTTTTTCAAGAACTTCTGAGCTTTTTCCTTCATATAGCCGATAGCGTCCTCAGCGGGAAGAACCTTGGCAAGTGAGAAGAAAGCGGACTGAAGAACGGTGTTGGTGCGCTTGCCGAGGCCTATTTCGGCAGCGATGTCAATGGCGTTGATGGTGTAAAGCTGAATGTTGTTCTTTGCGATTATGCGCTTTGCCTCAGCGTTGAGCTTGGTGGCAAGCTCTTCCTCGCTCCACTGGCAGTTGATAAGGAAAACACCGCCGGGCTTAACATCGTTAACCATCTTGAAGCCCTTCTCAACATAGGAGGGGTTGTGGCAGGCAACGAAATCGGCCTTGTTGATGTAGTAGGGGGACTTGATGGGCTTGTCGCCGAAACGAAGATGGGAGATAGTGATACCGCCGGTCTTCTTGGAGTCATACTGGAAGTATGCCTGAACATATTTGTCGGTGTGGTCGCCGATAATCTTGATGGAGTCCTTGTTTGCGCCGACTGTGCCGTCCCCGCCGAGACCCCAGAACTTGCACTCGATGGTGCCTTCAGCCGCTGTGTTGGGTGAGGGAACCTCTGCAAGTGAAAGGTTGGTAACATCATCATTGATGCCGAGGGTGAACTGAGGCTTGGAGTCAGCCTTCTTGAGCTCATCATATACGGCAAAGATGCTTGAAGGAGGAGTATCCTTGGAGCCGAGGCCGTAGCGTCCGCCGATTACGGGGATGGTCTTGCCTGCGGTTGCAAGAGCGGTAACAACATCAAGGAAGAGGGGCTCGCCGAGAGCACCGGGCTCTTTGGTTCTGTCAAGAACGGCGATCTTCTTTGCGGTTGCGGGGATAGCTTCAAGGAGCTTGTCTGCCTTGAAGGGACGGAAAAGGCGAACCTTTACAAGGCCGACCTTCTCACCCTTGGCGGTGAGATAATCAATAACCTCTTCGGCAACATCGCAGATGGAGCCCATGGCGATGATGACATACTCGGCATCAGCTGCGCCGTAGTAGTTGAAGAGCTTGTAGTTTGTGCCGAGCTTGGCGTTGACCTTGTCCATATACTTTTCAACGATGCCGGGGATGGCTTCGTAGTATTTGTTGCAGGCCTCACGGTGCTGGAAGAAGATGTCACCGTTTTCGTGGGAGCCGCGCATTACGGGGCGCTCGGGGTTAAGAGCACGCTTGCGGAATGCTTCAACAGCATCCATATCGCACATCTCTTTAAGGTCTTCGTAATCCCAGAGGGAGATCTTCTGAATCTCGTGAGAGGTACGGAAACCGTCAAAGAAGTTGATGAAGGGAACTCTGCCTTCGATGGAGGCAAGGTGGGCAACTGCGCCGATATCCATAACTTCCTGGGGGTTGGTTTCGGCAAGCATTGCAAAGCCGGTCTGACGGCAGGCATAAACATCGGAGTGGTCACCGAAAATGTTAAGAGCGTGGGAGGCAACTGTTCTTGCGGATACGTGGAAAACGCAGGGAAGAAGCTCGCCGGCGATCTTGTACATGTTGGGGATCATAAGAAGAAGGCCCTGAGAAGCGGTGTAGGTGGTGGTGAGGGCACCGGCGGCAAGTGAGCCGTGAACGGTACCGGAAGCACCGGCCTCTGACTGCATTTCGGCTACCTTAACGGTTGTTCCGAAAATGTTCTTTTTGCCCTGTGCGCTCCACTGGTCAACATAGTCTGCCATCGGGCTTGAGGGAGTAATGGGGTAGATACCGGCAACTTCGGTAAACGCATATGAAACATATGCGGCGGCGTTGTTGCCGTCCATGGTCTGTTGTTTTCTGGCCATTTTTATTTGTTCCTCCTATATTTAATTTGAGTATAACATACCAAATGTTATCTTAGCACTATTCGGATGATTTGTAAATCTTTATTTTTTCAAAATTACCCTTTATTTTTAAAGTTATTTTGTATATTCTTACTTTGAACGGGTATAGATATTGACAATAAAACAAGTTTTTGGTAAAATCAAAAATAATTTATTTTTGAAAGGAGCAAATCCGTATTATGGATGACCCCGGCCCTGCGTATTCAATTTTAATTAAACTTGTTCTTCTTCTGGTTCTGATTTTGCTCAATGCCTTTTTTGCAATGAGTGAAATTGCGATTATTTCGCTCAATGACAACAAGATTCTCCGCATGGCGGAGGAGGGCAACAAAAAAGCAAAGCAGATAATGAAGCTTACCGAAAATTCCTCGAATTTTCTTTCCACCATTCAGATAGGCGTCACTCTGGCGGGCTTCTTAACCTCCGCCTCAGCCGCCGACAGCTTTGCCGACCCGCTTGCCCTTCGCCTTCACGCCACCTCATTTTTAAGCGGCGTTTCGCTGAGCCTTTTAAATGGAATATGCCTTGTTGTCATCACCCTTCTTGTTTCGTTTTTCTCGCTTGTTCTCGGTGAGCTTGCACCCAAAAGAATTGCCATGCAGATTCCCGAGAAAATCTCTTTCCTTGTTGTGCCCGTGCTTCTTTTCACGGCGCGTGTAACAAAGCCGTTTGTTAAGGTTCTTTCCTTCTCAACTAACTGCGTTGTGCGCCTTTTCGGCTTTGACCCCAACGCCGATGAGGAGCAGGTTACTGAGGAAGAAATCAGAATGATGGTTGATGTCGGCGAGGAAAAGGGCGTTATCGAAGTGACCCAGAAAGAAATGATAGATAACGTTTTTGAGTTTGACGATATTGATGTGGGCGACATTATGACCCACCGCACCGATATGGTTGCGGTTGATGTCCAAAAGCCCGTTATGGAGCTTGTGGCGACGGCCATTGAAGAGGGTTATTCCAGAATCCCCGTTTACGAAGAGGACCAGGATGATATCGTGGGCGTGGTTTATGTTAAGGATTTGCTGAAATATGTCGGCAGCGATGTGCCTCAGGGCATTACCCTGCGTGATATTATGCGCGAGCCCCTCTGCGTGCCGGAAACCAAAAACTGCGGCGACCTTTTCAAGCAGATGACCGAGTCGCACACCCAGCTTGCAATAGTAATTGATGAATTCGGCGGCACAGCCGGAATCGTTACCCTTGAAGACCTTGTTGAATCCATTGTCGGCAACATTCAGGATGAATATGACGATGAGGATGAAGAAATTTCCAAAATTGATGAAAACACCTTCACGATAGACGGCATTACCGACCTTGATGAGGTTGATGAGCTTGTCGGGGCGGAGCTCCCTGAGGGTGATTATGACACGCTCGGCGGTTTTATAATCAGCCTTCTCGGCGATATACCCAAGGAGGGTGAGGAAACCGGCGTTGATTACAAAAATCTTCATTTTACGGTGCTCAATGTTGAAGACCGCCGCATAGGCAAGGTCAGGGTAGAGATTACCCCCGTTGAGGCCGATGATGAAGAAGAGGAAAAAGAATAAATTCGGAATCAGGCGGTATTGGGCAATAATACCGCCTTATCTTTTTAAGGGGAATTTGAATGAAAAGACTTGATGTGATACCCTACCCGAATAAGGTTGAATTTACCGGCGGAGATGTGCCTGCCGACCTGCTTTCATCGCCGTTAACGCAGCGCGTAAGCGGAATGGGTGAAGAGGAATACACACTTGAAATCGGCACCGAAGGGGCGGCTATAACGGCATCCGGCGAAAAGGGTGAGTTTTACGCCCGCAAAACCTTAAAGCAGCTTTGCCGCGCCGGAATGGTTCCCTGCTGTAAAATCAGCGATTCGCCCGCGTTTTCATACCGCGGGTTTATGATTGACCCAGTGCGCCATATGGTCAGCATTGAGCAAACAAAGCGGCTGATTGACGCCGCGGCGGATGTTAAAATGAACGCCATGCACTGGCACCTTGCGGATGACCAGGGCTGGAGGCCGGAGCTTGCTTCAAGGCCTCTGCTTGCCGAAAAATCTGCATTCCGTCCCCGTTCAACCTTCGGGTCGGAGAATGATAACACACCCCACGGCGGCAGCTTTTCAAAAGAGCAGATGAAAGAGATTGTTGAGTACGCCGCCGAAAGATTCATTGAGGTTATTCCGGAGATTGATATGCCCGGCCATTGCACCGCGCTTATTCACGCCTATCCGGAGGCGGGCTGCTCCGGCAAAAGCCCGGAGCTTGAAACAAAGCAGGGGATTTTTCCGAATATTCTTTGTGCCGGAAAGGATGAAACGCTGAAAATCGTTTTTGACATTCTTGACGAGCTCTGCGAAATTTTCCCGTCGCGGTATTTTCATATCGGCGGCGATGAAGCGCCGAAAACAAACTGGAAAACCTGCCCCGACTGCCAAAAAAGAATCCGTGAGGAAGGGCTTCACGGTGAAGAGGAGCTTCAGGGATGGTTCGTAAACAAAATATGCGCCCATCTTAAGGAAAAGGGCAAAGAGGCCGTTGTGTGGAACGAGAGCTTGCACAGCGGAATGGTTAAAAATGTTTCGGTTCAGCATTGGATGCACAAGCCCGCCGAAAGCATAAATCACGCAAACTCCGGCGGAAGGCTTATTGTTTCGGATTTTTACCATTACTACTGTGATTATCCCTACGCCATGACTCCGCTTAAGAAAACCTACTCATATGACCCGCTTATTAAAGGGCTGAACGAAAAGGGAAAAATGAGCGTTGCCGGGGTGGAGTGTCCGCTCTGGACCGAATACATAAAGGATTTCGGCAGGCTGTGCTATATGGCTTTTCCCCGCTTTACCGCCGTTGCCGAAACCGGATGGACTGAAAAGGAAAACAGAAATGCAAAGGATTTTGAAAGACGGTTTGAATTGTTTGAAAATCAGCTTGCGGAGTACGGAATAACCCCTGCAAAGCGCAGCGAATGGAACCCCGCGCCGCTTAAACGCCTCGGCGGAGTGTGGCAATTCTTCAAGCCGACGGTTATCGGTGAAGTAAAAGGCTTTTTTAAACCAAAAGATTAATAATTAAAATCAGAACCGGGCATTTGCTTTTTGCAAAAGCCCGGTTATTTTCACTTTCTTTCGGAATAATAACGGTGAAAGGAACGGTGAAAAAGATGAAAAAAACAATCTTGCCGATATTGATATTATTGTTGATTATTCCTGCCGCCTGCTCGGCGTTGAAAGGGGATAAAACCGTTGTATCACCTGCCGAAACGGATGTTATGAATCGCGTAACCGCAGCCGAAAGCACTTCGGCACGGGCTGCAACCGCCGAGCAAACCTCAACAGAACTTTTTGAGGGCGCACGGCAGGAAAAAGACGGAGATTCGCCTACCGTTGCATCAAGCGGCCTTGTCAGACCAAAGTCAACCTTTACCGGTCTGCCTCCGATGTCGCCGGTGACCTTTGAGGTTCACGACCCGAATAATGCAAGGGGATTAAAAACAGCGCGTATAGATTACGGCTTCGGTGTGGCAAAGAACGGGAAGCCGAATGAAATTTCCGTTTCCAATCAGGCGGCGTTTGACTCCTCCGGCACCGGGGCGATTTGCCTTGATACCCGTTCAAACGGTATGCCGGTTTATCTTACCTTTGACTGCGGCTATGAAAACGGCCTTACCGCTTCAATTCTTGATACTCTTAAAGAAAAGGGTGTTCCTGCGGCGTTCTTCTGCACCCTGAGCCATATAAAAGACAGCCCGGAGCTTATTGCAAGGATGATTAAGGAGGGGCACACGGTTGGCAATCACTCCTCAACCCACGCCGATTTTTCAAAGCTTTCAAGGGCAGAGATGGTGAGAGAAATTCTGGATTGCGACAATTATCTGAGGCTCAACTTCGGCTACACCTCGCCATATTTCCGGTTCCCGGAGGGGGCATATTCCGAAAACTCCCTTGAACTTGTTGCCGACCTGGGCTACACCTCGGTTTTCTGGTCGGCGGCATATGAGGATTGGGACACTTCAAAGCCGCACGGTGCTGAATATGCGGTTAAAACCGTAACCGACAGGCTGCACCCCGGGGCGGTTATTCTGCTTCACGCCGTGTCGGAGGATAATGCCGCGGCAATGGGTGAAATAATAGATAAAACCCGCGAAATGGGCTATGTTTTTAAACCCTTAAGCGATTTGCCCGCAAGGTAAAAAAATAACGGGGCTGTCTTGTGACAGCCCCGGGGAAAATCAATATTATTTCTTGCTTTCAGCAAGCTTCTTTTCGGCTTCTTCAAGCTCTTTCTTTTCGGCTTCGGCCTTTTTCTTGGCCTCTTCCTCTGCCTTGACGGCAAGAGCAGCAGACATCTTTTCTCTTATAACGGAGATATCGGTGCCGTTTTCAACAAGCTCAAAGTACTCTTCGGCTTTGATTCCGCCGATGTAGCACTGCTTGTATTTAACTTCATCCTTGCGAAGGGCGATAATGATGTTGATTGCAAGAAGAAGAACAAGGGTAAGAAGATAAACGAAAGCGCCGATTCCGATAGAGCCGGAGTAAAGGGTGGGGAACACTGAGTGAATGCCGGAGTTGAAAAGCACAAAGAAGATTATGCTGAGCACGGCAAACACAATCATAAGTACATTAAAGGTTATGTTGCGCTTGTTACCCTTGGGGCCGCAGGCCATTGTGAGGCACAGGAAGCTAACGACTATAAGAACAACGGAGAGAAGCAGGAACACAACCGAAAGGGCAAAGAATATGAAATAATTGCCCATAATCTTTGAGGAAAGCATTGCGAACAGCGAATCAAAATTGAGGCCGGAAACGAAGTTGTAAAACTCAAGAGCGTTAACGGCAACGGATTTATCGCCGAAGAAGGGGCCGCTGTATGCAATCTTTGCAAGGGGAAGGAACAGAGCGCCCACCGGCAGAAGCGAAAGAATGATTCTTATAATGGTGAATTTTGAGCCGATGAAGGAGGCCTTGAGCCTGTCAAGCCTTTTTTGGAAATGGGCGTGCTCGGCTTCGGCGCTGTCGGCGTCATCAAGAAGCTGATTTTCCATTCCGTAATAAACGATGTTTACACCGCACTTAGGGCACTCGGGGCGCCAATCGGTGATTTTGAGTTTATAACCGCACTTAGGGCATTTTGCCATAATTCTTCCTCCAAACAAAAGAGAATGAGTATAAAAAACTAATTTATTTTAGCATATAAAAAAGCGAAAATCAAGAGTTATTTTAAATGAATGCGCCGTCAACGCCGAGCACCTGAGCCGTGATGTAATCCGAACTGCCGCCGGCAAGGAATGCAACCGCCGCGGCAACCTCTTCCGGGGTGCCGAATCTGCCCATCGGGCATTCTTCGCGAAGCGCTTCAAGCTCATCCCCGGTGAAGCAGGCGTTCATTTTGGTGTCAATAACGCCGGGAGTTATGCAGTTTACCTGAATGTTTGAGGGCGCAAGCTCGCGGGCAAGGGCTTTTGTGAGGCCTATAACCGCCGCTTTGGAGGCGGAGTAAATAACCTCGCAGGAAGCACCGCACACGCCCCACATTGAGGAAATGTTGATGATTTTGCCCTGCTTTTGCCTTACCATAAACGGCACGGCACATTTGCAGCAGTTAAAAACGCCGTCGGCGTTTATCCCCATAACTTTTCTGTAATCCTCTGCCGTGCAGTCGGTGAAAAGCTTTTGAAGGGAAACCCCTGCACAGTTTACAAGCACCGAAACGTCACCGAGTTTTTCGGCGGCGTTTTCAAATGCTTTATTAACCTGTTCCGGGTCTGAAACATCGGCTTTTACAAGGCAGGTGTCAGTTATGGTGCTAAGCTCGTCATTCAGCTTTTTTGCCGCCTCTTCGCCGTTGTTAAAGCAAAGGGTAACGGCAAAGCCGTTTTCGGCAAGTGCACGCGCGCAGGCGGAGCCGATACCGCCGGAAGCACCGGTTATGAATGCGTGTTTCATTCGGGCTTTCTTGTTGTTGCGGTGGCGTTGGCAAGCTTTTCAAGGTCAAGCGGCATATAGCCGGAGGGGAGCTTGAAAAGGTTTTCATCAACGCTGTCGGTGAATTTTGTTAAATCGATTATGGTGGTCGCGCCGTCATCATTTATGATTTCAACGCGCTTGATTTTGCCTTCAAGGAAGTAATACTTGGTTTCGGTGCCCTCTGATTTGTAATGCTCGCAAAGATAGGTTTTGCCGTCAACAACAACCTCGGAGGAGGAGATGTATTCGCTGTCAATGCTAACAAACTCTTCGGGGTCAAGATAGTCGGAATCTTCGGTTTCGTCAATTTTCATATACATTTTGAGCGCGGGAACAACGGTGTAGATGTTTTTGCCGTCAATTATCATCTGAACTTTGGCGGTGAAGCCGTCCTCCGGTGAGCCGGAGGTTTCAAGGAAGTATTTGTTGCCGTCAACGGCAATCTTTACGGGCCTTGTTTCGCCGTCGGCCATAAATACGCCCTCAAGGGTGAATTTTCTTGATTTGATGATGTTTTTGAAATCCTGCTTTGTGCCGGAGCTTGCGGGAGTTCCGTCGGAGTTCAAATCAACATTAATCTCTTTGCCGTTGTCGGCAATGAGGTCCTGGCTGATAACAAGGGTGAGGGGCTCGGTGGAGCTTTCCTCAAGCAGCTTGTTGGGGTCAATATTGAGTGCGTCAAAAATCTGTGATTCCTCGGGCGTCATTTCAAGAGTCGGCTTTTCGCCGGAATTATTCGCCGCCTTGGTTTCGCCTGCCGCGGTTAAGGCTTCTTCACCGGCTGCGGTGGAGGATTCCTTGGCCTTTGACATTTCGGCAAGCTTCTTTTTATCTGACGCGACACAGGCTGTAAGGGAGAAAAGAAGTGATAAAACAAGAACGATTGCTGCAATTTTCTTTTTCAATTCAGTAATACCTCCGGGAAAAAACTTTAAGCTTTTTGCTCTGATTATAGAATAGCCGATTTTTGATATAAAATCAATAGATGAAATGTAATAATCTGTAAAGCTTTTGTGGACTAAATGTGAAATTTGCCGTTTTGCGAAAAAATAATAAAAAAATTTACCGCTAAAAGGGGTTGAAAAAAAAGAAAAGATAAATTATAATACCGTAGTAATCGCTGGTGTGGCTCAATGGCAGAGCAGCTCATTCGTAATGAGCAGGTTGTCAGTTCGATTCTGACCACCAGCTCCACACGGTTAAAGGCTTTCGGAAATATCCGGGGGCTTTTTTATTTTGTCAAATCAAACTTTTCCGAAAACTTTTTGAATGTGGGCACAAGTTCAAAATGCCGGGTGATGAATTTTCCGAAAAAATCTATTATTGTGCCGTTAACACAGGCAATGACAAGGGTGGCAATGCCGACCCCCTCAAAGCGGCGGAAGAACAAAAGAGTCATTGCCGAGGCAACCGCAAGGCAGCTGCAGTCAAAGCAGGTTTTAACCTTTCTGCGGTTTAAGTTATACCTTGCGCTTATTCCTTTAACGAAAAAGTCATAAACCTGCGGGTAAAGATAGGTGCCGAAAAACATCGCAACCGAAAACGAGGTGAGCAGCATACCGCAAACCAGAAGGATTATTCTGACGGGCATTGCCATACTGCCGGGCACGGTTATTGCGGGATTAAAAAGCGGTATTACCGCCCTGAAAAAATCGAGCACGGCGCCGTAAATGAGGCAGGTTACAAATGAGCTGAAATAGACGAGCTTTATTTTTTTCATCACTATGCAGAAAGCAATGAAAAGCAGCGCCTGCAAAACATATTCGCTTTGCCCGAAGGTGAGAAAATCCACTTTCAGGCTTAATATGTAGGCCGGGGCAACTATCATTGAAACACCGAAATCCGCCGCGGTTATCATACAAACCGAAACGGCAAGCACAACAATGGCAATAAGATAAAAAAGCTCGCTTGAAATTCTGAGTTTTTTAGTATCTCGGGGCATACTTATCCTTTCAAATGCGCCGGTCAGGTTTCCCTGACCGGCGCAGAATGATTTTTATTTTTTGGGAACGATTTTTTCGATTCCGCCGACATAGGGCTGAAGTGCTTTGGGGATAAGAACCGAACCGTCGGCCTGAAGATTGTTTTCAAGGAAGGCAATCAGCATTCTGGGGGGAGCAACAACGGTATTGTTGAGGGTGTGGGCAAGGTACTTGCCGTCTTTTCCGTTTACCCTTATTTTAAGTCTTCTTGCCTGAGCATCGCCGAGGTTGGAGCAGCTGCCCACCTCAAAATATTTCTTCTGTCTGGGGCTCCATGCCTCAACATCAATGGATTTAACCTTTAAATCGGCAAGGTCGCCGGAGCAGCATTCAAGGGTGCGAACCGGGATATCAAGTGAGCGGAAAAGGTCAACGGTATTCTGCCAAAGCTTGTCAAACCACATTTTGCTGTCTTCGGGCTTGCAGATAACTATCATTTCCTGCTTTTCAAACTGGTGAATACGGTAAACGCCCCTTTCCTCAATGCCGTGGGCTCCCTTTTCCTTGCGGAAGCAGGGGGAGTAGCTGGTGAGGGTGTGGGGAAGAGTATCTTCGGGAATGATTGTGTCAATGTATTTGCCTATCATTGAATGTTCGCTTGTGCCGATAAGGTAGAGGTCTTCGCCTTCGATTTTATACATCATAGCATCCATTTCGGCAAAGCTCATAACGCCGGTAACAACCTCGCTGCGAATCATAAAGGGGGGCACGCAGTAGGTGAAGCCGCGGTTAATCATAAAATCACGGGCATAGGCGATAACTGCGGAGTGAATTCTTGCGATGTCGCCCATAAGATAATAGAAGCCGTTGCCTGCAACCTTTCTTGCTGCGTCAAGGTCGATGCCGTCAAAGCTTTCCATAATTTCGGAGTGGTAGGGAATTTCAAAATCGGGCACAACGGGCTCACCGAATTTCTCGATTTCAACATTTTCGCTGTCGTCTTTGCCGATGGGAACGGAATCGTCGATGATGTTGGGAATAACCATCATCACTTTTTTAAGCTTTTCTTCAAGCTCGGGCTCGATTTTGGAAAGCTCTTCAAGCCTTGCGGAATAGCCGGCAACCTTTGCCTTAACTTCCTCGGCCTCTTCCTTTTTGCCCTGAGCCATAAGTGCGCCTATCTGCTTTGAAATCTTGTTGCGCTCGGCTCTGAGGGAGTCGGCCTCGGTTTTGGCGGCTCTGTATTCGGCATCAAGGGCTATTGCTTCATCAACAAGGGGAAGCTTATTATCCTGAAATTTCTTTTTTATGTTTTCCTTAACGATTTCGGGGTTTTCTCTTACAAATTTGATATCAAGCATTTATTTCACCTCTAAAAATTATTTAACATCAGCAAATTAAAATATTACTCCATATTTTTAATAAAATCAACAGCGGGGGCAATATATTTATCGTTTGCAAGCTCTATTGCGCCCTTGTCAACAAGGGAAGCGGTAACGGGCTCTATCGGGAGCTTTGCAAGCACGGGCACGCCGAGTTCCTTTGCAACCTCTTCGGCCTTGCTTTCGCCGAAAATCTCAATCTTTTTGCCGCAGTCCGGGCAAATGGCGTAGCTCATATTTTCAACTATGCCCAGCACGGGGATGTTCATGAGCTGAGCCATATTGAACGCCTTTTTGACTATCATTGTAACAAGGTCCTGCGGGGTGGTGACGATTATTATGCCGTCAACCGGGAGGGACTGAAAAACGGTAAGGGGAACATCGCCGGTTCCGGGGGGCATATCAACAAACATATAATCAACATCGCCCCAGGCAACATCCTTCCAGAACTGCTGAATAACGCCGGAGATAACGGGTCCGCGCCATACAACGGGGGAATCCTCTTTTTCGAGCAGAAGATTGACCGACATTATTCTGACACCGGTTTTGCTTTCTTCGGGCAGAAGACCGGTTTCGTCGGCCTTTGCCTGGGTGTGGATTCCGAACGCCTTGGGAATGGAAGGGCCGGTGATATCGGCATCAAGTACGGCGGTCTGAAAACCGTTTGCCTGCATTGAGGAGGCAAGAAGCGAGGTTACGAGAGATTTGCCCACGCCGCCCTTGCCGCTGACAACGGCGATAACCTTTTTAACATCGCTGAATTCGCCGAGGGGGATTCTTAAATCCTGCTTTTCACGCGAGGAGCAGTTCTGCGAGCAGGAGGAACAGTTGCCGGAACAGCCTTGTGTTTCACTCATAGTTATATCTCCAATCAAAATTTAAATATTGCTTTGCAAATGCTGAGTATTCCGATAATAACAACCTGATGGCAGATGTAAATAACAAGCGCGTGCCTGCCCACAAAGGCGAAAAACGGAACTCTTTTTTTATACATTTCACGCGGAAAGCGGCCGGAGGCGGCATAAACGCCCGCAAAGCTGCCCGCGAGGAACAGAAAAACATTGGGAAAAATCGGGAAATAATCCGCCGAAAAGAAGGTGTCGGAGTATATGCCGAACGGGAAAAGGAAATTTGATTCAAAAAGCTTTTCGGGCAGATGAAAAACAATCAGCTCGCCGTAGTGAAGCAGGCCGCTGCCTATCTCCGCCGTGAAGGCATAGAGCAGGGCGCAAAGCAGAATTCCCCAATGCGGGGCAATGCGGTCAAGCACCGGGCGAAGCAAAGAGAAAAACAGCATTGAAAAGGAGAGCAGATGAAGAATGCCGAACCAGATTTCAAGGTCTTCAAATCCCAGAAGCGGAGCCACCCACACGGTAACAACGGTGAGCGCCGCGGCAATGAGCAGCAGCCTTGCACCGCGCTTTGTGTTATTGTGCGAAAGCCTGCTTGAAATGCCGGAGATAAAGATGAAAATTCCCGCAAAAAAGGGCTGAACGGGCATGAAAAAATCAAACAGCCTTGCCCCTGCATAAATGCCGAAGGTGGAGCCCATGTGGAAGAATGCATGGTAAAGAACCATACAAATCACC
>JAZUJM010000133.1:0-8077 GCA_045642785.1 Acutalibacteraceae bacterium | reverse complement strand
TTTTCTGCCAAGATGAGGCGAAAAGCGCAGGAATACTTTGTGTATTCCGAGCATTTTTAACGATATATTGGCAAAAAGATGTCGCCAAAACCATATTTGGTTCGGGTATCTCGTGGCTACGGTATCAAGAGTAGTTAAGCAATTAAAGGGAGCCTCGGTAAAAAAAGTCGGTTTTTCATTTTGGCAAAAGGGTTTTTATGACCATATCATCCGCAATGATGCAGATTACGAGGAAACATGGAATTACATTGAAGCCAATCCGACAAGAAAAAAGTAACCGGCTTTGCCGAAAACGGAGGGGAAACAGATGAGCAATTTTATTCTTGAAGAGGCCTCGAGGGCCGTTGAAAACACAAAAAACCGCTTTAAAAACAAAAGCCTTAAACGGATTGTTGTTGAAGAGGGCGGCGACAAGGCGATAAACGCCGTTGTGTCGGGCATTGCAAAGGCGATTCCCGAGCGTGATTTTGATAAAATCGAAAACTACAAATCGGAAAATTTCCTCGGCGGCTGTGATGAATTCAGAAAAACGGCAAAGCGCGGCGCAAAATGGAGCCTCGGTTATGCCCGCCGCAGCCTTGTGCCCGATGATTTTCTGATAAAGCGCTACCACATTGCCGGTTATCTTCAATTCCCGCCCAATGTCATGAGCGGCGTGCTTGACGATATGGCGGTGAGGGTTATCGCCCTTTCCGACGGCAGCGGCAGAGGAATCTCCGTTTTCGGCGTTATTGACTGCGTGGGCATTGCCAACGCCGATGTGCGCGTTATCCGCGAAAGGCTTAAGGGCTTTATTGAGGAAAACGGAATAACAGCCCTCAACATCTCCGCCATTCACTGCCACAGCGCCATTGACACCCAGGGCCTTTGGGGCGAGCTGCCTCAGGCACTTGTCAACAACATCCGCACAATAGTCAAAAAGGACGATTCGCCGTTCCTTTCGGGGCGCGACCCCTCGTTTATGGAGCTGCTTTACACCCGCGTTTCGGAGGCGGTTAAGCAAGCCGTTGCCGAAATGAAGCAGGGCAAGCTGTATTTCTCCAAAACCGACTCTCTCGGCCACAACCGCGACAAACGCCCGCCCGAGGTTATGGACAGAAACCTGCTCAGCCTCCGCTTTGCCCCCGATGACGGCAGCCGCGAAACCATAGCGGCGTTTATGGCGGCGCACCCGGTTTGCCTTGGCCCGAAGAACACCCTTTTAAGCAGCGATTACATTTACTATATGGAGGAAGAGGTCAACAAGGCAGGCAGAAACTTCATCTTCTTCCAGGGCGCCGAGCTTGCCATTGCAACGGCGGGCGGCGATTTCATAACCGATGATATTCCCGGTGACCGCGGCTTTATGCGCTACGGCCGCGGGCTGGGCAGATACCTTTCCGGCTTAACCGCCGGGCAGGAAACTCAGATTTCCCCCATTCTTAACATAAAGCTCAATGAGATTTTCGTTCCCGCCGAGGGCGCTCTGCTTCGCCTTGCGGGCAAAATCGGAATTGTGAGCAACAAGGTGCTCAAAACCGGCAGGGGAAGAAACGATTTCTGCTTTGTTACCGAGATAGGCTATGTTGAGCTCGGGCGCGACCTTGCCTTTGCCCTTATCCCCGGCGAGCTTGCCGGCGAAATCCAGTTCGGCGGCGGCAAGGATGAAAAGGATTCCTACAACAGAACAAAGTGGGAATTTCCTCCCCTCAATTCAATGGTCGGCGGCAGGCATTTGACCGTTATCGGCCTTTGCAACGATTCCGTGGGCTACATTCTGCCGGATAACGATTTCGGCTCCATGCTTGCAAAGCTGCACTATGAGGAATCCGTTTCCGCCGGGCCTCACACGGGCTCCTGCATTACAAGGGCGTTCCGTAACCTCACAAGCTCCTGTGTAAAATAAAAACAATAATACCCGATAGGGCAAATCAAAGCCTTATCGGGTATATTTATATCTTTTTTTAATACATTATTTAATCACAACAAATTTGCTCTCGTCGCGGGGCTTGAACTCCGGCTTTTCATCCGGATAGCCTATGCAGATACCTATAAGGAACTGCCATTCGGCGGGCACATTCAGCGCTTTTTTCCACTTTTCGCCCGTTTCGCCCTCAAAAAGCGGAGCAACACTTGCCACAATGCAGGTGCCCAGCCCCATTGATTTTGCGGCAATGCAGATGTTTTCGGTCATAAGCCCGGCATCCATATAGCTGCCGCCCTCGGCAAAAATAACCGCAAAGGTGGGGGCGTTGTGATAAAACGGGTTTTTATCCCAACGGGTGTAAGCGGGGGTATCCCAGCCTATTTTATCCTTAAAATCCTTGTTCATCTGCTTAAGATAATCCGCGTTCTGAACAAACCTTACATTGCAGGGCTGAGAGTTTCTGCCGCTCGGCGCTTTTATCGCGCAGGCAATCAATGCCGAAAGCTCATCCTCCGTTATCTGCTCCGGCTTATATTCCCTTATGGTCTGCCTTTCGAGAATGGTGTTTATTACCTCATTTGTTATTGCGGTGTTCATTTTTCTCCCTCTTTCATCCGTAAATTTCAATATTGTTTATAAATCTGTTTATTTCCTCTTCATTCGCGGTAATCTTAAGCTCTGCTTCCTCCGCACTGAAAAGCTCATCGGCGGCCTCGCCGCAGAGCTCTTTTATACAGTCGGAGCGATACTCGGCATATTCCTCCTCTCGGGAGGCAAGGCCGGTTTTAAAAACAAGAAAAACGCAGTCGTCAAAGGCAATCACCGCCGCCGTGTCATCCTTAACGGCATTTACCTTTTCAAAGAATCCTTCGGGATAACCGCTTTGCCCTTTTTTGAGCAGAACCGTTGAGGAAGCGGCCACACCGAGCGCCTGAGCCGCCTTTTCGATATCCTCCGCCGAGGTCACGGCAGCCGCCTGAGCCTGATATTTCTTTATCAGCTCCGCTTTCTGCGCCGCCGTCATTTCAATATCGCCGCCCGCCTCGTCGGCGGTTACGAAAAATCCGCAGGCCGTGCGGAACATAATATAATTTTCCGCAAAATATTTTTTTACCGATTCTTCAAACGCCTCGGAATCATCCGAGCCGAAAAGCTTTGATATTATGGCCTCCTCATAAACCGAGCAGGAGGTTATGCGGTGAATATCCTCACGCGAAACACCGATTTTTTCATAGTGTGCGCCGAAGCAGCTCCACAAATCATTCACTCTTTCGGCAATTTCAAGCTTCTGAGCATTTGAAAGCTTCATCCCGTACTGTGAAAAAAGGGTGTTTATTGCCGTATACCGTCTGCAAAGCTCCGATGCACAGTCGGTGAGCTCCTTTGCCCCGGCGTTTTTCGGCAGGCCGTATTTTTCCGGCACCGAAACGGCCTTGTCAAGATAATAGGCAAAAACTCCGCTGCCTATTTCCGCCCCGGAGATATTGAGCACCGGTGCTTTGTTTTTTTCGGCACCGCAGGAGGCAAGCGCAAGGGCAAGCACCGCCGCAAGAATAAATGCCGTTATTTTTTTTATCATCTGCGCCCCTCCTTAAGATAATCCGAACCCACCTTGAATCTGGCTATTTTTCCGTCTGACTGCGTCATCGTTAAATTCTGTTTTTTGAAAGTATATCACATTCCGCACGCCGCCGCAACAGAATAAATGCACTATTCTTTTGCCCGAACCGGTATTTTTCGCAAAAAATATTTAAAAAAGCTCTTTATTCTCGCAAAGTTTTATTGTATAATAGCTTCGTATCTGCAATAAGCAGTAAAATATCAAACCGTAATTATTACTTTTTTGGAGTGAAAAATATGGAGAAAATAAAGCTTACAATCGCAGGGTCGGAATATTCACTTTCCACCGATGATGATGTTGAATATCTCACCGCCCTCGGCGAAGAGGTCAATGCGCGCATAGAAAACATCATGCGCTCCAATGCCCGCGCCTCCGTCACTCAGGCTGCGGTGCTTGCCGCACTTGAATATGCCGATGCCGCAAAGAAGAACGAAAAGGATTCCGAAAACCTCCGCACTCAGATTCAGAGCTATCTTGAGGATGCGGGCAAGGCAAGAACCGATGCCGAAATCTCCAAGCGCGAAGCCGAAAGGCTTGCAAAGGAGCTCTCCGCTCTCAGGGCCTCCAAATGATGAAAGCAATGCCCGAAATTCTTGCGCCCGCCGGCGGACCGGAGGCTCTTGAAGCTGCCGTTCGCAGCGGAGCCGATGCCGTTTACCTTGGCGGCAAAGCGTTTAACGCAAGGCGCAACGCGGCCAATTTCTCCGAAGAGGAGCTTTCCGCCGCAATAAAATACTGCCACGCAAGGGGCGTTAAGGTTTACATCACATTAAACACCCTTGTCGGCGACAGCGAGCTTAAAACCGCACAGGAAGAAATCGAGTGCGCCTGCAGGCTTTCTGCGGACGCACTTATTTTGCAGGATACCGGCTTAGCCCGCCTTGCGCGGCAGATTGCCCCCGATATGCCGCTCCACGCCTCCACCCAGATGAGCGTTCAAAGCGCAGAGGGGGTAAAGCTGCTCGAAAAAGCGGGCTTTTCGCGCGTGGTGCTCAGCCGCGAGCTTTCAAGGGACGAAATTGCCGAAATAAAGGCGCAGACAACAGCCGAGCTGGAGGTTTTTGTTCACGGAGCGCTGTGTATGAGCGTTTCGGGTCAATGCCTGCTCAGCGCCGTGCTCGGGTCAAGAAGCGGCAACCGCGGGCTTTGCGCCCAGCCCTGCCGCCTGCCATTCGGCGTTAACGGTGAACCCGGTCACGCTTTGAGTTTAAAAGACCTTTCGCTTGTGCCCGTGCTCGGCGAGCTTGCCGAAGCAGGCGCGGCCTCATTCAAAATTGAGGGGCGAATGAAACGCCCGGAGTATGTTGCCGCCGCTGTTACCGCCTGCCGCAAAAGCCTTAACGGCGAATTGAGCGGCGAGCTTTCCGAAAAGCTTCGCTCCGTGTTTTCCCGCTCCGGCTTCACACGCGGATATTTTGAAGCAAAGACCGGCGCGGATATGTTCGGCACCCGCCAGAAAGAGGATGTTGAAAGCGCCGCGCCCGTGTTAAAGAGCCTGCGCGCATATTACGATAAAGAGAACCCCTCGGTTCCCGTTGATTTTGCGCTCACCTGCATTGAGGGCGAACCGATTTCCTTAAGCGCCGCAGCAAACGGCAAAACCGTTTTCTGCCAAAGCGAAACGGCACCCGAACCGGCAATCAACCGCGCTCTTACCGAACAGGAGCTTACCGAAAGAATCTCCAAATGCGGCGGAACTCAGTTTTTTGCAAACGATGTGTTCGTTGACCTTGACGATAATTTAAGTGCCCCCGCCTCGGTTTTCAACGCCCTTCGCCGCGAGGCACTTCAAAAGCTTGATTCGGCGCTTGCCGCCGCACCCGAAAAGCGATTTATCTCAAAGCCGCTTGTTTTTACCGCCCACAAGGCGGAGGAACCGCGCTTTCATATAAGAGTTTTCAGCGAAAAGCAACTACCCGATAACCTTGAAGCCGTTTCGCGTGTTATTCTGCCGCTCAATTCAACGGCGGCGGCAATCGAAAGGGTTAAGGAAAGCGGAGCAGAGGCCGCGGTTGAAATTCCGCGTGCATTTTTCTCCAACACGGAGCACTTTAAAACCCTGCTGTTAAAAGCGGTTGAAAACGGCGCGGAGCTTGCCGTCGCCGGAGGGCTTGACGGCTTTAACCTTTCCTCTTCCCTCGGAATAAAAACAGCCGCGGGCTTCGGCACCAACATTTTCAACACCGGGGCACTTGCCTTTTTTGAGGAGCGCGGGTGCACCGATGCCCTGCTCTCATGCGAGCTTACCCTGCCCGCCATTGCCCGCCTTGGCGGCAAAATGCCGCGCGGAGTGCTTGCCTACGGCAAACTGCCCTTAATGCTTATGCGTAACTGCCCGGTTAAAAGCAAGCTCACCTGCGAAAAGTGCAAAGGTTCCTCTCACCTTACCGACAGAATGGGCATCGACTTCCCCGTGCAATGCTCGTTCGGCTGCTCGGAGCTTTTAAATTCGCGCCCGGTAATTCTTTCCGACAGATTAAGAGAAATCAAAAATGCCGATTACCTGCTTTTACGCTTCACAGATGAAACAAAGGCGGAGTGTGAAAAAATTCTCGGTGCTTACCTCGGCGGTGAGGCACCCGAGGGCGAATTTACCCGCGGCCTGATTTACAGAGGCGTGGAGTAATGTTTAAATAAAGTTTAAACATTTCCCGGCGGCGGTTGACAACCGTCCCCCGCCGTTTCATAATAATAAAAAACCCTTGCGGAGTTGATTATATGAGCTCAAACGGAAAAAAGAACAAAGAGGCCGCCCTGCTTGCCGAGGAGCAAAAGCAGAAGCTTGCCGAAGAATTAAAAAAGAAGAAAGCAAAAGAGCGCAATGCAAAGCTTAAGCCCGTTATTATTACCGCGGCGGCGGTAATCGCGGCGGCGGCTCTGATTTTGTGCGGTTATTTTTTGTGGTTTAAGCCGAATCACATAAACGGCAAAAAGATTACATCCGGCGGCGGCTCCGACACAAAGCTTGACTACGGCACCGCAGCCCGGCTCAGCGCCGAGCACACCTACAAAACCGTTGAATACAACGGCTTCACCCTGCCCGAAAATGTTGCGGAAATTCTTAAAGCGGGCGATGAAGACACGGCAACGGCCTGCGAAAAATACGGCACGGCAATGGATATCGGCGGCATACCGGTTTCCGTTCCCGATTTTGAAAGGGAATACATTGAGTTCTATTTTCAATCCGTAAACGATACATCATATCAGAACAAGCTCACCGTCGATTCCGACCCCGCCGAGCAGATTTTCTCCGAAGGGGTAACATGGAAGGATAAGCTCTCCTCCCTTGCGACGGAGTACCTTACACAGACCGTTCTGCTTTTCAAGGAGGCAATGGAAAACGGAGTTACCCTCACCGATGAAGAGGCGCTTTCCATTGAGCAGAACCGCAACATTATTGAAAACAACGCCAAAAACGAAGGCGTTTCAGCCGATGAATTCCTTGCAACCACATACACCGAGGGTATGACGCTCGGCATTTATATGAGGCACTTTATCTTCAGCACCTATGCCACAAAATACTGCAATCTTAAAAACACGGCTCAGGTGAACAGCTATTCCGAAAAGGAAACCGACGATTACTATCAGGCTCACCGCGACGATTACGATTATGTTGATGTTCGCATTTTTTCAATGAAGGCAGATGACGAAAGCGGCAAACAAAGGGCATTGAAGCAGGTTAAAAGCCTTGATACATTCTTTGATTTTGCCATTGATTATTACAAGAATTCAAAGATAAACTACACAAAAGAGCTTTGTGAAATCGAAACCCTCTGGCTTCGCTCAAGGAAGAGCTCCTTCAATCAGAAAATCGGCACTCAGATTGGTGACTGGTGCTTCGCCGAGGGCAGAAAAGCCGGGGATGTTACCGTAATTGACGGCCCGCAGCTGAAATACCTTATCTATATGGTAAGGCCGCGCTATATGAATTACACCGTTGACCTTTATCAGGCGGAATGGGAGTATGACCCCGAAACGCTGACCAAAGTGCCCACCGCAGAGCAGGAGGAGCAGGCAAAAACCAAAGCTCAGACCGCATTTGATGAATTCAATGCCACAAAGAAGACGGGCGAGGATTTCAACACCGTTATGGCAAAACACATCAACGGCACCGATTTCTTCTTCAAGAACACCCGCTGCCTTGATATCAACCGCTCCGTTGTGGAATGGGCCTACGATAAAGACAGAAAGCCCGGCGATTACACAATGCTTGAAATCGGCACGGGCTACGGAGTATATATGTTTGAGGGCAGCAACAAGGATGACCTTGACTATGTATACTATGTTCACAGCGACCTTGCCGAGCAGGATTTTAACAAATACTATGAAAGCGTTTGCGCCCTTAACGGCAATGAGGTAACAAAATATTCCGCCGCATATAACAAAGCCGTTGACCTTGCGGAGGCCTATTGCGCCGAATATTCGGCGGGCTACCGTGAGTATCAGGCACAGCAGACAACTGAAGGGGCTCAGTAATAACGCAAAAAAGGCGTTCCCGATTAAAATCGGGAACGTCTTTTTTTATTCATCTTTTTGCTGCGCAGCTTCTT
>JAZUJM010000132.1:0-7485 GCA_045642785.1 Acutalibacteraceae bacterium | reverse complement strand
TAAATCAGTTGTTTTCGTAAATCTCCCTTTTAAGAATGGCAATGCAGGGCAGATTTCTGTATTTTTCATCATAATCAAGGCCGTAGCCGATTACGAATTCATTTTCAATATTTGCACCGACATAATCGGGCTGAACGCTCTGAACCACCCTTGCGCTCGGCTTATCGAGCAGGGTGCAGATTCTGAGGCTTGCGGGATTTCTTGAAAGAAGAAGCTCCTTAACATAAGAAAGAGTTCTGCCGGAGTCAAGAATATCCTCAACAATAAGCACATCAAGGCCGTCAATCGCCTTGTCAAGGTCTTTGACTATTTTAACAACGCCCGTTGATTTTGAGCCCTCATAGCTTGAGGTTGCCATAAAATCAATGCGGCAGGGAATTTTAATCTCCCTCATAAGGTCGGTCATAAACACAACCGCGCCCTTAAGAACGCTTACAAGAAGAAGGTTTTTTTCTCTGTAATCCTCTGTTATCTGAGCGCCGAGGCGCTTTACTATTGCCTGAAGTTCTTCCTCACTGATAAGGATTCTTTCTGCATCATTAAGCATTATTTTCCCCTCCGTATTTTCAATGAATAAAGATTTTTTGTTTCGGCGGTAACGGCACATCTTTTATCAACCCCGAAGCCCTCAACCGCGATTATTCCCGCCTCGTCCGAAAAAACATAAATGCCGCCGCGTTTTTCGGGCGGAACGGAAGCCTCGTTAAAAAGCTTTTTAAGGGTTTTTGTGCAGTTTCTGCCTGCCGGTGAAAAGCGGTCGCCGTCTTTTTTGGCTCTCACAACAACATTGCCGCTTATTTTATCACAATCAAAAAAATATTCCAATACTTTTGTATGACTATTTTGTAATTTATTTGTGTACTTACTGTTAATTCTGACAGCTTCAATTTCATCCGCGCCGATTATGTTAACTCCGTCGGCAAGAACGGTTTCGGCAATCGGTTCCGAATCGGGTTCCGGAAATTCAAGCACGCCTTTTCTGACCCTTGCCGCAGCTCCCCCGGTTATCTGAGTAGCCCCGCCGTTTAAGATTTCCGCAAGGCGGGCAACCGAGCCGCTGTCGGCCTTTACGCCGAGTGAGCGGGAAATAATCAGCGACAGCGCCCTTGATTTAACCGGGCCCGGTGCCGAGGCAAGCACCGCGGCGTTAAAACCGCCGCCGGTTTCTGCACTTTCAACAAGCTCCCCCGCAAGCGAACGAAGAAAGCTTTCATCGTCATTCAGGCTTTCAATGCACCTTTCCGCCGCCGCCTCAAAAGATGGATTAAGCTCTTTAAGCTCCGGGATTATTCTGTGCCTTATTTTGTTGCGGGAGTAATCGTCGCTGAGATTTGAAGAATCGGTAACATATTCAATACCTCTGCTTTCGCAAAAGGCTTCAATCTCCTCACGCGAACAGCAGATGAGCGGTCGAACAATGTTTCCCCTCACCGGGGGCACGGAGCAAAGTCCGTTAAGCCCGGCACCGCGGGCAAAATTGAAAAGAAAGGTTTCGGCGCGGTCGTTAAGATTATGGGCGGTGGCAACGGTTACACCGTCACCGAGGGAATCAAAAAAGGAATACCGTATTCTTCTGCCCGCTTCTTCAAGACCCTCGCCGCTTTTTTTCGCCTCGGCGGCAACATCGGCCCTGAGCACAAAAAGCTTAACGCCGAGCCTTTCACATTCGCGGCGAACAAAGGCTTCATCCCGTTCGGATTCCTCACCGCGCAGGCAATGGTTAACATGGGCGGCGCAAAGCTCTATGCCGAATTCATCCTTAAGCTCAATAAGGCAATGTAGCAGCGACATTGAATCGGCTCCGCCCGAAAGGGCAACCGCCACCCTGCCGCCCGCGCGGAACATTGAATATTTAAGCGCGGTTTCACGAACTTTACATATCATTGTGAAGCTTCTCCTGAGCAATAAACAGCGTGTGCTCCGCATCCCACACAAACGAAACAGAGCCCGTTTCGCCGTGACGGTTTTTGGCTATGATAACCTCAACCGTTTTCGGAGCGGCTTCATCCTTCTCCTGCGGGGCTCCGTCATCCTCTTTTTCGCTGCTGTAATAGTCCTCGCGGTAAAGCATCATAACTATATCCGCATCCTGCTCAATGGAACCGGATTCACGCAGCTCGGAAAGCTGGGGCTTGTGGCTCTTGCCTCTGCCCTCGGTTCCTCTGTTCAGCTGGGCACAGCAGATAATGGGAATATTGAGCTCCTTTGCCATCATCTTAAGGTTTCTTGTTATTTCGCTGACCTCCTGAGTTCTGTTTTCAACCCTTTTGCCGGAGGTGATAAGGCCGAGGTAATCAATGATAACGCACTCCACCCCGCCGAGCTTTCTTGTTTTTGCCTTCATCTCGGTAACGGTTATGGTTGAGGTATCATCAAAATACAGCTCACAGTCATTGAGCGCAACAGCCGCCTGAATAAGCCTGTTCCACTCGTCACTCGTGATAAGGCCGTTTCTCATTTTCATACTTGATACTCTGGCCTCGGTTGCAAGCACCCTTTGCGCAAGCTGTTCCTTTGTCATTTCAAGTGAGAAGAAAAGCACCTTGCGCTTGCCGATTGCGGAAACATTCCTTGCAAGGTTCAAAGCAAAGCTTGTTTTGCCCATTGCGGGGCGTGCACCGACAAGAATAAAGTCGGAGCGGTTAAGGCCGGTCAATATGCGGTCAAGGTCGGAATAGCCCGTGGTGAAGCCCTTGAATTTATCTCTGTCTTCGCCGGTAAGGTTTTTGAGGTTTTCAAAAACATCGTTGACTATAATATCGCCGAGCTTTGAAGGGGCATCCACCGACCTGCCCTGACGGATGCCGTAAATTTTCTGTTCTGCCGAATCAAGCAGAACATCCGCGCTCTCTTTTTGGGAGCTTGCGTCATCTATCGTTTCCTTTGAAACGGTGATAAGTGCCCTTATGTAATATTTCTCACGAACTATTTTTACATAGGTTTCCACATTGGCCGTGGTGGGCACCATCTGCGCCAGCTGAAAAAGATATTCCCTGCCCGCCGCGTTTTCATAGGTGCCGTTTTTAACAAGCTCGTCCAGAATAACAAGCGGATCAACGGTACCTTTAATATCCGCGGCAAGCATTGCATTGAAAATCGCCTGGTGCTGAGGAATAAAGAAATATTCGCTCCTTAAAAACACAGAAACCGTGGAAAGGCAGGAAGGGTCGGTCAGGATACTTCCGAGCACCGCCTGCTCCGCCTCAAGGCTGAACGGCATTTCGATATTTTCAATGGAGATAAAATCCTGCTGAGCCATTAGCTTTCTTTCCTTTCGATTCAGCCTGCAACAAGCACGAATATCTTAGCCGAAACGCCCTGGGGGAATTTAAGCTCCGCCTCAAAGGTGCCGCAAACTTTGATATCTTCACAAATAATCTTGTGCCTGTCCACTTCTATTTTATACTGCTCCGATATGGCCGCGGCAATATCCTTTGTTGTTACCGAGCCGAAGAGCTTGCCGTTTGAGCCGGATTTTGCGTTTATCTTAACGGTTTTGCCGCTGATTGCAGCTGCTGCCTTTTTTGCCTCATCAAGCTCAACGGAAAGGCGGTGTTTTTCGGCGTTTTCTCTGTTTTTAAGCTCGCTCATAGCCTGTGAATTTGCCTCGCTTGCAAGCTTGCGGGGGAAAAGGAAATTCCTTGCATAGCCGTCGGAAACGCTCACAAGCTCACCCTTTTTGCCGAGTGATTTAACATCCTGCATAAGTACAACTTTCATTTTTCAGTTCTCCTTGTATACTAAATTTCAATTATCTGTTTTTTTATTGCCGTTTGCCGCATCAACCGAATCAATGGCGGCAACAAGCTTTGACACTGCGCTTTCAAAAGTATCATCATTCAGCCGGCAGGCCGCCATTGTAAGGTGACCGCCGCCGCCGAGCGCCTCCATAACAAGCTGAACATTCATTTCGCCCAGCGACCTTGCCGAAATGGAGATTGCCGAATCGGCTGAATAAAGCACAAACGAAGCCTTTACCCCGGTGATGTTGAGCAGTTCATCCGCCGCCTGAGCACTTATTACCCTGACATCCGGCGAATCGGAATCGCTGACCGTTACGGCACAGCCGTTATATATTTTTGCCGAGGACACAATCTTGTTGCGAAGCTTATTATTCTCCATTGAGGTGGAAAACAGCTTTTTAACGCTTACGGTGTTTGCATCGTTGCGGCGAAGGAACGCCGCCGCTTCAAAGGTTCTGGCACCCGAGCGAAGAACAAAGTTCTTTGTATCAAGCATAATTCCCGCAAGCAGAGCCTCGGCAACCGTTTTTGAAAGCCTCGGCTGAGCCTCGCCGTACTGTAAAAGCTCGGTAACCATTTCGGAGGCAGAGGAGGCTCCGGGGTCAAGGTGAAACACAACGGCGTTTTCTATGTAATCAAGCCCCTTGCGGTGGTGGTCAATAACAAAAACCGTTGAGGCTTTCTGAAGCAGCTCGGGGAATTCAACAAAGGATTTAAGGTGGGTATCAACCACAACAAGCAGAGTCTTTTTATCAAGCAGCTTAGACGCCTGCTGAAAATCTATAATTGAGCCCGCATATTCCGGGTCGTTCATTATTTTTTTGATAAGATTTAAGGCAAGGCTCTTTTCACAGTCGGTGGCGATATAGGAGGGAACCCCCGCCGCCTTTGCCGCACAGCAGATGCCGAGCGCGGCGCCCATAACATCAAGGTCGGGGAAGCGGTGCCCCATAACAATGACCTCGTTGCTTTCGGATATGCGCTGAAACAGCTCGTCGCTGATAACGCGGCTTTTAACCTTTTCGCCCTTTTCAAGGCTTTTTGAAACGCCGCCGAAAAAGCGGTAATTGCCGTCAACCGAAACGGCGGCCTGGTCGCCGCCCCTGCCGAGAGCCATATCAAGCGCCTTTCTCGCGCCCCTGCCGCATTTTTCAAAGCTGTCACCGTCGGAAGCGCCTATTGAAAGCGTGGCGGAAATCGGCAGGCCCTGATATTTAAGCTCGCGGACCTTATCGAGAATTGCAAATTTGGATGAACACATCAGGTCAATATCACTTTTTTCGGCAACTATCATATACCTGCTGCCGGAAATCCTTTTGAAAAGGCAGGAATATTGAGAGGTCCAGTCCTCAATCTCTTTTTCAATCATGCTTCTGATTTCGGCACGCTCGCTGTCACGGAAATCATAGCGCGCGTTACCCACGCTGTCGGTTTCAACAAGAATAACAAACGGGCGGCTTTCCTCATACATTTTTTCCGTTTTGCGAAGAGATGTGAAATCAACAAAGAAAAGTGCGGTACGCTTTTCGTTATTCTCGGTAAAATCGGTTGAGAACACCGAAAAAGAGCGGCCGTTAACGGCAACCGCGGTTTCCTCCGCCTGCGAAATCTGCGCCAAATCAATGCCGTTAAGATATTCGCCCGCCGAATCATAAACCGCCCTGCCGCCGGCAACATTCTCAACAAACCTGCGGTTGAGCCACAAAATGTCGCCGTTTTCGTTGCAAACCATGCAGGGCAGCGGAAATTCCGAAAGCTCTTCTCTGTTTTTGACATTCAGCCTTTCGGTAACGGAAAGAACAAGCTTTGCATATTTTCTTTTGCACACAAGGCGAACCGCCGCAAACACAACAAGCAAAACAAGGGTCATCCCCGCCTGCGCCAGAGCAAGCTGTTTTTCTCCGCTGAAATAGATAAACACGGAGAAAACAATAGCCGCAGCGCCCGCGAAGGCGGCAAATATGCTGTTGTGGCGAAACAGACCGTTCATCTTTTTCTTAAACCTCCATTATCATGGGCAGCACAACCGGGGCACGCTTTGTTTTTTCGGTAACAAAGCGAAGCACCGCATCCCTGACCTTTGCCTTAACGGCGTTAAGGTCGGCAATGTTGTTATCGCAGCAGTAGAAAATCATATCCTCTGCCGTGCGCCTTGCACCTTCAATAAGGCTCTCGGCGTTTTTCTCATAAACAAAGCCCTTTGTAACAACATCCGGGCCGGTTATCAGCTCGCCCGATTCATAATCAATCGCAGCGGAAATGACTATTATTCCGTCTTCGGCAAGGTGCTTTCTGTCGCGGATTACAAGGCTGCCCACATCGCCCACTCCGAGGCCGTCAACAAACACCTTATCGGCGGGTACCGTTGCACACTGCTTTATTCCTTTGCTTGTAAGCTCAATAACGATTCCGTTATCGGCTATAAATATATTTTTCTTGTTTATTCCTATGCTTTCGGCAAGCATGGCGTGCTTTCTCATATGCTTCTGCTCGCCGTGAACGGGGATGAAGAACTTCGGGTCAACAATGCTCATAAGGAGCTTTAACTCCTCCTGACAGGCGTGGCCGGAAACATGAACATCATACATTTTTTCGTAAACCACCTCGGCGCCGAGCTTCATAAGCTCGTTAACAACCCTGCCCACGGTTTTTTCATTGCCGGGGATGGGCGTTGCCGAAATGATAACATAGTCGTTGGGGCAGATTTCAACCTTTTTGTGGTCGGAAAAAGCCATTCTCGTCAACGCGCTCATAGGCTCGCCCTGGCTGCCGGTGGTGATGATAACAAGCTCTCCGGGTGCGTATTTGTTAACAAGGTCGCTGTTGATAAGCACATTGTCGGGAATGTTGAGGTAGCCGAGCTCAGCGCCTATTTCAACCACATTTTCAAGGCTCCTGCCGAAAAGGGCAACCTTGCGCTTTAAATCCTTGGCAACATTGATAATCTGCTGAACACGGTGGATGTTTGAAGCAAAGGTTGCAACAAGTATTCTTCTGTTGCCGGCCTTGCGGAAAAGCGTTTCAAACGATTCGCCGACCTTTCTTTCGCTTTCGGTAAAGCCGGGTCTTTCTGCGTTGGTGGAATCAGAGAGCATACACAAAACGCCCTCTTTGCCAATCTGCGAAAACCTTGCAAGGTCTATCATATCGCCGTCAATGGGTGTGGTGTCTATTTTAAAATCACCGGTCTGAATAACGGTTCCCTCTTCGCACCTGATTGCAAGGGCAAGCGCATCGGGAATGGAGTGGTTAACATGAATGGGCTCCACGGTAAACTGACCGAGCTTGATTTTGTCGCCGGGCTTAACCTCGTTAAGAGTTGTTTTGCCGAGGATTCCGTGCTCGCGAAGCTTGCCTTCAATCAGACCGAGGGTGAGCTTTGTGCTGTAAACCGGAATGTTGCAGGTCTTTAAAAGATAGGCAAGGCCGCCGATATGGTCCTCATGGCCGTGAGTGATAATAATGCCTTTTATTTTATCGGCATTCCTTGCAACATAGGTAAAATCGGGAATAACAAGGTCAACGCCGAACATATCCTGCTCCGGGAAGGCAAGGCCGCAGTCAACGATTATCATATCGCCGTTGTACTCATAAAGAGTCATATTTTTGCCGATTTCGTTAAGGCCGCCGAGGAAGGCTATTCTTATCGGGGTTTCCTTTTTGGAGCGGGTCTTTTTTTCAGCAGGCTGTTTTTTGGCGGGGGCTGTCTTCTTTTCGGGTGTTTTTGCAAGCTTTTCGCTTT
>JAZUJM010000131.1:0-36694 GCA_045642785.1 Acutalibacteraceae bacterium | reverse complement strand
CATAAAAAAGCGGAAACAAGCATTGACATTGTATCAAAACTTGTTTCCGTTGTGGTGGGAGAGGGTGGATTCGAACCACCGAAGCTATCAGCAACAGATTTACAGTCTGCCCCCTTTGGCCGCTCGGGAACTCTCCCATATTAAATTGTGGAGCTGGTGGACGGACTCGAACCCCCGACCTGCTGATTACAAATCAGCTGCTCTACCAACTGAGCTACACCAGCATATAACCGCCCCTCAGAACGCTCAGTTAATATATCACAAAAAGAACGGATAGTCAATAGTAAATTTTAAAAAAACAAAAATTATTTTTTGTTCCGTTTCCGGACTTGTCTTTTTTCCGCCTGACGGAATATTTATTAAGCGGATTCAGAAAAAAGTTGACAGCAGATACTACTAATGATATATTAAACTAAAATCCGGAAAAGGAAACATAAAAGAAAGGAAGCAGACCTTAAGGCACACCTTGCGGCAACCTTCCTTGTTCCCAATCACGAGATGGAATGCGGCAACAAGCTCGGCGACGAGTGCTGCCACGAGATTTTCACATCCAAGGCTGCTCTTGCCGCTCACCAGGCAGAGTGCAAATATGTTGACAGAAGAAGCGATTTTGACAAGATGAAGGACGCCATAAGCGAAGGCGATTACATGGGTGCTCTTAAAGCCGCCGTTGATTTTGTGGTTGCTTTTGTTCAGAGCGATGAATTCAGGAACATTGTCAACAAGGTTGTTGATGCCATTAAGAACATTGACATTGATGCCGTTATCGGCACCGTTAAGGATATTGCCGGCAAGCTTCCCCTTGATAAAATTGCCGACCTCTTCTGATTAAGCAAACCCTGTGCAGACCTGCTGATTTTACAGCGGGTCTGTTTTTTGTTTAAGTTTCGCTTTGTTGTTGAAAAGCCCTTTCAGTATATGTTATAATAATATTTTAGAGAAAAGATGAAAGAAGTGGTAATATGAAACTCGCCGACACCGCGTATTCCGCCGCCCGCGGCTTTGCAATGAAAAAAGCCGAAAAAAGTGCAGCCGCTCCCGTACCTCAGATAGCACCGGCAGAAAAAATCAGAATGAAGAATCCCGATTCCGACCGTTTTAATGTCGGCTTTGCAAGCTGCGACTTAACCCCGGATAATCTCACCTCTCACCCCTACTGGATGGCCGGGTACAACATAGCAAAAAGAATCACCGGCTTTCTTGACCCGCTGACCGCAAATGCCATGTGGATAGACTGCGGTGACGGTCAGGGAATGATACTTTTAAGCTGTGACCTTATCGGAATCACGGGCTATGAGCTTAAAGCCTTACGCGAATCGCTTGCCGATTTCTGTGAGGAAACCGGGTGCAGGCACATCACCTTAAGCTGCACCCACACCCACGCCGGAATCGACACCATGGGCTATTGGGGCGTGCTTCCCAAATCCGGCAAGGATAAAGCATTTATGGAAACGCTTATGCGCTCCTTAAGGCGAATCTGCCGTCAGGCCTACCGCAGCCGCAAAAGCGGAAAAATGTATTTCGGCAGCATAGACGCGCCGGAGCTTCTTCACCGCTGGAGGCAGCCCTATTATTCAAAGGCCGCTTTTAACCGCTTCCGCTTTGTGCCCGATGACGGCAGCGCGGAAACCTGGTACCTGAACTTCCCCGCCCACCCCAACACTCTGGGCGGCAAAAACAAGCTTCTCAGCGCGGATTATCCCTGCTATATGCGCCGCGAGATAAACAGGCACAAAGAAGTAAATGTTATGTATGCCGTTTCGGCAATCGGCGCAACCGATATAGGTGAAATTTCAAAAAGCGCATTTGAGCGCACCCTTGTCGGCGGCGCAAAGCTCGGCCAAAAGGCTCTTGAAATCAAAGATGAACGCCAGATTATGCCGGATATAACAATAGTGTCGCAGAATTTTGTAATGCCCATTGATAACATTGTTTTATCCCTTGCAAATTCTCTCGGCGTTTTCAGCGCCCGCAGATGTGCGGCGAAATCCGAAACCGGCTGCGGCTTTATTTCGGAGATTACCTACTTCTCCTTTGACGGCAAGCAGGTGCTCACCATGCCCGGTGAAATGTTCCCGGAGCTTGTGTGGGCGGGCGGCTACTGCGGTGCGGAGGATTCCGCAACGGGCGAGGGTGCCGAGGTTAACCCCACCCCGCTTTCGGAGATTTTCGGTGACGACGATATTATGATTTTCGGCGTTACCAACGACATGGCGGGCTATGCGCTTGCAAGGAATGATTTTGTGTTAAGCGACAGCAAGCCCTATCTCAGCCGCGGAACCGACCGTTTCGGGCGCAATCACTACCACGAAACAAACTCCTGCGGAATCAACACAGGTGATACCATTGCGGAGGTTTGCAGAATAATAAAGAAAACTCTTGAGGAGGATTAATTATGTCAGACAGATATCTCATTATCAACGCCGATGATTTCGGGATGTGCGCCGCGTCGGTTGCCGCTGTTACCGACCTTTTCAAAAATGAAAAGAGCGCCCTCACCTCATCAACCGTTATGACCCCCTGTGCCTGGGCAAAATCGGCCTGCCGCTTTGCAAAAAATAACCCTCAGTTTGCAATCGGCACCCACCTTACCCTCACAAGCGAATGGGGCGATTACCGCTGGGCTCCCGTAAACACGGGCAGCACCGCCACCCTGCGCGATGAAGAGGGCTTTATGTGGCACGAGAGCGTTCAGGTTGAAAAGAACGCCGATATTGACGAGCTTGAAGCCGAACTGCGCGCTCAGGTTGAGCTTTCCAAAAAATTCGGACTCACCCCCTCACATCTCGACAACCACATGGGCTCCGTTTACGGCATCGAAACCGGCCGCTTTGAGCTGCTTCTCAGAACCCTTGATGTCTGCGCCGATTACGGCCTGCCCTTCCGCCTTCCCAGATATCTGCCCGCAGAGCAGGCGGATAACACCACGCTTGAAATCAAGATAGACACCGATATGCTCACCGGCGCTTACTCTCAGGTTATCGGCTATGCCGATGCAAAGGGAGTTGCCCTGCCCGATTACCTTATCCCCAACGAGTGGGACGGCAAGGATCTGCCCACCTATGAGCATTTCAAAGAGTACATCTACGAGCTTTACAAGTCATTCCCCAACGGCGTAACCGAAACCTATATGCACCCCGCCGCCGAAACCGACGAGTTAAAGAGCATAACCGGCAGCTGGCACCGCAGAGTGTGGGAGTACAAGCTTCTCAGCGACCCCGCCACCAGGCAGCACATTGAAGCAAACGGAATCAAGCTTATCAACTACCGCGACCTTGCGGCAATGAGGAAATAAAGGAGGGGCTTTATCTTGGCAAAATGTCCCAACTGCGGCAGGAAGCTCCGGTTAATCGACTGGCGCCCGGAGTGCCCCGGCTGCGGAGTTAATCTGAACTATTACAACTCCAACAAAAATCTTTTGGAGGAATCCGAAAAGGCGGAGGCGGAGCACGCCCGCTTTCAGCCGAGGATAGACCGCGCAAAGGCCGCTTATGCCGGCAGTAAATTTGCGGTTATGAGAATCATTTTCTCACTTCTTCCCGTGGGCGCGCTGTTTCTTCCCCTTTGCAAAGGGGTCAACGGCGGCGGAAATATTAATGTGTTAAAGCTCTATGATTATATTTCAGCCGAGGGCATAGGCAATGTGCTCGGCGGTGCGCTCAACAGCAGCCTTAATCTTTCAATAACCCTGCTTCTTCTTTCCGCGGTGCTCATTATCGTGAGCCTTGTACTCATAATCATGTCACTCGGAAAGCACGGCAAGGTGAGGGTGATAATCACCTATCTGCTTATGGTGCTTCTTGCAGCGGGCAGCGCGGTTGTTTTTGCCGCCGGCTCAAACGGCACCCTCGGTGTCGGCGCTTATCTTTACATTGCTCTTATGCTCTTCCTTTTTGCGTGGAACATATTCCTTATCAAAAAGGGAATTCCCGTCAAGCACACCGAATGTTTAATCGGCGGCCTGCCGAGTGATGAATATTTTGCGCTTAAGGCTCAGGGCATTTCGCAAAGCGAGCTTAACCGCAAAATGCTTGTGGCGCTTGCCGAGCTTGATGAAAAGCTTGCGCCCGAGGATGAGGAAGGAGGCGAGAGATAATGGCCGTACTCGAAAAAGACAAAGCTCTTGAAATCGCACAGAACGGGACGGATGAAGAAGTCTCCCGCCAGCTTGAAAAAATGGTCCGCGTTGACCGAAGAGTAGTTTCCCGCAAGGAAACAATCGGTTATATGCTCTTCGACGGCAGCTCCGGCTTCAATATCGACAGCCAGAAGGAGCTTTTTGTTGACAGTATTCTTAAAATCGACCTTGGCAAGCAGAGCATTTACAACGCCATTGCAGGCGTGTGGGATGTTGTTGATGATATAATCATCGGCGGCATTGTTGAAAAAACCCGCACCCGCTGGGGCAAATTCGTGCCCTACATCTTCCTTGCCGGTCTTCCCTTTGCAATAGTGGCGGGCATTTACTGGCTGCTGCCCGTGCTTTTCTCCGACGCCCATGTGGCAGATTTAAACTATCTGCCCAAATTCGTAGCCTATGTTGTGCTTGAAATGGTAATGGAAGCCTTCACAAACTTCAAAACCGTTGCAACAACCGGCTACCTTTCAACCATAACGCCCTACCCCTCCGACCGCCGCCGTCTGCTGGCAATCACCAAATACTGCAACCTTTTCTATGCAGGCCTGCCCAACACCATTGTTGAGTTTATGCTTGACTTTATCACCAACGATATCATCAAGCCCACGGCTCAGAAATCAACGGCGGATATGATAAGCGGCGCGCTCACTTTCTTAGGGCCCTTCACCGTTATCATCGCCGGCCTTATCACCACATGGTACGGTACCATTGCAAAAGAGAGGGTTCACCAGAGCATTGAGGCACCGAAGATTCTTGAAAGCCTTAAGGTTGTTTTCACCAACAAGCCCCTGCTTATGTATATGATTTCCAACGCTCTCGGCTCTTTCGGAACCGGAATTTCCACCAACAACTACTACCGCTGGGTTCTGTTTATGACAACCTTCGAAACCATCGCCGGTATTCCCTCGGTTGCTTTCCAGCCCTTCGGTTATTCAAAGTACAACTCCCTTTCGGCAAAATATTCCACCAAATCGCTGTTTATGGTCAGCCAGGCCGTTCCGAAGGCCTGCTATGTGCCGATTTTCTTTTACGGCTTGCTGATTAAGGATAAGAGCGGCAACGCTTTCTTCACCAAGAGAGTGCCCATGATGCCCGTCACCGCCGTGTGGGAGTGCATCTATGCCGCATTCTCGGGCGTTCAGAACATTTCACGCGATGAAATCCGCAACGAATGTAATGACTACATTGAGTGGAAGATAGGCAAGCGCAACGAAGCCACCCTTTCGGTTGCAAGCACCATTCTTTGCAAGGTGCCCACCCGCCTTAACGCCATTCTCAACCCGATGATTAAAAAGTGGATAGGCTACGACCAGCTTGCCTACACCGAAAAGAGGCCTCAGCCCGTAAAGGCTCAGAAATGGATTTTTGCCATGTCCACCCTTTTCCCCGCAATTCTCGCCGTGCTCAGCGTGCTGCCCATGCTCGGTTACAGAATCGACAAGGACACCCGCGACAGGATGTATGCCGAGCTTAACGCAAGGCGTGTAGCCGTGGCGGAAAACATTACCTCGGTAACTGAAGAGGAATAAGCAAACGACAAAAAAGCAGATTCAGGCAATGAAGTCTGAATCTGCTTTTTCATTTTCAATTATTATTTGCTTTTCATTTCAATCAGCTCGCGGTAGCTGATAAGCTGCACGCCGTGCTCATTTAAATAGCGTTCAGTTTCGGGGTCACTCATTATTTTATATTCCATAACCCTCTGGTACCACGCTCCGGTTATGGATTTGAGCTCATCCGTTTCAAGCGCGGGGTGAAGGAAGGTTTCCGTTACCCCGTCGGGAATATCGGTCCATATTTTAAGAATCTCTTCACGGTATTTTGAATAGCTTAACCCGTTGGTGCCGTCGGGATTCTCAAAATAAATCTTTTTGTTCATCTTGCCCCAATCGGGGAAAAGCATATAATCCGGCATAATCACCTTGTATTTTTTGCCCCAGTGGCGTGAGATAAATTTAATCAGGCTGAAAACCGGGTAAGGTGCATCACCGGGGGCTATGCGCTTATCGGTATCGGTAAACATACGAAAAGCGTAGCCGTATTCGCCGCAAACACGAAGCGTCATTTTAAGCAGCTCAAATCTTAAGGTGAAATGGCCGTAGAGCGAGCCCTTATGGTTATCGAGGTGAGAGGGCTTCATTCCGAGCTCGTGAGCTCTGTTGACCTGTGCCTTTATCTCCGCTTCAAGCTCCGCAAGGCTTGCGTTTTTGCCCACCTGCTTGCTGTTGTGCCACATAAAGCCCTCTTCATCAACAAGGGTTTTTCCGCCGCTCAACGGCTTCCAGCGGTAGGTTTTCCACTCACTTGTCATTGTTAAGTGAACGCCTATCGCATACTGCGGATTTTCAATCGAAAAGCGCACGGCATCCTCCGCCGCCGGGCAGGGCATCATTATGGTTGAGGATTTGAGCCTGCCGTTTCTGAAAAGCTCCTCAACGGCATCGTTTGCCGATTTGCACATTCCGTAATCGTCTGCATTTATAATAAGATATTTTGCCATATTTTACCCCTCGTTATTAAAATCATATGGCCGCCCGCGGCGGGAATCTTCCTTTTTTATATATTATTAGCACAAAAGCAGGGGCTTGTAAATGCTGAAATATAAAAATAAACAAAAACCGGACAGATTACAAAAAATAATTGCGTGCCCGTATTGTTAAAAGGCGCAAAAGTGATATAATGAAGTGATATAGTTAAAAATAATTTTTTTAAGGGGTTCATATGAAAAAATTACTGTTAACCAAAAGGGCTCTCTGCGTTGTACTTGCGGTGCTTTTTGTGTTTTTATCTTATGCGGTTTTTCTTGCGGCGTTCGGGCGCAGATATTCGGTTTGCGTTAATTTTACCGCTTCGGATAAATATGAGAGTGCCGAGGTGCTTTTCGGCGACAAATACAAGGAAAGCAAAAGTGAGCTGGTTGAGCTTACCGGAATAAAGGTTTATGACGACCACATAAAGGCTCATTTCAAATCAACGGCACGGGGCACCGAGCCCGTTATTGTTCGCGCCATCTTAAACGGCGGCGCAAGAAAGCAGGCGGCTCTTGATTCAATCCGTGTTTCCTTCGGCGGAATAATCCTTAACAATATGTACCGCGATTTTTATATTGTATTTTCCGTAATAGCTCTGCTGCTGTTGGTTTATTACGTTTTCCTTTTTGTTCACACCCTTAAAACGGACCGCTATTCCTACAACAGCATTTTCTTCCTTGCCGTGTCGCTGTTTCTTGCGCTGCTTCTGTGCGTATGGGTCAGCTCGGCGGTTTATTCCTTTGCCAGATTCCACGCCGCCTACTCCGATATCATTTTCACCGTCAACCAGAATCTGCTTGCCGCGGTGATTCTTGCCTCCTTCCCGTTCACGGTTATTTTCACCGTGTCGGTAACGGTGAGCAACCTGCGCCTGATAATGAAAGAGGGCGCAAGGCCCGCAAACGCGCTCGGCATTGCCGCAAGCTTTATTATGGGGCTCGGGATTCTTGCAATCATTGCGCTGTTTTACATTAACCGCAATTATGATTTCGCCGCCGTGCCGATTATTCAGGCGGTTGTGTCGGCGCTTTATGTGTTCTTTGAGGTTATGCTTGTGGCAACTATTTTTTGCGGAATATATGTTGCACGGTATGAGCCCGGATACGATAAGGACTATATTATCATCCTCGGGTGCAGAATCAGAAAAGACGGCACTCTTTTTCCCCTTGTGCGCGGCAGAGCCGACAGAGCGATTGCATTTTACAAAAAGCAGCTTGAAAAAGCCGGAAAAGAGGCTTATTTTATCCCCTCCGGCGGCAAAGGCAGCGATGAAATAATGCCCGAGGCCGAGGCAATCAAAAACTATCTTGTTGAGCAGGGAATCCCCGAAAGCAGAATAATCCCCGAAACCCGCTCGGCAACAACAAAAGAAAATATGAAATTCAGTAAAGCGATAATCGACGAAAGAGAAAAAGATGCAAAGCTTGTGTTCTCAACCACGAATTACCATGTGTTCCGCAGCGGAATAATCGCCTCCGAGGCAGGGATAAAAGCCGAGGGCATCGGCAGCAGAACAAAATGGTATTTCTGGCCGAATGCCTTTTTAAGAGAAACGGCGGGGCTCTTTTTCAGCAAGCCCAAAAAACAGCTTTTACTGCTGCTTCTTTTATCCGTTGCGGCGGGAATGGGAAGCTGGTTTTATTCGATAATGTAACGGAGGAAACAAAATGGAGCCTTTACGATTTAACGAAAACGGCAGATTCCGTATTCTGCACATTACGGATTTCCATTGCGGAAAGGATTTTAACCCGAAGCTCACCGCCGGAATGGAAGCTTTGCTGAAAGAAACGAATCCGGATTTTGTTATGCTCGGCGGCGACCAGTGCGTTGAGCGTCAAACGCCGGAGGAGGCCGCCGAATATATGGCAAAAATAATGGCCCCCGTGCTTAAAAGAAGCCTGCCGTGGGCGGCGGTTTTCGGCAATCACGACCGTGAAACAGGTCTGAACCTTGAGGACGAAACCGATATGTACAACACCCTGCCAGGCTGTATGGCCGAAAAGGGGCCGGAGGAGCTGACCGGGTGCGGCAACTACTGTTTAAGCGTGCTGTCCTCAAAAGACGATTCCCCCGCATTCAACATATTCTGCCTTGATTCCAACCACGAGGTTGATGACTACTACGAAAAATTCGGCATTGACCGCCGCTCACGCATTATTCTGCCCGACCATTTCAATGAGGGCGAAAACGGCGGCGGCCCGCTGTTTGACCAGGTGAGCTGGTATTATAACGAATCCTTAAGGCGGGAAAAAGAGGCGGGCAAAAAGATACCCGCGGTTATGTTTATGCACATCCCCGTGCCGGAATACCTTCAGATTCTTCACAACCCGGAGGAAACGGGAGCGCGCGGCTTTAAACGCGCCACCGTGGGCTGCACCGAAATAAACTCCGGCATTTTTCTTGCCTCGCTTCAAAGGGGCGATGTCAAGGGCTGGTTCTTCGGCCACGAGCACCATTGCGATATTGAGGGCAAATACTGCGGCGTTACCCTTGCCGCCTCCGCCGCGCTCGGTTACAATATGTCTGCCCACGATGATATGCGCGGCGGCAGAGTTATTGACCTTTATGAAAACGGCGAAATTCACACCAATATGGTTCGCCTGTGGGATATTATGGGCCCCGAATGTATGCGCGACCCCGATTATATGGAGGGCGGCATACGCTACTTTATCAGAAAGCTGTGAGTGATATGATATTAAGTGAGGTTCTTCTTGATATTGACAACATAGACCATTTAACCATCCTTTACCGCAGGGGTCAGGGCTTTGACAGAAAGCTTGCAAAAGAGCTGATTATTGATTTTCGCGCCCGTTACGATATTCCGCGCGAAATATCGCCCCTTACCCCCGAGGAGCTTGATTCGGCGGGCTACTATGCCCTTAATGCGGAGCTTGTAAGGCTTCGCACCGCCATTTTTGAAAAGGTGAAAAACCAATGAAAAAGGCATTAAGAATTACCGCTCTCATTCTCTGCCTTGCGGTGCTTCTCTGCTCCTGCTCGGCAAAGCCGGTTTTCACCCCGAAAACCACCGCCGCGCCCGTTACCGAGGCTCCGACAACACCGTTTGTGCTCAGCACAAAAACGCTCGGCAGGCTTTATGTTTTAAGCTCCGATGCACCGGGAAAAAGCGTTTCGGCTGTTGTTGAGCTCGGCAAAACGCTGTTTTCAGCCTGCGGTATTGAGCTTGTTGTCGCCTGCGGCAACGACAACGGAATCCGCCCCGGTGACATAGTAATCGAGGAAGCGCGCGGATTAAAAAACGAGGAATATGAAGCGGTTATCAGCGAAAAGAACATAAGAATAAAATACACCCCCTGCACCGACAGCGGCTTTTTTGATGAAAAGCAGAGCTGCCGCGCCGTACTTTACGGCCTGCAGGCGGTGCTTAAGGGAATAATCGCCGAGGGCGACGACTTTCTTTCGCCGCGCAGGTTTTCCGCCTGCCCCGAAACAAAGGAAAGAACCCTTATGCTCGACTGCGCCCGCAAGTGCTGGAGCCCCGAATGGATAAAAAAGCTTATAAGCGAAATGTCGTGGATGGGCTTTAATGCGCTGGAGCTTCACCTGACCGAAGAGCAGGGAATCCGCTTTAACATATGGGAAAGCAGAAACGGCGATAAAATCCGCGATGTAAACGGCAACGATTTTTCATTCATCTGCGGCGGCACAAAGGTTTCGTGGAACACGGAATACGCCGAGGATACCGAAAAATACATCTGCCGTGAGGATATTGAAGAGATAGTTGAATTTGCCGAAAGCCACCGAATCGAGATAATCCCCGCCGTTGATTTGCCCGGCCACAGCACCAACCTGCTTGAACGCTGCACGGCGCGCGAAAACTCGGGCGGTCTGAGCTTTAACCGCAGGGGCAGAAATTTCACCACGGCAATAAAGAAGCTTGCCGCCGACGGTTCAAAGGGGCAGGCGGTGGATGTTTCCTCTGAAATTGCCTGCGAACTGAGCTTTGCGCTGGTTGACGCCTACGCCGAATTTTTCAGGGTTCTCGGCTGTGAAAAATTCAACATCTGCGCCGACGAGGTTACCGTTGATGACCCCGCCTGGGCGGAATATGCAAAGCAAAACGGCGGCAAAACTCAGAACGATGCCTTCATTATTTATATCAATTCGCTGTGCGCCCTGCTCAAGGAAAAGGGCTACCGTGTAAGAGCGTTTAACGACAGCCTTTTCGGCGGCTCCTCCGTTATCCTTGACCCGGAGCTTGAAATCTGCTGCTGGAGCAAGGGCGGCACAAACGCTTCAAAGCTTGTTGAAGGCGGGAGAACGGTGTATAACTGCAACGAGAATTTTTGCTACTATGCACTCAGAACCGACAAAAACGGCGTTGACGCAAGGGACGAAAACAACACCACCTGGAGCTTCGGCCATTCAACTGCCGAAAGAATATTTTCCGGCTGCAAGGATGAAGACTGCTTCGGCAAAAGCGGGTGGAACCCCTCAGTTTTCCCGGGCTGCACCGAGGAGAATGCAGGCGGCGCATATTTCCTTATCTGGGGCGATTTTGCCGCGCTTGACAGCGAAGATAATATTTTTAACAGAACCGACAGCTACTCACTTGTTGACCGTATGTGGGCAAGCTGTGCAAAAATGCTTGATTGGGATATGAACGGCGAAATGTCCTATGAACAATTCAGCTCGGATATTTCCGCTTTCCGTATTTCCCCCGAAATTGAAAACCAAACGAAAGAATAATAAATGAAAACAGAAGAAAAAAACAAAATTCTTTTTGAAGAAAAGCCCGTGCCCAACGCGCTTTTCACCCTTGCCCTGCCCACAATAGTCGGCCAGCTCATAATCCTTATTTACAATATGGCCGATACCTTTTACATCGGGCGCACAAACAACCCGCTTATGGTTGCGGGCGCGGCTCTGATTCTGCCCGTTTTTAACATAACCATTTCCATTGCAAGCATTGCCGGTGTCGGCGGCGGGTCGCTTATCTCCCGCCTGCTCGGCGTTTACCGCCGTGATGAGGCAAAAAAGGTTTCGTCATTCTGCTTTTTGTTTACGCTCATTGTTGCCGCCGTGTTTTCGGCGGGGGCGGCGGCGTTTATGAACCCCCTGCTTAAAATCCTCGGCGCAAGCGGCGGCACCTTTGAATTTGCAAGGCAGTATGCCCTTTGCGTTATAGTAATCGGCGGGGTTCCCACCGTGCTTTCAATGACAATGTCAAACCTGCTGCGAAGCGTGGGCTGTGCCTCAAAGGCGGGGTTCGGCGTTTCCATGGGCGGAATACTCAACATTCTGCTTGACCCGCTGTTTATGTTCGTTATCCTGCCCGACGGCAAAGAGATTCTCGGCGCGGGAATCGCCACAATGCTCTCGAATGTTATCGTGTGCTGTTATTTCTTTGTTGTGCTTTTCCGTATGAGAAAAGAATCGGTGCTCACATTTTCACCGAAAACCGGGCTCCCCGGCAAAAAGGAAATCGGCGAAATTTTCTCGGTGGGCATACCCTCTGCAATCTCCACCCTGCTGTTTGACCTTGATTATGTTATTATTGACAAGCTTGCCACCGGCTACGGCGATGTTGCCCTTGCGGCGGTGGGAATTGTATTAAAGGCGGAACGGCTGCCGCTTAACATCGGGGTCGGGCTGTGCCAGGGCATGACTCCGCTTGCCGCCTATAACTACTCGGCAGGCAACTACCCGAGGATGAAAAAAACAATCAGCTTTTCCCGCCTTGCGGGTATTGCAATAGCAATATTCAGCATCATTATCTATGAGGTTTTTGCCGGCACCATTATGAATGTTTTCATCAATGACGCCGAAACGGTTGCAATCGGCACCAACTTTTTAAGAATAAGGGCACTTGCAACGCCGTTTATGTTCCTCTGCTTCCATGTCGTTCACTCGTTCCAATCCATGGGCAAGGGCAACAAATCGCTTTTTCTTGCCGTTCTTCGCTGGGCGGTGTTCAACATCCCCATGCTTTTCCTGCTTGAAAAGCTTTTCGGAATGTACGGAATCGTATGGGCTCAGATAACGGCGGATTTCTTCGTTGCGCTTATTTCTCTTATCACCTACGGCAAATTCAGAAAAAAATATCTTTCCGGAGTTGAAAAAAATGACTGAAAAAGAAAAAAATGAGCTTTTTGAAGCAAAACTCGGCAGCGAAAAGGTCTATGACGGCGTGATTCTTCATATCGAAAAGGATGATGTGCTTCTGCCCAACGGCGCAAACTCCGTTCGCGAATGTATCCGCCACATCGGCGCCGTTTGCGTGGTGCCCGTAACGGACGATTTAAAGGTTGCGGTGGAAAGGCAGTTCCGCTACCCCGTTAACGATGTTCTGACCGAGATACCCGCCGGCAAGCTTGACAGCTTTGACGAAGACCGCCTTGAAGCCGCCAAAAGGGAGCTGCGCGAGGAAACCGGAATAATCGCCGAAAAATGGACCGACATGGGGCTTTATTACCCCTCACCCGCCTACACAGATGAAAAAATAACCGTTTATCTGGCTCAGGGTCTGTCACAGGGCGAAAGGGAGCTTGACGAGGATGAATTTCTCAATGTCAGCTATGTTCCGCTTAAGGAGCTTGTTGCCGATGTGCTTGCCGGCAGAATAACCGACGGCAAAACTCAGGTGGCGCTGTTGAAAACCGCCGCCCTGCTTGCCCCCGGAATATTCACTCAGGGTTAAACAAGAATGGAAAGATACGCATTTTTTCTTGATATTGACGGCACCGTTTACACGGGCGGCACCGTTTGCGAAAAGAACCGCCGCGCGATTGCGGCGGCAAGGGAAAAGGGGCACCTTGTTTTCATCAACACCGCCCGCTCCCTTGCCATTATTCCGCCGGAGATTGCCTCGCTCGGCGTTGACGGCTTCATAACCTCAATCGGGTGCAGCGTTTCAATCGGTGAAAAAAGCATAGTCAGCGAAGTCATCCCTCAAAAGACCGTGGGTGAAATTCTTGACCTTTTTAATGAAAAGGGCCTCGGCATAAAGCTGGAGGGCGAAACAAGAATCATTATTAATCCGTTTTACCCGGCAGACGGCTCCCTGACAGTTGAGGATTCGGCGGATTATCTTGAACGCTTTGCCGATGAAAAGGTGGCAAAGGCCTACATTCCTCACGTTCTGCCGCCGGAAATGCAAAAATATCTCGGTGAGCGGTTTATGTTTTTTCAGCACCCGGATTATTCCGAATTTGCAATCAGAGGCTTCAGCAAAAGCACGGGCATAGCCGCCGTGCTCAAAGAAACGGGAATCCCGGTTGAACGGTGCGTGGGCATGGGCGACAGCCTGAATGATGCCGATATGCTCCGCTTTTGCGGAATTTCCGCCGCCATGGGCGACGGTGCCGAAGAAATAAAGCGGATGTGTACCTTTGTTACCCGGCCCGCCGCCGACGGAGGCGTTGCCGAGGGCATTGAAAGAGTTTTAAACGGAGAATTCAGCCTTTAATTCTCCGTTTTTCTTGTTGCTGTTTACTAAGGCAAAAAAGCGTGGTATAATAAAAACAATACACATTGTGGAGGTACTTTTATGGCAATCATCAAGCTTGTTATCGCATTTCTGCTTTCGCTCACCCAGATAATCAGCCCGTATCTGGCGGCAAAGAACTCCAACGACTATCACGATTTTTACGAAAAGTGGTCAGAGAATCAGGTTTACACCGAGGATTACGCAGTAACCCTTGAAAAACAGCCCGGCAAGGATTTTGTTGTGCTCAACTTTGCCGATATTCAGCTGAACAATGTTGAAGCCTACGGCAAAAACGGCAGAATAGCCGAAAAAACAATCAAAAAGGCCATTGAGGACATCAAGCCCGACCTTATCACCCTCACCGGCGACAATTCGTGGAGCCAGATGGGCTATATCAGATTTGTTCAGGTTATTGATTCCTACGGCATTCCCTGGGCACCCGTTATGGGCAACCACGACGGCGAAAACGGCGACTGGAAAGAGGAAAACTGGTGCGCCCTTCAGTTTGCAAACACTGAAAACTGCCTTTTCAAATACGGCCCCGACGGTATGGGCATAGGCAACTATGTAATCAACATTAAAGAAAACGGAAAAATCATCCACTCGATTTATATGCTCGACACCCACACAAGCACCTCTCTCCCCTGCGGCGGTTACGACCACCTGTGGGATAATCAGCTTAAGTGGTACGAATGGGCAGTAAAGGGCACAAACGCCCTTGCAGGCGAAACCGTTGAAAGCTCAATCTTCTTCCACATCCCCTGCATTCAATACCGCGACGCGTGGGCTGCCGCACAGTATGATGAAGCAAGCGGCACATTCAAAAACCCCGATTACGCCGACAGCTTCGGCGGCAAGGAGGAGGGCATCTGCTCCCCCGATTATGACAGCGGCTTTTTTGCCCTTGTCAAAGAGCTCGGCAGCACAAAGAATATGATTGCCGGCCACGACCATGTGAACGATTTTTCAATTATGTATGAGGGTGTTCGCCTTTCCTATTCCCTTAAATGCGGCCCCGGCTGCTACTGGAATCCCGCCAAAAACGGCGGCTCCACCCTCACCATAGATTCCGACGGCCACGGAACATTCGGCCATTATTACATTGACCCCACCGATTTTTAATCTCTTTGAAAAGACTGTAACAAAGGAGAAAACCGTATGAGTAAAAAATATGATGCCGTGGTTATCGGCGCAGGCAACGGCGGCCTGATTGCGGCAACAAAGCTTGCCCTTGAGGGCAAAAAGACCCTGCTTGTGGAAAAGCACAACCTCCCCGGCGGCAGCGCCACAAGCTTTGTGCGCGGCAGATTTGAATTTGAGGCATCGCTTCACGAGCTGTGCGGCGTGGGCCCGTTCACAGGCAAGGGCACGGCAAAGGATATCTTTGACGAGTTCGGCGTTTCGGAAAAAATGGAGTGGGTTCCCCTTAACGAAGCGTTCAGGATGATAACCCTCAACGACGAAAAAAACATTGATTACACCCTGCCCATAGGCAGAGAAGCCTTTATTGACAAGGTGGAGGAATACTGCCCCGGCTCTCGCAAATACAGCGAAAAAATCTTTGCCCTCAACGACGAAATCACCGAAGCTCTTGATTACCTCGGAAATATCAAGGATTTTTCAACCGATATAATCAAGGATATGCTCGGCAAATACGGCAATTTCATAAACACCGCCTCTTACAGCGTTAACGATGTGTTTGACGCTCTGGAGATTCCTCAGCCCGTGCGCGACTGCTTCGGCGGCTACTGGCTCTACCTCGGCACAGGGCTTGACAAGCTCAGCTTCACCCACTATTTCACCATGTTCAACTCCTATGTTGTTGACGGCCCGGTTATCCCCAAAAAGCGCAGTCACGCCATTTCAAGCATTCTGCTTGACCGCTTTGAGGAGCTCGGCGGCGAGGCGTGGATGAACACAAAGGTCAATAAAATCATCGTTCGCAACAACCGCGCCTGCGGTGTTACCCTTGAAACGGGCGAAACGGTGGAGTGTGACTTTGTTGTCAGCAACGCCTCCCCTTACAATATGTACACCAAGCTTATCGACCCCGAATTTGTTCCCAAATTCAACAAGAAAAAGCTCAACTCCCTTGAGCTTGCCCCCAAGGGCTTTTCGCTCTTCTTAGGCCTTGATGCCTCCCCCGAGGAGCTCGGCATAAAGAACCACAGCTACTTCATCTATGATACCGCCGATTCGGCATTGCAGGTGGAGCTTACAAAGCGCCGCAAAACCAACAATATGCAGGCGGCGGTGTGCCTTAACAACGGCGTGCCCGGCTGTTCACCCGAGGGAACAACAATTCTTTATATCACCTCCATTTTCACCGGCGAAGACGCATGGAGCGAGGTAAAACCCGAGGATTATTTCAAGGCAAAGCGCGAATATGCCGACAAGATGATAGAGAATTTTGAAAAGGCAACCGGCACCTCAATCCGTGACCATATTGAGGAAATCGAAATTGCCGCCCCCATGACCTATGCCCGCTACCTTGATGCCCCCAACGGCACCATTTACGGCTTTGCCAACACGGGCAGCTACGGCATAGTGCAAAGAATAATGACCGATGCCATAGGCGGCGGAATTGAGCACCTTTACTACGGCGGCGGCTACGGCACCCGCTCACTCGGCTACAATCCCTCTTACTCCACCGGCTATGAGGCGGCGGTGAATGTAATAAAAGCAATCAATAAGGAGGCGCAGAGCAAATGAAGATAAAGACCTCTCCTTTAAAATCAAAGGTTCGTGATTTCACAAACACGGTTCTGCTTTTGCCCTCACGCCTTGCGGATGTTGCAAAAGCGGGCGAAAAAACCGCACCTCACCCCTCAACCTTCAACGCCAACAAGGTGGCGGCGGCCCTTCACCCCGGCTGCATGAAGCTTAAAATCACAAAGATTGAAGAGCTCAGCCCCGATTTCAAGCGCTACACCTTTGCCCCGGAAAGCGGTGAGGCTGCTTATTTCAGAGCAGGTCAGTATCTCTCATTCCGCATTAAAATCGGCGCGGCGGTTGTTACAAGGGCATATTCGATTGCCTCCTCACCCAAAGCAGCGCTTTGCGGCGAATATCAGATAGCGGTCAAAAGGGTTGCCGACGGCTTTGTTTCCGGCTATATTCTTGACAACTGGAAAGCGGAGGACGAGGTTGACGCCTACTCCCCCGAGGGCACCTTTGTTTATGAACCGCTCCGCGACGCAAAAACGGTTGTCGGCGCGGCGGGCGGCAGCGGAATCACTCCGTTCCTCTCCTTTGCAAAGGCCATTGCCGACGGCACCGAGGATTTTAACCTTACCCTTCTTTACGGTGCAAGGAACAAAAAGGAGCTCTTTTTCAAAGAGGAGCTTGATGAAATCGCCGCTTCGACCGATAAAGTCAAGGTGGTTTATGTGCTCAGCGACAGCAAGGCAAAGGGCTTTGAGCAGGGCTTTATAAGCGCGGAGCTCATTAAGAAATATGCCCCCGCCGATTCGGATTTCAGCATTTTCGCCTGCGGCCCGGAGGCTATGTATAACTTCCTGCACGGTGAAATCGGAAAGCTCGGCTTAAGGCGCAAGTTTGTGCGCTTTGAAATGCAGGGCGTTTCAAAGAATGCCCCGGCAAAAGCGGGAATCGAAGCCGCCGAATATAAAATGACGGTTATCAACCGCGGTGAAAGCGCCGAGTACAAATGCTCCTCTGCCGAAACCGTGCTTGTTGCCCTTGAAAAAGCCGGTGTCACCGTGCCCGTGCGCTGCCGCAGCGGCGAATGCGGATTCTGCCGCAGCAAGCTTGTAAGCGGCGAGGTGTTCATCCCCGACGGCGCCGATTTCAGAAGGCTTGCCGATGCGGCGCTGGGCTACATTCACCCCTGCTGCTGCTTCCCGGCCTGCGATATAACAATCAAGCTCAATTAAAAACCGTGTTTTTCGCCGCCTGCCCCGCACATTGCCGGGCAGGCGGTTGTTTTTTGCCCTTTTATTTACATAATATTAATATAAATTTCTTAAAAAAGTGAAAAATTTACTTTAAATTTATATTTGCAGGTGATATAATACTTTCATTATGGAATAGTGTCCGAGAAAATCAACGGAGGTAAAAATGGATAATATAATTTCTGTAAAGAATCTGTCCAAATCCTACGGCAGCTACAAGGTTCTTAACGATGTTTCCTTTGAGCTTGCAAGGGGGCAGATAATAGGTCTGCTCGGCCCCAACGGCAGCGGCAAAACATCGCTTATCAAAATTCTTACCGGCCTTATCAACGATTACAGCGGCGAAGTGCTCATTGACGGCGACCGCCCCGGAATCGTTACCAAGGCAAAGGTTGCCTATCTGCCGGAGAAAACCTATCTTGCAAGCTATATGACCGCCGACGACGCGGTAAACTACATTGCCGATTTCTATGATGATTTTGACAAGGCAAAGGCTATGAGCATGCTTGACCTTTTCCAGCTCCCCCACAAGCAAAAGGCAAAAACCATGTCCAAAGGTCAGCAGGAAAAGCTTCAGCTTCTGCTTGTTATGTGCCGCAATGCGGATATCTACATTCTTGACGAGCCCATGGGCGGCGTTGACCCGGCGGCGCGCGATTTTATTCTTGACACCATAATCAAAAACCGCCCCGAGGGTTCCACCCTTATGATGTCCACCCACCTTATTCACGACATTGAGGGCGTTCTTGATTCAATAGTAATGATAGGCCACGGCAAGCTGCTTATGCAGGATACCACCGCCAACCTTACCGCAAACGGCAAAACAATCAACTCAATTTTCAAGGAGGTGTTCAGCAGTGACTGGCAGTTCTAAACCCAAAAACAAAATGCTCATGCTGTTAAAGAATGATTTTCTTGCCAGCTCCCGCGTTATCAGCCTTTTTTATATTGCCGAGGTCATCGCGCTTGCGCTCTTCTTTATCGGCAAAAAATTCAGCATTGACAAGCTTTACGCCGTTGCGGCGGTTGCAACCGCCTTCATCCCGCTTCTTCTCATTTTCGTAACGCTGTTTTTTGTTGTTTACGATTTCAACAAGGCGCTGTTTTCACAGCAGGGCTATCTGAGCTTTTCGCTCCCGGTTTCGAGCAATCAGCTTTTAGGCTCCAAAATGATTGTTTACGGCGGCTGGATGTTCGTAAGCTTTGCGGTCACCCTTGCGGTGCTCGGCTACATTGCCGCCCTTGCCGAGGGCAACGAAAAGGTTCAGCTTGCCGATATCGCCCTTGCAATGCTCGGCCTGCCGTCGGTGGCTCACATCAAGGTGCTTGCGCTGTGCTACATCTTTGATTTCTTCGTTTCCGTTTTCTCCATGGTTTCAATGGTTTATTTTGCAATCACCCTTTCCCATGTAAGAACCTTCCAGAAGGCTCCCGTTTTCTGGTCCGTGATTATTTTCTTAATCAACTTTGCACTTATCATCGCCTTTATCGGCGCTTGCAACAAGGTTTTCTGCATTAATATTCTTATCCCCTCAACCGAGCTTTCGGGGGTTAAGCTTTACCTGAGCAACATTGACCCGGAGGATGGCAGCACCCTTATAAGCCTGCTTACCATAATCTGCTTTATTTTGCAGGATATTGTTCTTTTCTTTGCCACATCCTACCTTATGCACAAGAAGATTAACATTAAATAATGAATAAAGAAAAAACAGGCATTTTCGGCGGAACCTTTAACCCGCCCCACATCGGCCACAAAAGGCTTGCCCTTTCCGCGGCAAACGCGCTCGGTCTTGACCGCGTGCTCATAATGCCGGCGTGCATACCGCCCCACAAGCAGCCCGCCTTTCTTGCCGAACCGGCTCAAAGGCTTGAAATGTGCCGCCTCGGGCTTAAGTGCGACAGCCGCTTTGAGGTGAGCGACCTTGAAATAAAGCGCGGCGACAAAAGCTACACCGTGGACACCGTAAACGCCCTGCTTGAGCAGTATCCCGGCACCGAGCTGTATATCATCATCGGCTCCGATATGCTTTCCACCTTCCGCGAATGGTTTAAGTGGGAGGAGATTCTTCAAAAAGCCTTTATCTGCGCCGTTTCGCGTGAAAACGGGTTTGCCCCCGACCTTTCCGGCTACACACCGGAGCAGCGTGAAAAGATAATTTATCTTGATATTGAGCCATACGAAATGAGCTCCACCGTTATCCGTGAAAAGATAATGAACGGTGAAAGCACCGAAGGTCTGCTTGTGCCCGGCGTTGAACGCTTCATTAAAGAAAGCGGCCTTTACGCCGAAAGCTTTACGCACTACCGTGAGCTCATAAGGGGTCTGCTTGACCCGGCAAGGCTCAACCACAGCTTCTGCGTTGCCGCCGCGGCGCGCGAGCTTGCATTAATCTACGGTGCCGACCCCGACAAGGCGGAGGCCGCAGGCCTGCTTCACGATGTTATGAAAAACGCCTCCCCCGAGGAGCAGAGAAGCATTATCGAAGCGGGCGGCCACACCCTCACCCCGTGTGAGGAGGCAAACCGCAAGGTCTGGCACGCGATAGCGGGCGAGGCATATCTGAGGCTCAAAGAGGGCATAACAGATAAGGAGATTCTTTCCGCCGTGCGCTGGCACACCACCGGCAGAGCGGATATGACTTTGCTTGACAAAATAGTATATATGGCGGATTTCATCTCCGCCGAGCGCAGCTACCCCGATGTTGACACGGTCAGGGAGCTCGCAAAAAAAGACCTTAACGAGGCTATACTTTACACCTCGTCTTACACGATACGCACGCTTGTTGAGGCGGGGCGCCCGCTTCACACGGCAACAGTTGAGTGCTTCAACAGCGCTCTTTTAAACAAATGAAAGGATGGTCTTAATGGAATCATCACAGCTCACAAAAGAGATAGCAAAAATCCTTGATAAGAAAAAGGCCGTTGATATCAAAGCGGTTAAAACGGAAGAGGTAACAATAGTTTCCGATTATTTTGTTATCGCCTCCGGCACATCAAACACCCATGTCAAATCCCTTGCGGATGACCTTGAATACGAGCTCGGTCAGCTCGGCATTGCCCCCGACCACATAGAGGGGCGCGCCACGGGCTGGATTCTGCTTGATTACGGCACCGTGCTTGTTCACATTTTCGACAAGGAAAGCAGAGAATATTACAACCTTGAACGCCTTTGGGCAGACGCTCAGAGCATTGACCTTTCGGATGTTTTGACCGAGGACTGATTCTTCGGAGGAGGAGTATAATAAATGGCACAGTACGATTACAAAAGCATTGAAAAGAAATGGCAGAAATACTGGGCAGAGAATGAAACCTTCAAAACCGATGTGTGGGATTTCTCAAAGCCCAAGTTTTACGCTCTCGATATGTTCCCTTATCCGTCGGGCGTGGGTCTTCATGCCGGCCACCCCGAGGGCTACACCGCATCCGATATCGTTTCCCGTATGAAGAGAATGCAGGGCTACAATGTTCTGCACCCGATGGGCTACGATTCCTTCGGCCTGCCCGCCGAGCAGTACGCCGTTTCCACCGGCCACAACCCCAACGGCTTCACTCAGGATAATATCCGCACCTTTTCGGGTCAGTTAAAGGAGCTCGGCTTCGACTATGACTGGTCAAAGATGGTTGCCACCTCCGACCCCTCATATTACAAGTGGACTCAGTGGATATTCAAGCAGCTCTATTTAAAGGGCTACGCAAAGCTTGTTGACATCCCCGTTAACTGGTGCGAAGAGCTCGGCACCGTGCTTGCAAATGACGAGGTTATCGACGGCAAAAGTGAGCGCGGCGGCTATCCCGTAATCCGCAAGAATATGAAGCAGTGGGTCATTGACCAGGCGGCATTTGCCGAGGAGCTGCTTGAAGGCCTTGAAGAAATTGACTGGCCGGAATCCACCAAGGATATGCAGCGCCATTGGATAGGCAAGAGCACCGGCGTTGAGGTTGATTTTGATATTGTGGGCGGCGGCAAATTCTCCATTTACACCACCTGCATTGAAACCATATACGGCATAACCTTTATGGTGCTTGCCCCCGACGGCAATCTTGTAAAAGAGCTTATGCCGAGGATTGAAAATAAAGACGAGGTTAACGCCTATATCGAAGAAACCGTCAAGAAAACCGATATGGACCGCACCGAGCTCAACAAAACAAAATCCGGCTGCCCCCTTAAGGGCATTTATGCAATAAACCCCGTAAACGGCAAAGAGGTTCCCGTTTACATAGGCGATTTTGTTCTTGCCAACTACGGCACAGGCGCGGTTATGGCCGTTCCGAGCCACGACCAGCGCGACTTTGAATATGCAATCGTTCACAATATCCCGATGATTCAGGTTGTTGACGGCGCCGATGTTTCCGAATGTGCCTTTGAAAAGGGCGACTATCTCGGCAAGGGCTGCCGCCTCATAAACTCCGAGGAGTTCACCGGCCTCACCGTTGAAGAGGCAAAGGAGGCAATAACCGTCAAGCTTGAAAAGGCGGGCGTTGCAAGAAGAAAGGTCAACTATCACTTCCGCGAGTGGATATTCGCAAGGCAGCGCTACTGGGGCGAGCCCGTTCCCGTTTTCTATACCGATGACGGTGAAATCCATGTGCTTGCCGATGAAGAGCTTCCCCTTGTTCTGCCCGAGCTTGAGGATTACAAGGGCAAAAACGGTCAGGCTCCCCTCGAAAATGCCGAGGAGTGGAAGTATTATAACAAAGACGGCGTTAAGGGCAAGCGCGAAACCTCCACAATGCCCGGCTCTGCGGGTTCAAGCTGGTATTATATGAGATACATTGACCCGAAAAACGAAAACGCCATAGGCGACCCGGAGCTTCTTAAGCACTGGCTCCCCGTTGACCTTTATATGGGCGGCCCGGAACACGCCGTGGGTCACCTTATCTATTCAAGAATCTGGAACCGCTTCCTTTACAACGAGGGCATTTCCCCCGTTAAGGAGCCGTTCAAAAAGCTTGTTCACCAGGGAATGATTCTGGGCGCAAACGGCATAAAGATGGGCAAAAGATTCCCCGAGTTTGTTGTTAACCCCTCCGATATAGTCCGCGACTACGGCGCCGACACCCTCAGACTTTATGAAATGTTCATGGGCCCCATCGAGGCTTCCAAGCCGTGGAGCAATCAGGGCGTTGAGGGCGCAAAGAGATTCATCACCCGTGTGTGGAATTTCTTCACCGAGGAAGAGAACATAAAAGAGGACAAGAGAAGCGAGCTTGAAAAAATATACAATGTAACCGTAAGAAAAGTAACCGGCGATTTTGAAACTCTCGGCTTCAACACCGCAATAAGCCAGATGATGATTTTCGTTAACGCCGTTTACAAGGCAGGCTCCTGCCCGAGAGAATTTGCCGAGGGACTTATCAAAATGCTCAGCCCCGTGTGCCCCCACATTTCGGAGGAAATCTGGCAGATTCTCGGCCACAACAACACAATCGCCTTTGAAAGCTGGCCGACCTATGATGAATCAAAATGCGTTGATGACAGCGTTGAAATAGCTGTTCAGATTAACGGCAAGGTTCGCGAAAAGCTTGTTGTTTCGGTTGATATCTCAAGTGAAGACGCCATTGCCGAGGCGAAAAAGCTCGAAAAAATAGCAAACGCAATGCAGGGCATGGATATCGTCAAGGAGCATTATGTTAAGGGCAAACTTGTAAATATCGTGCTTCGCCCTGCCAAATAAACAAAAACAGACCCCTAAGTTAATTAAAAGTTAACAAATTTGTAGGTTGACATTTTATGCGGTGTTATAGTATAATAACACGCAAGCTATGAAATTAGCCCCTGCAAACCAGCGGAGGGAGGGAATAAAGTGAGTCAGGTTAAAGTTAAAGAAGGCGAATCTCTTGATAATGCTCTCAGAAGATTCAAGAGGCAGACCTCCAGAGATGGCGTTATCCAGGAGGTACGCAAAAGAGAACACTACGAGAAGCCGTCAGTAAAGAAAAAGAAAAAGTCTGAGGCTGCTCGCAAGCGCAAGTTTAAGTAATTAAAAAGAGTTAAACGGTGAGCACGCTCACCGTTTTTCTTTTGCAAAAAGGAATGATTTTATGAACATTCAGGCACTTTCCGCGCCGCTCGCGCCGGGCGAGGCCTATCTTGTTTTCTCCGAAGAAAACAGAAGATATTTAACCTCCTTCCCCGCAACCGACGGCTGGCTGCTCATAACAAACACCGAGCGTATTCTTTTTGCCGATTCGCGCTATATTGAGGCCGCACGCGCACAGGCGAAGGGCTGCACCGAGGTTGCTCTTTTCAAAACCGTCAATACAGACCTGCCCGCCGCGGCAAAAAAGCTCGGCATAAAAAAGATTTTTATTGAAGCGGACAGAATGACGGTTTCCGTGCTCGAAAAGCTCAAAGCCGCCTTCGGGGGCGTTATTTTCGATTCCGGCAGCACCCTCACCGACAAAATAAACGAGCTCCGCGCCGTTAAGGCAGAGGATGAAATCAATCAGATAATTGCCGCCCAGCGGATAGCCGAAAAAGCTTTTAACCATATTCTGGAATTTATGCGTGAGGGCGTAACCGAGCGCGAGGTCGCTTTGGAGCTGGATTATTATATGCTCAGAAACGGTGCAGAAGCCCTCTCTTTTGAAACAATCGCCGTCAGCGGTGCAAATTCCTCAATGCCCCACGGGGTTCCAGGCAGCAAAAAGCTTTGCCGCGGCGATTTTGTTACCCTTGATTACGGCGCTGTTGTTAACGGCTACCACAGCGATATGACAAGAACCGTTGCCATAGGCGAAGTGAGTGAAAAGCAGAAAAATGTTTATGACATCGTGCTTTCCGCCCAGCGCGCTGCCGAAAAAGCGGCGGCACCCGGCGTAATCTGCTCCGCGGTTGACAAGGCGGCACGCGATATTATTGCAGGTGCCGGCTACGGCGAATTTTTCGGCCATTCCACCGGCCACGGCGTGGGGATAGAAATTCATGAGGAACCCTCCGTTGCGCCGAGGAACACCGCCGAGGCGCTTAAACCGGGCAATGTTATCAGCAACGAGCCGGGCATATATCTGCCGGGGGAATTCGGGGTAAGAACCGAGGATATGCTTCTTATCACCGACTCCGGCTGCCGCAATCTGACCCTTGCCCCGCACGGGCTTATTACCCTTAACAGATAAATAATATAAATATAGGCGAAAAACCACTTGAAAAGTCAGAGTGAATAGTGTAAAATAAGCAAGAAAACTTATATGTAAAAGGAGAAATTCTTTATGGTATCAGCAGGCGATTTCAGAAACGGCGTAACATTTGAGATGGAAGGCTCTGTTTATCAGATAATAGAGTTCCAGCATGTTAAGCCCGGCAAAGGCGCAGCTTTCGTAAGAACCAAAATCAGAGATGTTATCAAGGGCTCCGTTACAGAGCGCACCTTCAACCCCACCGATAAGTTCCCCACCGCTTACATTGAGCGCAAGGAAATGGAGTATTCCTACGAAGACGGAGACCTCTACTATTTTATGGACCCCGAAACCTTCGATATGACTCCCATCAACAAGGCTGACCTCCCCGAAAACTTCAAGTTTGTTAAGGAGAACACCGTTTGCCGTATCCTTTCCTACAAGGGCAACGTTTTCGGCCTTGAGCCCCCCACCACCGTTGAGCTTCAGGTAACCAAGACCGACCCCGGCTTTGCAGGCAACACCGCCACCAACGCAACCAAGCCCGCAACCCTTGAAACCGGCGCCGAGGTTAAGGTTCCCCTCTTCATCGACGAGGGCGAAATGATTATCATCGACACCAGAACAGGCGAATATCTCGGCAGAGCATAATTTTAAGGAGGATTTAACAATGGATTGGGAAGATAAGACCCTCACCGAAAAGGTTTCCTACATCAAAGGCCTTGCAGACGGCCTTAAGCTTGAAGACAGCGACCAGAACAAGGTTATAAAGGCTCTTCTTGACCTTGTTGAAGATATGGCCCTCACCGTCAGCGACCTTGAGGACGAGCTTGACTCCGTTGAGGAGCAGCTTGACGCCGTTGATGAAGACCTCGACGAGCTTGAGTGCTTCGTTTATGACGAATATGACGATTGCGACTGCTGCTGCGACGATGATTGCGACTGCGACTGCGATTGCTGTGATGACGACGATATCTGCTACGATATCGAGTGCCCCAACTGCGGCGAGTGCTTCTGCGTTGACGAAGATACTCTTTGCGACGGCAGCGTAAACTGCCCCAAGTGCAACGAGCTTCTCACCTTCGAAATCGAAGAGGACGACGGCGAGGAAGACTGATTTCTTAAATAATAACCCGAAACGGCCCGTTGCAGAGTTCTGTAACGGGCTTTTGGTTTGCCTTAAAACGCGAACTTCACGCACATCCCGGCGTTTTTCCCCTTGAAATACCTTTAGAAAGGATAATTGTTATGAGTGCAAATATCGTTCTTGCCTCGGCCTCACCGCGCAGGCGTGAAATTCTGGAAACAGCCGGCCTTGAATTTGAGGTGCTTGTTTCCAACGCCGACGAAACCGTGGCCCCCGGCACCCCGCCGGATGCCGCCGCGGCGCTCACCGCGCGCAAAAAGGCACAAGCGGTAAAACCCCTGCGCCCGGATTCGCTGATTATCGGCGCGGATACCACCGTGGTGCTTGACGGCACGGTAATGGGCAAGCCGAAGGATAAGGAGCAGGCAAAGGAAATGCTCCGCGCCCTCTCCGGCAGGGTTCATTCCGTTTTCACGGGCGTTTGCCTCATTTACGGCAGCCGGGAGGTTGCCTTTGTGCAGAAAACCGATGTCAGCTTTTATCCGCTTTCGGAGGAAGAGATTGCCGAATATGTTGAAAGCGGCGAACCCATGGACAAAGCCGGAGCCTACGGTATTCAGGGGCGCGGCTGTGCCCTTGTTCGTGGAATCGAGGGCGATTATTTCAATGTTGTGGGTCTGCCCGCGGCAAGGGTAATGCGTGAAATAAAACGGTTGATATTTTAACGCTTTGGGGTTATACTTAAATATATCAGTCACAGGCAGATTCAGGAGAAAGAAAGTATGTTAAAGCTCGAAAATGTTTCATTTAAGGTTTCCGACGGCAGCCGGGAGCTTGAAATAATTGATGATGTTTCGCTTGAGATAGAAAGCGGCAAATTTGTTGTTATCACCGGGCCCAACGGCAGCGGAAAATCAACACTTGCCCGCCTTATAATGGGCATTGAAAAGCCTACCTCCGGCAGAATATTATTTAACGGCACCGATATAACCGCCCTTTCAGTTACCGAAAGGGCAAAGCTCGGCATCGGCTACGCCTTTCAGCAGCCTCCCCGTTTCAAGGGGCTCACGGTTCGCAAGCTGCTGAGCCTTGCAAACGGAAGCGAGCTGCCCGAGGACGAATGCTGTGCCTATCTTACTGCGGTGGGCCTTTGCTCAAAGGAATACCTCAACCGCGAGGTTGACAACTCCCTGTCCGGCGGCGAGGCAAAAAGGGTAGAGATTGCCACCCTTATGGCACGCAAGCCCGCGCTTTCGGTTTTTGACGAGCCGGAGGCGGGAATAGATATGTGGAGCTTTTCAATGCTTGTTGAAACCTTCGGCGCAATGAGCCGCAAGGGCAGCGACTCCACCACCCTTGTTATCTCTCATCAGGAAAGAATAATGCAGCTTGCCGATGAGCTTATCATCATTGCCGACGGCAAAATCCGCGCAAGGGGCGGCAAGGAAGAAATATTCCCGATGATAACCGGTAAATTTGAGGAAGCCTGCGGCTTCCGCGGCAAGGGGGAGGGTAAATAATGAATAACATTGATTTTAACCTTCTCAACGCCGTTGCTTCAATGAAGAGCATACCCACCGGGGCTTACAATATAAGAAAAAACGGTGAACGCGCCGAGGGCAGAAGCACCGAAAACATCAGGATAGAATCCAAAACGGCAAAGCCCGGCATTGATGTTTTCATTGAGCCCTTCACAAAGGATGAAACGGTGCACATCCCCGTTATTATCACCGAATCCGGCGTTGAAGAAACCGTTTATAACGATTTTTATATTGGCGAGGGTGCCGAGGTGCTCATAGTCGCCGGCTGCGGAATCCACAACGACGGGTGCAGCGAATCCCGCCACGACGGTATTCACTCTTTCCACATCGGCAAAAACGCAAAGATTAAATATGTTGAAAAGCATTACGGCGAAGGCAAGGGCGAGGGCGGCAGAGTGCTTAACCCCGTTACCGTTGTTGAGCAGTGCGAGGGCTCCGTTTGCGAAATGGAAATGGTGCAGATTGAGGGCGTTGATTCCACCCGCCGCGACACAAAGGCAAAGCTTGACGCCGGAGCAAAGCTGATTATCACCGAGCGTCTGCTTACCGACGGCGAGCAGTATGCCGGCAGCGATGTTGAAATTCAGTTAAACGGAAAAGATGCCTCCGCACAGCTTGTTTCGCGCTCGGTTGCAAAGGGCGAATCAAGGCAGGTTTTCAATTATAATGCCGTGGGCAACACCGAGTGCCGCGCCCACATTCAATGCGATTCCATTATTATGGACGCCGCCCATGTCAGCTCCGTGCCCGCCATAACCGCCAACAGCGCCGATGCAAGGATTATCCACGAGGCAGCTATCGGCAGAATCAACAACGACCAGCTTGTTAAGCTTATGACCCTCGGGCTTACCGAAGAGCAGGCAGAAGAGGTTATAATTCAGGGTTTCTTAAAATAAAGCGCAAGCCGCCGTGCTGTTATGCACGGCGACTTCTTTCGTTCCCTTTTTTTTCGCCCGGTTTTCCTTGACTGATAGCGGGGAAAGTGTTTTCCGTGTCGGCGGTGGGCTGAATTTCATAGGTGCCGTATTTGTTTATTATTTCCGGCACCGTTTGCGGATTACCGCTTATCTCCTTTATCTGCGGCGCATTTTCAATTTTCTTTTCTCTTTTCATTTCTTCACCTTCTTCTTGTTTTATTGTTTGCAGAAAAACAAAAAGTATGATATTATTAAGATAAGTATTTTAATTTGAAAAGAGAATCACAATGAGTGAAACGCAGGAAATGAAGATTATCGCCCGCATAAGGAGCGATTTCCCCTCCAAATTCGGCATACCGAGGCAGAGCGGAATTGACGAAGAGCTTGAATCGCTGATAGTATTTGAGCCGGAATACCGTGTTGCCGAGGCACTTCGCGGAATCGAGGGCTTCTCTCACCTTTGGATAATCTGGGAATTTTCCGAAAACCTTCGCGCTGACTGGTCGCCCACGGTTCGCCCGCCGAGGCTCGGCGGCAATGAGCGGCTGGGCGTTTTTGCCACGCGCTCACCGTTTCGCCCGAACCCCATCGGTCTGTCATGCGTGCGGCTTCTGGGCACGGTAAAAACTCCTGATTGCGGCATAGCTTTAAGGGTTGCAGGGGCGGATATTATGGATTCCACCCCGGTTTTCGATATAAAGCCTTATTTGCCCTACACGGATTGCAGGCCGGATGCAGCCGGCGGCTTTGCGGAGCCGTTAAGAGCCCGCAGCCTTATGGTGGATTTCCCGCCGGAGCTTGCGGAAAAGCTCCCGGAGAATAAACGCGTGGCTCTGCGCTCGGTGCTTTCGCAAGACCCGCGCCCGGGTTATCAGAATGACCCGGAAAGGGAATACGGTTTCCCCTTTGCGGGCTTTGAAATCCGCTTCAGGGTAAACAAAGATTCACTTACGGTAACGGATATTATTAAATAAATCTGGGGGAGAATGAAAATGAAAAAGGTCAGAATCGGTATTGTCGGAATAGGCAAGCAGGGCACACTTTACACTCAGCTTATAACAAAGGGCGGCTTTATTCTTAAAGGCGCGGAGCTTGCCGCCGTGTGCGATATTTCGGAAGAGCGCAGAAAATACGCCGAAAAAAATCTTAAGGGTGTCAAGGTCTTTTCCGATTATCATGAGATGTTCGCCTCCGGGCTGATTGACGCCGTTATGGTGGAAACTCCGCACTATTTTCACCCGCAGATTGCCTGCGATGCAATGAAGGCGGGGCTCAATGTGCTTTGCGACAAGCCCGCCGGAGTATATGTTAAGCAGGTAAGGGAAATGAACGAGGAGGCAGCCCGCCACCCGGAGCTGCTTTTCGGTATGATGTTTAATCAGCGCACCAATCCCCTTTACATAAAGGCAAAGGAATTAATCGACAGCGGCAGGCTGGGCGAGATGAAAAGAATTGTGTGGATTATAACCGACTGGTACCGCCCCGCGGCATATTACGCTCAGGGCGGCTGGCGCGGAACCTGGAAGGGCGAGGGCGGCGGCGTGCTGCTTAATCAGTGCCCCCACCAGCTTGACCTTTTCACCTGGCTTGCAGGCTTGCCGGTGAGCGTGAATGCTGCGCTTTCCACAAAAGGCAGAGATATCTCGGTGGAAAATGATGTTACCGCCGTGTGCCGCTTCAAAAACGGAGCAACCGGAGTTTTCATAACCTCCACCCACGATGCCCCCGGCACAAACCGCCTTGAGATAACCGGCGACGGCGGCAAAATAGTTATTGAAAAGGGCAAGCTTGTTTTCACCGAAAACACGGTTCCCGAGCCGGAGTTCAGCAAAACCAACAAGGTGTTTATGGGCAAGCCGAAAACCAAAAAGACCGTTTACACCGGCAGGGCCGCCTACCTTGATTTTATGCGCCGCCCGCCTCAGCATATGGGAATAATCAAAAACTACACCGATTTTCTGCTGGGCAAAACCGATAAATTCATCGCCCCCGGCAGCGAAGGCATAAACGGGCTCACCCTTTCAAATGCCATTCACCTTTCCGGCTGGCTCGGCAAGGAGGTTGCTTTGCCGGTTGATGAAGAGCTCTACATAGCAGAGCTTGAAAAGAGAAAAGCAGAGGAAAAATAAACGAATAAAAAACGCTGCCGATACGGATTTGTTTCCGTGCCGGCGGCGTTTTTGCTGTTAATAATACAGAGTTTTACTGCTTCACGTTTTCGGTTATCATTTCTATCAGCGTTTCGGCTGTTACAAGCTCAACGCCGTCATCAAGCAGGCTTACAAAATAAGCCAGATTATCCACCGAAACGCTCCACGGGTGAACATTGATAACGGAATAGCCGTCAACGGAGTTTATATTCGCCTCAAACCGGTTCACCTTTGCCGCCTGCTCCTCAATCCATTCCGGAGTTACCGCGGAGCCTTCGCCCTCGGGGTACCACAGCGAAAGGCGAACCGAAACAAAGGGCTTGCCGTTGCTGAACCACACGGCACCTTTGCCGGATTCATACCTGCCGGGGTCAAGCATAACTATGCCGCCCCTGACGGTTTCATACCTTGAAAAATAATCAAAGCGCCTTTCAAAATCCGCCTGCTTAATCGCGGAAGGCTTATCATCAAGAATTCCGATTACCTTCATATCGCTTTTAAGCATTGCGGCAGCGGTCATATCGGCATAACCCGGAAGGCAGCTTTCCTTATAGATTGACGGGTTCATATATCCCGCACCGGAAACGCCGGAGATAAAGCAGTTGTTTTCGGTTGCCGCCGCATAAATCTGCCGTGTGGAGTCCGGCGAAAGCTCATTCTGAAGCGGGGGCAAAGTCCATGTCATGGTGAAATCGTTTTCAAGCTTCAATTTCCGGTAAAACTCGCTGAAGCCGCCCTGAACCCATTGGGAGTTGTCGCCGTCGCTGAAAACGATTGCCGCATAGTGCTTTGCCGGGTCGGTCGGCAGGGCCTTTCCGGAGCGCTTCTGCTTAAGCTCACCGGCGTCAATGTGGGCAAGCACGCTGTTGTCGCGGCTGTGGTCGGCGGGGATTATCGAACAGCCGAGCTTTGAAAGAAAGGCAACAAAATGTTTTTCCGTTTCGCCCCAGCCGAGCACAATGCAGTTCGGCTCCATTTTTTTGAGCACATGGCGCATAAGGCTTTTGCCGCCAGCATCATTGCCGGAGTAGCAGATGAAAAGCCCCTGCTGAATGGCGAAATCACGCATACCGTTTACCTGAATATTCAGATGGGCAACGGCATTCCTGTTAAAAACCGATTGGTATTTATCAAAATATTTTCTCTGAAATGCGTAGTTGTATTCCTCTTTTGAAAGGTCTGCCTTAAGGGTCAGGCCGAGGCTTTCGGCAAGCTCCTTTTTATCCTCACGAAAGGCAAGCCAACCCTCGGCGGTGGCAAGGTTGCACGCGGTGTTCAAGCCCTCGGCAAACGGGCTTTCCTTATAAAGCGAGTAGCCGCCGTCGGTAATGCAGTCGCGGAACTGCTCAACAAGGGAGGAAAGCACCCACGCCTTACCCTCTTTATCCGTTCTTATTATTTTTTTGCCCGCCTTTTCCAAATCGTTAAGATAGCTGCGGTAAACCGAGTCATAAATAACATAAAGCCTCGGCGAAACGCGGTTAACAAGCCCCTGCAGGCAAATAACGGTGTTCCTTTCCGCTTCGCTGATATTGCCAATTTCAATGGCGTAAATCTCATCGCCGAGCTCATAATGCTCAAACACCGGGCTCATATTTTCAAGCTCCGCCGCTGATTTGCCCGCCGGGATTTCGGGTTTAAAGGAGCAGAAAAAGCCGCCGATTGCCACAACAACAGCGGTGAAGAACGCACCTATCCTTGTGAAAAAATCTCCCATTTTCATTTCCTCCGAAAAATGATTCTTCCGGAATTATAACACGCGATAAAATTTGTTGCAATGCGATTTTGAAAAATCGGCTTGTATTGGCAAATACTCATATGGTATAATCGGTTTAAAATAAAAATTAAAGGGAGAGTTAACAATGAAAATAACTTTTATGGGTGCCGGAAGCACCGTTTTTGCACGCAATGTTATCGGCGACTGTATGTGCAGCGAGGCGCTTTGCGACAGCGTTTTTGCTCTTTATGACATTGACGGCGAAAGACTTGAGCAAAGCCGAGTTATTCTTGAAGCGATGAGAAATACCATGGGTGTGGGCGCAAAAATCGAGTGCTACCTCGGTGTTGAAAACCGCAAGGCTGCTCTTCGCGGTGCAAATTTTGTTGTTAACGCCATTCAGGTGGGGCTTTATGACCCCTGCACCATAATTGATTTTGAAATCCCCAAAAAATACGGCCTTCGTCAGACCATTGCCGACACCCTCGGTATAGGCGGCATAATGAGAGCGCTGCGCACCATTCCCGTGCTTGCCGATTTTGCAAGGGATATGGAAGAGGTTTGCCCCGATGCCCTTTTCCTTAACTACACCAACCCCATGTCAATGCTCTCCGGCTTTATGCAGAGATACACGGGCGTTAAAACCGTCGGCCTTTGCCACTCGGTTCAGGTGTGCAGCGAATCCCTGCTTCGTGAGGTCGGCCTTGAGGATAAGCTTGAGGGCAGAAAAGAGCTTATCGCCGGCATCAACCATATGGCGTGGCTGCTTGAAATAAAGGATAAAGACGGCAATGACCTTTATCCCGAAATAAAATCCCGACTTGAAAAAATCAACTATAAGCTTGATGACAAGGAATGCTATAACAAGGTTCGCCTTGAATACATCAAAAACTTCGGCTATTACTGCACCGAATCAAGCGAGCACAACGCCGAATACAATATGTTCTACATCAAGAGCAAATACCCCGAGCTCATTGAAAAATACAACATTCCGCTTGATGAATACCCCCGCCGCTGTGTTAATCAGATTGAAGGCTGGAAGAAGGAATACGCCGAAATGCTTGAAAACGGCGTTAAAACCCACGAGCGCACAAGGGAATATGCCTCACGCATAATGGAATCCGTTGTTACCGCCACCCCCTATCAGATTGGCGGCAATGTGCTCAACACCGACCACCTTATTACCAACCTGCCCGCCGAGGCCTGCGTTGAGGTTCCCTGCCTTGTTAACGGCTACGGCGTTCAGCCCTGCCATGTGGGCGCTATTCCCGTGCAGTGCGCGGCGATGAATATGACAAACATCAATGTTCAGCTTCTCACCATTGAGGCCGCCGTTACCCGCAAGAAGGAGCACATTTATCAGGCGGCAATGCTTGACCCGCACACCGGCAGCGAGCTGGATATTGACACAATCAAGGCTATGGTTGACGACCTTATTGAAGCTCACGGCGATTATCTGCCGGAATATCATTGAGGTGAATAAAAAATGAAAATTTCCGATATTGACCCCGATTTCAAAACCGAAACCGTTCAGAACCTTGACAATGTGGTTTTTCTGAACCCTGCCGGGCCGCCGTTTTCGGTTCACGGCGTGTTTGCCCCGGATGAAAACGAAAATTATTACCGCCGCCTGCCCAATGAAACGGCAAGGGCGGTAAGTGAGGGCGTAAAAAATCTTTCCACCAACACCGCGGGCGGCAGAATCCGCTTTTGCACCGATTCTCCCTTTGTTGCGCTTAAGGTTAAGCTGCCGGATGTCTGCGTTATGAATCACATGGCGCTTGCCGGAATAGGCGGATTCAGCCTTTACACCGGCAAAAGCGGCGAAGAGGTTTTTGCCGGGCTCTATATGCCGAGCGGAGAAAAAGAATATACGGGCGTTGTTAACCTGCCCGAGGGAATGAATGAAGTAACGGTTTATATGCCCCTTTATAACAACGTTTCCGAGGTTTTGGTGGGCGTTGCCGCAAACAGCGAAATAAAAGAGGCCTCCCCCTACAAATATCCCGTTCCCGTTGTGTTTTACGGTTCGTCCATAACTCAGGGGGGCTGTGCCTCCCGCCCGGGCACCGATTATCAGGGCTTTCTTTCAAGGGCAATAGGCTTTGATTATATCAACCTCGGCTTTTCCGGCAACGCAAAGGGCGAAACCGCAATGTCGGATTACATTAAGGGGCTTAAAATGAGCGCGTTTGTGCTTGATTATGACCACAACGCCCCCACCGCCGACCACCTTCGCAAAACTCACGAGCCGTTTTTTAAGGCAATTCGTGAGGCAAACCCCGATTTGCCGGTAATAATGATTTCAAGGCCGAAGCAGCTGCTTTCGCAGGAAGAACAGGAGCGCCTTGATATAATCCGCGAAACCTATCTTAATGCCAAAAACGGCGGCGATGAAAAGGTGTGGCTGATTGACGGCACAACCTTCTTTGACCCCGCCTGCTTCAATGACCCCACGGTAGACGGCTGCCACCCCACCGACCTGGGCTTTTTCCTTATGGCAAAGGGAATTGAGCCGGTTTTGAGGGAATGTTTAAAATAAAGCCGCGGGCTGATAACCCGAAACGGGCCTGTATTATTATAACGGAGTGATTGCTTATGAAAAAGGCTGTTTCTGTTGTGCTTGCATTGCTGCTGACCCTTTCATCCCTTGCCGCCGCCACCGCCGCAGCGGAGGATGAACCCGCAAGGCTTTACAACATTTACGGCAGCGGTATGCTTTTTGAGCAGAACACCGATGCCGTGCTTTGCGGCACCGCAAAGGGCGGAGCCGAAATAACGGCGGAGCTTTCGGATGAAAACGGAATTGCCGCCAAGGGTAAGGCATATGCAAACAGAAGCGGTGAGTTCAGCGTTTCGTTCCCCGCCCCCGAGGGGAGCTACACCGAATACACGCTTGCCGTTTTTGAAAACGGCGAAAAGTTTGCCGAGCTTACCGATGTTGTTTTCGGAGAATTGTGGCTTGCAAGCGGGCAGTCAAATATGTCATTCAACCTCGGCTCCGAAAAGGTCGGTGCCGAAATGCACGCACAGAACAAGGTGCTCAACGAATGGCTCAGGGTGCTTTATGTGCCGGAGATGACCTCATATCACGGCTCCACCGAGATTATGCCCGTTGACCCTCAAAGGGATGTTGAGGGCGCTTACTGGATAAAGGGCAGCAGCCCGCAGATTTACAGAATAAGCGCGGTTGCCTTCTTCTTTGCCGACAAGCTTCAGCAGCAGCTTGATATGCCCGTGGGCATTCTTAACGCTGCTCTCGGCGGTTCTTCAATCGGCTCATGGCTTTCAAGGGATGCGGTTGACGGCGACCCGGAGGTCAAGCGCGATTTTGTTGACAACGGCATTTATATCAATTATGAGGATTTGGACAAGGAAACAAGAAGCCAGGCCTTTGACCTTGCCGCCAATTACAATCTTAAAATTTCTCCGCTTAAGCCCTTTAAAATCTCCGGTATGATCTGGTATCAGGGCGAAACGGATGTTATGTTTGAGTGGCACAACGAGCGCTACACAAGGGCGTTTGATTTGCTTCAGCGCTCCTACACCGAAAACTTCGGCTATGAGGGCGGCCTTTTGCCGGTTATTTTCACATCCCTTGCCTCATGCGATTATTCCGGTCAGCCGGACAAAACACTCAGCGTTGAGGATATGAACATTGAGTTTACCTCCATTCAGCAGGCAAGGCCGGAATCAAGAGCCCTCACCTCAATCTATGATGTTCCGTTTGATTACAGCGAGGCTTTGGGCTCAATTCATCCGCTGTGCAAAAAGCAGGTGGGCGAAAGAATGGCGTATTCCGCCATGGGGCTGGTTTACGGTAAAAGCGACACCTACACGGCGGCAACCGTGAGCGGCACCGAAATAAAGGACGGCGCTGTTTATGTTACCCTTCGCAACACGGGCGCGGGGCTTGCCGCCGAAGAAGAGCTTTGCGGCTTTTCCGTTTGCGGTGAAGACGGAATTTATCTGCCCGCAAAGGCGGAGATAGTTTCCGGAAACACGGTTAAGGTTTACTCCGCACTTTGCCCCGAGCCGGTTTCCGCCGCCTATGCCTACTATGTGGAAAACTACGATGCAAACCTTTGTGCCACGGATGAAAACGGCGAAAAAATGCCCGTCGCGCTGTTCAT
>JAZUJM010000130.1:0-7674 GCA_045642785.1 Acutalibacteraceae bacterium | reverse complement strand
AAAGTATTTATGATCGGCGGAACCGGTCTGCTCGGCTGTGAAGCTGCCATCCAGCTTATCAAGCGCGGTCATCAGGTCAAGAGCGTTGCTCTTCCCCCTCTTCCGCAGGGCGCTCCCATTCCCGAAGAGATGGAGCTTATTTTCGGCGACATCAATAAGAAGAGCGATGATGAAATCCTTGAAATGCTCGAAGGCTGCGACGCATTCATCTTTGCCGCAGGCGTTGATGAAAGAGTTGAGTTCCCCGCTCCCGTTATGGATTATTACTATAAGTACAACATAGCTCCCCTTGAAAGAATCTTCCCCCTTTGCAAAAAGGCCGGTGTCAAGAAGGCTGTTGTTCTCGGTTCCTACTTCTCCTACCTTGCCAAGAAAGAGCCCGGCAAGCACTATGAAGACAAGAACAAGTACTTCAAGGCAAGACTTATGCAGGAAGACGTTTGCAAAAACGCCTGCGACGACAACTTCAGCTGCAAGGTTCTTGAGCTTCCCTACATCTTCGGCACTCAGCCCGGCAGAAAGCCCGTTTGGGTTATCCTTATTGAGCAGATTAAGATGATGGATAAGCTCCCCTGCACCCTTTACCCCAAGGGAGGCACAGCAATGCTTACCTGCCGTCAGGTCGGCGAGGTTATAGCGGGTGCCGCAGAGCGTGATGTTCCCGGCTACGAAGCATTCCCCATCGGTATGTACAACATGAGCTGGAACGACTTCCTTAAGATCGTTTACTTCGCCAGAGGCATGGGCGAAAACAGAAAGATAATCGGCGTTCCTCCCATCGTTATGAAAATGGGTATGTTCAAGGTTGCGGCAGATTACAAGAAGAGAAACATCGACTCCGGTATGGATCCCTTCAACCTTCCCGACATTATGGACGGCAACCTCTTCATAGACAACAGATACGCCAAAGAGCTCACCGCCACCGAGGATGATATCAGAGCTGCTATCATTGATTCAATCAAAATCAGCCAGGCTTCCTACGACGGTTCCTTAAAGCTCCTTGAAATGAAGGGCGAATAATCAAGCTTTCAGACAACATCAGATGACCGCTTCGGTCATCTGGTGTTGTATTTGAGTGAACCGCTCTCAATTTTTACCGGAAAGGACGGGAACGGCAGCGGGTGTGCCTGCGCAAATCGGTAAATCTTGCCGCTTTGCGCAAGTGCGCCCGGAACCGGATGCAGTTATGGAAAGTAAAAAATATTTATCCAAAAAAGAATTGTGGATGTACGCCGTGGGTGCCGGCGGTCAGGGTATGATTTATGCCATGATGTCAAGCTACATCAGCGACTACTATGTTAACATTCTTCAGCTTCCGCTTATGTTTGTGCTGCTTCTTATGCTTCTTGCAAGGGTATGGGATGCGATAAACGACCCGCTTATGGGCATTATCGTTGACCGGCGCACAACAAAGCTCGGCAAAATGAAACCCTATATCATTTTTGCCGCTGTTCCCATTGCGGTTCTCACCGTGCTCATGTATTTAAGCCCGAATTTAAGCAAAACCGGGCTGATGATTTACTCCGCCGTTGTTTATGTTGTGTGGGGTATGATTTACACCATGGCGGATGTTCCCTTCTGGAGCCTGCCCAATGTTCTCACCCCCGATGCTGCCGAGCGCGGCTCCGTTATTTCCCTTGGCAGAACAATCAACGGTGTCGGTTCCGCCATTCCGGAGGTTCTTTTCCTTGCGGGCGGCTTTTTGCTGCCGATGATTCTCGGCACCTCCGACGGCCTTGAATTCAACAAAAAGAAATATCTCATCATTGCCATTGTAACCGTAGCCATAGGCTCGGTGCTCTATATCAACTCCTATTTTCATGTTAAGGAAAGGGTCATTATCCCCGACCGCAAGCCCGCCCCCGGCGAGCCCTCACGCCTTTCAAGAATTTTCGGCTGCAAGCCCCTTATGCTCGTTATTGTTATGGGCATTCTTTCAAGCGGGCGCTATATGGTTCAGGCGGCGGCAATTCATGTTGCCCGCTATGCCTTCTACATCGGCCCCGACTTAAACGGCTTAAGCGACCTTGAACGCGTGGCGGCCATTGACGCAAGCGTTTCCTCGGTCAAAACCATTTTCCAGGTGTGCGCAATAGTCGGTATGTTCGGCGCAATGCTGTTTATGCCCCTGCTTATGAAAAAGTTTGATTACAAAAAAATCGTTATCACCACCTGCCTGCTCGGCTTTGTTTCAAGCATTTTCACCACCCTTATCGGTTGGTTCACCGCCAACCTTTACGCCTGCATACCGTTCATTCTTATCTCCTGCATCCCCCTCGGCGTGCTCAATGTAATCTCCTATGCCATGATAGGCGACTGCCTTGATTATATGGAGCTCAAAACCGGCTTCCGCGACAATGCGCTCGGCTCAGCGTGTCAGGGCTTTGTTAACAAGCTCGGCAACGCACTTGCCACCTGCGGCATTGTTCTTATGTATATGTTCATTAACATCGACCCCGCAGAAATGCTCTCCTCCACCGTTATCAAGGCCGCAACCGAGCTTACGAGAACTCAGAATTTTGCCATGTTCTCGCTTGTATCAATCGTGCCCGGCATAAGCCTGCTGCTTTGCACCGTGCCCATGTTCTTCTACAAAATCTCCGGCAAAGAAAAAGAAAATATGCTTGCCGAGCTTAAAGCAAAGCGCGAAAAAGAAGGCATAATAATAGACTGAAATACAAAAATCTGAAAGAAAGAAACAGGTGACTCCCTTGGCCTCAGAACAGCTCAGAAATATTGCCATTATAGCCCATGTTGACCACGGCAAAACAACCCTTGTTGATGAAATGCTTAAGCAGAGCGGCATCTTCCGTGAAAACGAGCAGGTTGCCGACCGCGTTATGGATTCCAACGACCTTGAAAGAGAAAGAGGAATAACCATCCTCTCAAAGAACACCGCCATTCACTATAAGGATACCAAAATCAACATTGTTGACACCCCCGGCCACGCCGATTTCGGCGGCGAGGTTGAGCGAATCCTTATGATGGTTGACGGCGTGCTTCTGCTTGTTGACGCCTTTGAGGGCTGCATGCCCCAGACAAGATTCGTTCTTAAAAAGGCGCTCAACTTAAAGAAAAAGGTTCTTGTTGTTATCAACAAGATAGACCGCCCCAACGCCCGCCCCGCCGAGGTTGTTGATGAAGTGCTTGACCTTTTCATTGACCTTGGTGCCGACGAGGACCAGCTTGAATTCCCCGTTATTTATGCCTCCGCAAAGGACGGCTACGCAACAGACGACCCCGAAGCCGACGGCTACACAATGGAAAACAAAACCATCGGCAACGGCACCATGCGCCCGCTGCTTGATGCCATTCTTAAATATATTGACCCGCCCGCAGGCGACCCGAACGGCCCGCTTCAGCTTCTTTTCTCCAGCCTTGATTATGATGATTATATCGGCAGAATCGGTGTTGGCAGAATTGAGCGCGGCGTTATTAACAGAAACGATACCGTAACCCTCTGCAAGGCAGACGGAAGCACTCAGAATGTTAGAATTTCACGCCTTTATCAGTTTGAAGGCTTAAGAAGAGTGGAGTGCGAAACAGCCAGTGCGGGCGATATAGTCTGCGTTTCCGGCATTGAAGACCTCTACATCGGCGAAACCGCCTGCTCGGTTGACTGCGTTGAGCCCCTGCCCTTCATTAAGATTGACGAGCCCACCATTTCAATGAACTTCATTGTTAACGACAGCCCGTTTGCAGGGCGTGAGGGCAAGTTTGTCACATCCCGCAACATCCGTGACCGCCTCTACAAAGAGGTTGAAACAAACGTATCAATGCGCGTTGAAGACCCCGCCACCACCGACACCTTCAAGGTTTCCGGCCGCGGCGAGCTTCATCTTTCCATACTCATTGAAACAATGCGCCGCCAGGGCTACGAGTTCGCCGTTTCACGCCCGAAGGTTATCTTCAAAAAGGATGAAAACGGCAAGCTGCTTGAACCCATGGAGCTGCTTGTGGTTGAGGTTCCCGACCAGTATGTCGGCACCGTTATCGAAAAGCTCGGCTCACGCAAGGCGGAGCTGCGCGACATGGTATCAAATGACGGTGCAACAACTCACCTTGAATTCAGAATCCCCTCACGCGGACTTATCGGCTACCGCCCCGAATTTATGACCGACACCAACGGCAACGGCATTATGAACCAGCTGTTTGACGGTTATGAGGAATACAAGGGCGATATCGTCACCCGTGAAAGAGGCTCCATTGTTGTTCACGAAACGGGTATTTCCACGGGCTACGGCCTTTGGAACACTCAGGACAGAGGCCGCCTTTTCATAGGTGCGGGCGTTGAGGTTTATGAGGGAATGATAGTGGGCGAATGTGCAAAGAACGAAGATATCACCTGCAACATCTGCAAGGCGAAGCACTTAACCAACACCCGTGCCTCCGGCTCGGATGAAGCGCTCAGACTTGTTCCCCCCTCGGTCCTCAGCCTTGAGCAATGCATGGAATTCATCAAGGACGATGAGCTGCTTGAGGTTACCCCGCAGTCACTCAGGCTCAGAAAGCGTATTCTTTCAAAAGAGCTTCGTATGAAGCAGCAATTCCGAAAGAAAGACTGATTTGTTTAATGCTCAATAAACAGCAGGCAAAATCCGCCGTGGCGCTCGGCACATTTGACGGGCTCCACAAAGGTCATATGAAGGTTATCGCCTCGGCTCTCGGTGAAAAAGAGTCGGGGCTTTCCCCTTTGGCGCTTCTGTTTGATGTTCACCCCCAAAGCCTTTTCGGTTCGGCACCCCCGGAGCTGCTTCAGCCCTCCGAACGCCGCGCCGTGCTTGAAGAGCTCGGAATGAGCATTGAAGAAATAGGCTTTGAAAGCATATACCGTATGACTCCGGAAGAATTCTTCCGCAAAATATTAATCGAAAAGCTGAATGCCGGTGCGGTCTGCTGCGGCGAAAACTACCGCTTCGGTGCCGGCGGCGCGGGCACAACAAGCGAGCTTAAAGCTCTGTGTGAACAGTACAAGGTAAATCTTATCGTTTCCGAAAGCGCACTTTCCGGCGGTGAGCTTATAAGCTCAACAAGAATAAGAAACCTTATCACCGACGGAAAAATAAAAGAGGCAAACGAGCTGCTCGGCAGAGAGTTCTTTTATCGCCTCACCGTTGTTCACGGCGATGCAAGGGGCAGGCTGATAGGCGCGCCCACAATCAATCAGATTTTCGAGCCCGGATTCATAGTTCCCGCCTTCGGCGTTTATGCCGCACGCGTTGAGGTTGGCGGCATAACCTTCCCCGGGGTTACAAACATTGGCATACGCCCCACCTTCGGCGGCGGTGAAATGCGAAGCGAAACCCATATTATCGGCTTTTCCGGCGACCTTTACGGTGAAAATATAAAGGTCAGCCTTATTGACAGACTGCGCAGCGAATGTCGCTTCAACTCGGCGGAGGAGCTTTCCCGCCGGATTTCGGAGGATATGGAAAACGCCGTTTCCGTTTATGAAAGGAGTTAAAGCCCATGTACACAAGCTTTGAAGAGCTCAGAGCCGACTGCCTTAACTGCAAAAAATGCGAGCTTTGCCAAACAAGAACAAACCTTGTTTTCGGCGTGGGAAGCGAAACGGCAGAGGTCTTTTTTGTGGGCGAGGGCCCCGGTGAAAACGAGGATTTGCAGGGTGAGCCCTTTGTGGGCCGCGGCGGGCAGCTGCTTGACAAATACCTTGCCGCAGTTGACCTTGACCGCAAAAAGAACATATATATCGGCAACATGGTTAAATGCCGCCCCCCGAAAAACCGTGACCCCAAGCCGGAGGAGCAGGACGCCTGTATTCAATGGCTGCGTGAGCAGGTCAGAATCATAAGGCCCAAAATCATAGTCTGCCTGGGCAGAATTTCGGCTCAGAGGCTTATCTCCCCCGATTTTAAAGTTACAAAACAGCACGGCGAGTTTTATGAAAAGGGCGGAATCCTTTTTATGGGCACATTCCACCCCGCCGCCCTGCTCAGAAATCCCAATCAGAAGCCCGACGCTCTGGAGGATTTTCTTAAATTAAAGGAAAAAATTAAGGAAATCTGCGACCACACCTATTGATTTTCCAAAATTTTCTGTTTACACCGCTTTTAATAAGTGATATAATATCTTTTGTTTGTTTTTGATTTTTTGTGAAAGGATGATTTCGGTGAACAAGGTAGGATTCGACAACAGCGAGTATATCCGCCGCCAGTCCGAGCAGATTAGCAAAAGAATAAAAGAGTTCGGCGGCAAGCTGTATCTTGAATTCGGCGGCAAGCTCTTTGACGATTATCACGCCTCAAGAGTTCTGCCAGGCTTTGCTCCCGACAGCAAGCTGCAGATGCTTCGCAGCATTGCCTCCGATGTTGAAATAGTAATTGTTATAAGCGCGGGCGATATCGAAAGCAACAAAATCCGCCGCGACCTCGGCATAACCTACGATATTGATGTGCTTCGCCTTATCGACTCCTTCCGTGACATAGGGCTTTTTGTGGGCAGCGTTGTTATCACCCAGTTCAGCGGCCAGCCCTCGGCGGCTGCCTTCCGCAAAAAGCTTGAAAATCTCGGCATAAAAGTATTTGTTCACTACCCCATTGAGGGCTATCCCTACAATGTTTCGTTTATCGTGTCGGAGGACGGCTTCGGCAAAAACGATTTTATAGAAACCGCACGCCCCCTTGTTGTTATCACCGCCCCCGGCCCCGGCAGCGGAAAAATGGCAACCTGCTTATCTCAGCTTTACCACCATAATGTTAAGGGCGAAAAGGCGGGCTATGCAAAGTTTGAAACCTTCCCCATCTGGAACCTGCCGCTTAAGCACCCGGTTAACCTTGCGTATGAGGCGGCAACAGCCGACCTTAACGATGTTAATATGATAGACCCCTATCATCTTGAAGCCTACGGCAAAACCACGGTTAACTACAACCGCGATGTTGAGGTTTTCCCGGTTCTCAATGCCATATTTGAAAAGATAGAGGGCACATCCCCCTACAAATCACCCACCGATATGGGCGTTAATATGGCAGGATACTGCATCTCCGACGATGAGGCCTGCTGTGAGGCTTCCAAAAATGAAATAATCCGCCGCTATTTCGCCGCCCTTGTTGATTTAAGAATGGGCACGGGCTCACGCGAATCGGTAACCAAAATAGAAAACCTTATGAATCAGGCGGGAATCACGGTTGACGACCGCAAGGTTATTCGCGCCGCACTCAACCGCAGCGCCGAAACCGACGGCAAGCCCGCCGCGGCAATCGAATTAAACGACGGTACGGTTATAACCGGCAAAACCTCCGATTTGCTCGGAGCCTCCTCGGCGGCTCTGCTCAACTCAATGAAGCACCTCGCCGGACTGCCGGAGGATTTGATGCTTATCTCACCCGCAATAATCGAGCCGATTCAGCGCCTTAAAACCGAAACGCTCAAAAACAAGAGCCCCATGCTCCACATTGATGAAACCCTTATTGCCCTTACAATGAGCGCTGTTACCAACCCCGCGGCGCAAACCGCCCTTGATGCCGTGCCTCAGCTTCGCGGCGCTCAGGCTCACTCCTCGGTTATTCTTTCGCAGACCGACCAGGACACCTTCCGCAAGCTCGGCATAGACCTGACCTGCGAACCAAACTACGGCAACAAGAAGCTCTATCACAAATAAAAGTATCAGCCCCGAAGAGCAATACTTCGGAGCTGATTTTTTATAAATATTTTATT
>JAZUJM010000129.1:0-15142 GCA_045642785.1 Acutalibacteraceae bacterium | reverse complement strand
CCCGTGAGTGTGGCAATCTCATATTTCGGCACAAGGCTGCTCATACCGCTCATTAATGAAAATATGCTGTTCATTCCGAATGCGGCGCTCCTTGCCGGCAGTGCCGCGGTTTCGGTTATCTGCGTTATGGCGGCGGCGCTTATTCCGCTCATCTTCGCCTCACGCGTGTCGCCCATGCAGGCGGTTAGAAGCATTGACACGGCGCGGATATTAAAAAGAAAGCGCATAAAACAGGAGCGCGAATTCAGCGTGCCCGTTCATCTTGCAAAAAGGAATTTAACCTTAAGCCGCGGCACAACTGCGGCGGTGACTGTTGCCCTTGCCGTGTGCATTCTGCTTTCAAGTATCGGCGTGGCGGTGGTGAAAATGACTTATGTCAATGGCGGATACATGAAATCGGATTATGAAATCAGAGCCCTCAGCGGCGTGAGATACGCTTACATCAATGCTGATGCCGGCAGGCGCTCCTTCGGGCTCACGGCCAACGAGGTCAACGATGTGCTTTCGTCACCCTTTGTTAAATCGGTTGAGGGCAGCGAGAGCAGAAATGTTAACCTGCTGCTTGAAAAAAACGATGATTTTGAAAAGCTGATGATTGCAGGCCATTATAACTCGTTTGACACCGATGTCAGGATACCGGAGAGTGTGACCGCCGAAAATTATGACAGAATTTGGCACGAGAAACGTGAATATATTCCTTTCTTTACGGAGCAGGAAGAAATCATTAAAGAGATGGATTACCCCTGCGATGTGCGCTCAACCGAAATAACCGGCGTTGAGCCGCGGCTTCTCGGTGAACTTGAAAATAAAACGGTTGACGGCAGAATCAACATTGAAAAGCTCAACAGCGGCGAGGAGATAATTCTTGTTTTGCCCGAAAGCCTTGTTCTCTGCTGTGAAGAGCAATATTATAAGAATATCGGCTGGTTTTATTCTCTGTTTACCGTTAACGGCGACAAGAACGGAAACCTGCCCGCCGGTTATCACAGAGCACACGCCGAAGAACTGAGCGTTTTAACTTATGCACTGCCGCAGTATAAGGCGGGCGACACCATAAGCTTAAGCATGCTCTATGATTACGGTGATTACGGCTCGGAGGGCAGGCCTGCAAACGCGGGCTACGATGACTGCAAAAGATTTGACAAAAAGGTGAAAATCGGCGCAATAGTCAGACCCGGCTCGCTGAACGATTATTATTATGTTGACTATGGTAATATTATTACCACCAACGCGGGACTTCGCACCTTCGGCATTGAGAGCAGATACACGGGAATGTCGGTCTTCCTTAAAGGGGAGTGTACCGAGGAAATTGACAAGTCGGTCAGCGATATTATTGAAGCAGTCTGCTCCGGCACGGAGCGACAATATTCATCACTGTATCAGATGAATAAGAATTACGAAAATTCATTCCGCACATGGCTTGCCTCTCTTATTTCGATAATAGCGCTTATTTTCACGCTCTGCGCCGTGCTCATAAGCAATTCACTTTCGGCGAGAATAAGAGAAAACAAGCGTGAAATCGGCACTCTGCGTGCCGTGGGCGCCTCGGTGGGGGATTTGACAAAATCCTATGTCATTCAACTTTCCGTTATGCTCGGCAGCGGCTTTGCCGCGGGGGCGTCAATTTATGCTTTGATTATGGCGGGGATAAGAATATACGAAAAGGTTACTCAAAACCCTCTCGGCATTGATTTTGCGGTGCTTCCGCCGCTTGCAATCTGCCTTGCGCTGTTTGTTATCTGCTCAATAAATCTTTACTCAAAAATAAGGCAGTTAACAAAGTTCAGCATTGTAGAAAATATAAGGGAGCTGTAAAAATGAAAAGAATATTGGCATTTGCTTTTGCGGCTTTCTTGACCGCTTTTGTTTCGGTTCCTGCCCTTGCGGAGGAGAGCACCGCCGTGCCGTCAACTCCGAAGGTTATTATTGAGGGCTGTGAGGCACCGGCAGAGCTTTCGCGCGGGCAGACCACCGTGCTGAAAATCAAACTGAAAAACACAAGCTATTCCTCCGAGGTTAAAAACCTTACCGCCTCATTTTCGGCATCGGGCGGAGAAATCCTGCCAGAGGGCACCGATACCTTATATCTTCCGCTTATGGTAAAGGGCGGGGGTTACACGTGGGAGCTGCCTGTCAGAATAAAGGAAGATTCACCGGGCGGGCTTGTTTCGGCGGCGGTAAGCTGTGATTATGAGGCGGCGGACGGCTCACCGTGCTCCTCCTCCGGCAGCTTTACGCTGAAAATACCGGGCATTCCTCAAACTACTCTTCCGCCGGAGCTCACAGAGCCGAAAAAGGATTTATCCGCCCCGCGCCTTATGGTAACGGGCTATTCGGTGGAGGGCGGCAGCATTGCACCCGATGAAATCCGCGAACTGACTATTACCTTAAAGAACACAAGCCCGTCAAAATATGTTAAAAACATAAAGCTTTCCCTTGCCGATGAAAGCGGAGAGCTTAAAACCGAGGGTATGGGAACGGCATACATCAAAAGCATTGCGCCGCTTTCAACCTACAAATGGGTTCAGAAAATAAGCGCTTCTCACTCGGCAGTTTCCGGCGAACACACGCTTTCGGTCAATGCGGAGTATGAGGATTCCGACGCCGCACCTTATTCGGCAAGCGATAGTGTGCGCCTTGATGTTAAGCAAAAATCAAGGTTTGAAATAAGCGGAGCGGAGCTGCCTGTGAAGGCGGTGCAGGGCGAAACCTTCACCGTTTCCGTTTCACTTATGAACACCGGAAAAAGCCGCCTTTCAAACTGCATTGTGAAAGCGGAGGTTGACGGAATAATCACCGGCGGGGCGGTGCTTGTGGGCACCGTTGAGCCCGGCGAAACCGGCACGGCCACACTCAATATGCGCGCCGACAGCGAAATAACGGGCGAAGTAAGCGGCGTTATTACCGTAAGCTGTGAGGATGAATTCGGCGAGGAATATGAGAACACCTGCAAGGTCAACACGCTGATTGAAGAAAAGGTTGAGCAAACGGCGGTTGAAACCGAAGAGGAAAAGAAATATCCCCTGTGGTGGCTGTTTGCCCTTATCGGTGCTGTTGTGGGCGCGGGAATAGGTGCTGCGGTGCCGATAATCATATACTCGGCAAAGCAGAGAAAAGAAGACGAAGAAAAGCTGTGATAAACAAAAATCGCCGCCGTGGAACAAAATCCCGGCGGCGATTGCTATTCTTTTATTCTTCAGCGAGAGCATCGGCAGGAGCTTCCTCCGGCAAAAAGCCGCTGAAGCCGAGGTTGGGATAATTGAGCAGAGCCTTGACATCCTCTTCGCTTATGGCGAAGTCGAATACCTCTGCGTTTTTCTTCATCCTTTCGGAATCGGTTGATTTTGGCAGGGGAAGAACTCCGCATTGAAGTGCAAGGCGCACGCAGATTTGAGCAACTGATTTGTTGTATTTTGCGGCGATTTCTGCAAGACCCTTGTCATTGAGAACGGCGCCGCTGCCAAGGGGACTCCAAGCTTCAACTGTCATGCCGAGACTCTGACTGTAAAGCACATTGTCAAACTGAGTGTAGCCGGGGTGGAACTCTATCTGATTCACCATGGGTTTAACGGTGCTGTTTGCAAAAAGGGAATCAAGGTGCTTCTTTTGGAAATTGCTGACACCTATTGCTTTAAGCTTGCCGTCGTTATACATTTTTTCAAAGCCGCGCCAGGTTTCGGCGTTGATTTCTTCCCAGTTTTCGCTGCATTTGTTAACGCAGGGCCAATGGATAAGATAAAGGTCAAGGTAATCGGTTTTAAGATTCTTAAGCGAAGCTTCAACCGCCTTTATTGTTTTTTCATAGCCGCGCTCGGTTACCCAATGCTTGGAGGTGAGGAAGATTTCTTCCCTTTTAACGCCGCTGCCGATAATGCCGCTGCCGACCTCTTCCTCATTGCCGTAAACCCAGGCGGTGTCGATGTGGCGGGAACCGTTCTGCAAAGCGGTTTTAACGCAGGCCTCGGTTACGCCGCCGTTGGGGGTCTGCCAGGTGCCGTAGCCCACGCAGGGGATTCTGACCCCGTTTGAAAGGGTGAATGTGTCGTTTATCGAAGTGAAATTAATCTTGTCCATAATTCAAACTCCTTTTTACTGTTATATAAATATATTTTACTTTATAGCCATTGCAAATACAAGCAAAAAATGATTGAAAATCAGAAAAAATAATGTATAATAAATTTACAATGAAAAAAGGAGTGAGCGCCTTGGCGAAATCCAAAGAAAATAAGGTTCCCTTTAAGCAAAAGTTTGCCGAACTTCGCAGCTCCGGCAAACATATTGATCCCTCAATTCCGCTTGAAGAGCAGAAAAATGTTACATTTATTGAGTATATCAGCATTTGTCTTGCAAGAGTAGGCGGAATGTTCGGCACTACCCTTACCGGTACCCTTGCCGCCACATTCCTTTATGAGCTGTATTTCGGGCCCGTTGGTGTCAGCTCCGGTCAGATAGCAAGTATCTCCGCCAGACAAACCACAATAACCACCATTATCGGCCTTGCAATGCCCCTTATTGCAGGCGTTGTTGTTCAGAAGTGGAAAAGCCGCTGGGGCCGTTACCGCCAGTGGTACATAATTTGCCTTATCCCCATTTTCATTCTCACGGTTTCCTTCTATTGGGTTCCCTCAGGCTGGACCGTTCGCCAGATGACCTGGCTGCGCTACGCCATTGCCGCGCTGCAAACGGTGTTTAACGCATTCAATAACCTCGGCCAGAACATCGTACAGGTTATCACCCCCAACTATAAAGAGAAAAAGAGCATTGCCACCCTGTGGCAGATTTCCTACTATCTCGGCTACGGCCTTGCATATCTGAGCCCCGAGCTTTTCAAGCTCTTTATCCCCAAGGGCGATGCAAGGTATTCCGAAAGGTATCTTATCCTCACCCTTATTGCGGCAACGCTTACCATGGTCGGTAACCTTATGTGCGGCCTTTTCTGCCGCGAAAGAATAGAGCTTGCCAAAAAGCCGAAGGCAAAGCTTTCAAAATCGCTTTTCACCCTGTTCAAATATAAGAATTACAGAAGCTATCAGTACTTTACCTGGGTTAATGTGTTTGCCAACCTCGGCAAATATTCAACCCTGCTTGCCGGTATCACGGTCGGTTCGTCAAACGTTATTTTGTTAACGGTGCCCACCGCCGCCGGAACAGTTGTGGGCAACATCCTTTGCGGCTTCATTGCCAAAAAGCACGAACCCACAAAGATTTTAAGATTCTGCGGCGTTTACTCCCTTGTTGCTTCACTCGTTCTTTTCGGAATCTGCTATGCCGAAAAGGGCCTCGGCATTTATTTCTGGCAGGGCTGGACCGCAATCTTCTTTTACATTTTCTATTTCTTCTTCGGCGTGGGTGTCGGCTTCCAGGAGCTTTCAACATCCCACTTCAATGTTGAGTATTACGATTATCTTGAATGGCAGACCGGTGAAAGACTCGAAGCCGTTCAGGGCATAATCCCCGGCTGGATTAACTCCGGCATCACCTATATTAAGGATTTGCTTATCCCCTATATCCTTGTATGGATTGCATACCCCACCTCCGACACCGCAGGGCTTGAAAGCATAATCAGCAAAAAGATTGCCGAGGGTGCCTTTGAAAGTGCGGAATCGCTTGAGCTTATTGATATCATAAAGCTCAGAATCGAAAGCGGCATTCTTACCGAAAATTCCTACCTCGGCACCTGCCTTTGGCTGCTTGCCCTTCTTGTTTTCACCTATGCTCTCACCAACCTGCTTAAGGCTATCATCCTCAAATTCGGCTATGATATTGAGGGCGAAAAGAAAAACAAGATGTATGAAGAGCTTGAAGAAATGCGTGAAAAGCGCCACAGCGAAAACCTCGGTGAAGAGGCTGAGAATGTTGCCGCCGCCGATAACGGCTGATTGAGGGAAAAAGATGAAAATATTTAAAACAGTACTTATTATTATCCTTTCACTTGTGCTGCTTGTTGTGCTTTTCTTCGGCGTTTCAGCCCTTGTGTGCACCTTTGTGCCGGGCAAAGAAGCCGGCACCGCAAGAAGCTCCAACCCCTACATAACCTATGATAACGCCCTTGTTTCGGCTCACCGCTCGGGCGGCGAAATAGCGCCGGAGAACACCATGGCGGCGTTTGAAAACTGTATTCAGAGCGAAGACTTCAATGTTGATGTTTTTGAGTTTGACCTTCACATAACCTCCGACGGCAAGCTGATTCTTCTCCACGATTCAACGCTTGACCGCACCACCGACGCACCCGAGTTTTTCGGCGGTGAGGAAATCGAGCCTGCCACAAAAACCTATGAGGAATTAAGGCAGCTCAACTTCGGCGAAAACTTCTGCGCACCTGACGGCTCCTATCCCTACCGCGGGCTCAGGGGCAAGGATATCCCCGATAACCTTCGTGCCGTTCTTCTGGAGGATGTGCTTGATTACCTTGAAGCAAACGGAAGCTACAGCTACATTATCGAAATTAAAGACGGCGGAGAAAACGGCTTTAAGGCCGCCGACGAGCTTTACAGAATCCTCAAAGAGAGGAATATGATTGCCAAGGTGGTTTTCGGCACCTTTAACGGTGAGGTTACAAGCTATGTTGACGAGCATTACCCCGATATGCTCCGCTCGGCGGGCATAAAAGAGGTTGTTGAGTTTTATTTCCTCGCAACCCTCGGCATTGATGTTGACCCCGCCCACTTCGGCTATGAGGCGCTGCAGATTCCCGCAAACCAGTTTGTGGCTTTCAGGCTCGGCACCGAGCGCATAATTAATTATGCCCACCGCCACAATATAGCCGTTCAGTATTGGACCATTAACGAAAAGGATGAGGTCGCAAGGCTTGATTCAATCGGCGCCGACTGCATTATGTCGGATAACCCCTCAATGGCATACGATACCATCAAGGGCTGATTACAGTTAATTTAAGAAAAATGAAAAACTTAGGCGCATACCAATAAACCGGCTTATTGGTATGCGCCTTTTCGTTTGCGGCAGCCCGTTAATTCTTTATTTATTTAAGCTTTAATTCGGCGTTGTAATCGTCAATTCCGTAGTTTCCGAAGGTGTGCTTTATCATTTCATAAAGGTCAATGCCGTTGCCCTCGGAATCCTTGACCTTGCCGTTAAGGGCTTTCAGCAGGGGCTTAAAGCGGCCAACCATACCAAGCAGCACTCTGCCCTCGGGCGTTTTATCGGTATAGGGCTGATTGCCCACGAAGATAAACCTTACCATATCGGTGAGCAGGGTGAGCAGCTTAACATCCTTGACCTCCGGCTCGGCTTTTACTCCGAAGAACTTTGCCGCCTTGCCGACGGGGGTGTCACACACGATTTTGCCGAGTTTGCGGATATATTTTTCGGCACCGGGATTGGGCTTCATTCCGATTTTTCTCATTGCCCTTTGCGGGTTGTCCCTCATACTTGTTAAAAGGGTGATTATCATTTTGTCAAACTGCTTTTTAAGGTATTCCTCGGCGGTTTCGGTTTTGTTTTTCCATTCAAAATCGGGTATGGGTATGCTCCTGATATCAACCGTGTTTTCATCCTTAACGGTGCAAAGTCTCATAAAGGCCGGGCAGCCGATAACCGAGCCCGTGCACACATCATAGAATTTGTTGCCGAGGGCGGTTGTGACCTCGTTTATGCTTTGATTGTGCATATGGCCGGTGAAAATCAGATGGCAGCCGTTATCCGCAAGGGTTTTAACAAGCCTGTCGGAGTTTTTAAGCCACGCATCGCGAACAAGGGACAGCACGGGCTGACCGGGCAGCACGGGGTAATGCTCCATGGCAATTACGGTTTTGCCGTCGATTCTCGCCTTGTCAAGCTGAACCTTCATCCAGCCCAGAAATTCGTCGCTGTATGTTCTGTTGCTGCCCTGCGCCGTGTCGCCGCAGATGACAAGCAGCCTTACATCTTCGTTTAAATCGGCAACATAAGACATATGCTCGCGGTTGAACTCCCTTGCCGCATCATAGCCGAAATCGTGATAAAGGTCGTAAAGGTCAGCGAATTTAATACCCTCGGCGGGCATTTTGTCGTCGCTGCCGGGGAAGCAGAAGGGCTTATCTTTTATGTCGTGACCGGCGGTAACAACGAATATTCTTTTGCCGGAATCGCGCAGCTCTTCAAGCAGCTTTTTAAATTCAAGGTGGCTTTCCTTTTCGCCGTTAAAGCTTAAATCACCGGCTATAAGCACGGTGTCGGCTTCATCGCTCTTTTTAAGATAGTCAAAAACCGCGCGATTTATAGCTTCGGTTTCGGCGTAGCATTTCTGCTCGCTTTCCATAAATCTTTCATATCCGTCACCGTAGGCGCCCAGCGAATATTTGAAAAAATGGGTATCGGTTATCAGAAAAAACTTGCACTCTTTCATTTTATGCCTCCGTTGATTTATTATAAAAAGATTATAATTGCTTTTCCATAAATATTCAATATGCCCGCTGTATTTTTTAATAAAAAAGCGAAGCCTCATAAACACAGAATGAATATGAGGCTCCGCGGTAAAACCGTTATCTGATTTTATGCCGCTTTTTCCGCCGGGGCGGGGGAAGCGGGCTTCTTTTTGCTTTTGATAACCTGGATAACCACAACAATGACAAGAATGGCTATGCCGGGAATATCGGTGGCAAGGCCGGGGATGATAACGCACAATCCGCCTGCAAGGGCAAGGATTCTTTCCCACCAGGCCATTTTGGTGATGAAGTAGCCCTCCATACCGCCGGAAACGGCAATACAGCCGATAATTGCGGTGATAACAAGCAGCACAATGCTGTACCACGGGGCATTGCTGCCGATAATGAGCATTTCGGGGCTGTAAGCGAAGATGTAGGGGATAATGAAAGCCGTTATGGCAAGGCGGGTTGCCTCAATTCCGGTTTTAAGCGGATTGCTCTTTGCAATAGCGGAGCCTGCATAGGCCGCAAGGGCAACGGGCGGGGTGATATCCGCAACGATTCCGAAATAGAAAACAAACATATGCGCCGCAAGCATCGGAATGCCCATTTTGATAAGAATGGGGGCGGTGATTGTTGCCATAATAACATAGTTTGCCGTTGTGGGCACGCCCATGCCGAGGATGATACAACATATCATTGTCAGGAAGAGGGCGAGGAACGGGCTGATTTCCGCAATGGGCACAAGAACATTGATAAGCAGCTGGCCGAGGGCTGTCATGGTAACAACGCCGGAGATAAGGCCGGCCATACCGCAGGCAACGGCAACGCCTATGGTGCTCTTTGCGCCGTTTTCAAGTGAAGCAACAAAGGTTTCGGGGTCAAGCGGGGCGTGACCCTTTGAAACAAATGAGAGCACGGCACAAACCGCCATACCGGCAAAAACGCCCACAAGCATCTGATTGAACACAAGCCAGAGAACAAGGGTAACAGCGGCAGGAATAACGGGGAGAATGATTCTCCAGCTTAATTTGTGAGGAACAAGGCTCACTATGAAGCAGGCAAGAATTGCAAAGCAGGCGGAAACACCGGCGCTGAAATAATTCATGCAGATAACAAGAATTACTATCGGAATAAGCAGGTAGCCGCTTTTTGCAATAAGCTTGAAGAACTTGGGCAAAGAGTCCTTGGGAAGACCCTTAAGGCCGAGCTTCTTTGCCTCAAAGTGAATCATAAGGAAGATGCCCGCAAAGTAAAGAAAAGCGGGGAGAATGGCGCTTATGGCAATCTGAGAATAGGGAACGGCTGTCATCTCTGCCATAAGGAAGGCGGCGGCGCCCATGATGGGGGGCATTATCTGACCGCCGGTGGATGCCGCGGCCTCAACAGCCGCCGCGAACTCGGGCTTGTAGCCGGTTTTTTTCATCATCGGGATTGTGATTGAACCGCTGCCGACGGTGTTGGCAACCGAGGAGCCGGAGTACATTCCCTCAAATGCGCTTGAAACAACCGCAACCTTTGCCGGGCCGCCCACGGCGGAGCCGCAAACGGAGTTTGCAAGGTCAACAAAGAATGTGCCGATTCCGGTTCTTTCAAGCAGAGCGCCGAGGATGATGAAAAGCACGATGAAAGTGGTGCAGACATAAACGGGAGTTGAGAAAAGGCCGTTTGAAACATCATAGAAAAGGCTGTACATAAGGTTGCGCAGAGCCTTGTCGGGGTTGTTCATATAGGCCTTGACAACGGCGTAGATGATAAACGCACCCGCCACGCAGATTATCGGCAGGCCGACCGCGCGGCGCACAAGCTCAATGAGCAGCACAATGGCAATCAGCGCAATAATAATCTGAAGGGTTCCTATTCTGCGCGACATAAGGATTATTTCATCCTGGAAAAAGGTGTAGTAAAGGAAGCTTCCGCAGCCGACAACCGCAAGGATTATATCGTAAAACGGAACATAGTTTACCCTTTTGGTCTGCGCTTTATAGGCGGGGAAAATCAGATAGCCCATAAAGAGGATAAACGCCATAAAGGTGGTGAGCTTGGTGTATTTGGTTGCATTGGGAAAAATCAGCGCCATGGAAATCATATAAACGCTGAAAGCCGACATAAGCACGGTGATAACCGTTTTGCGCCAGCCGGTGAAAACTCTTGTGTTGCTCTCACGGTCAAACTCCTGCATTATCGCATCGGAGTCAATAACCTCAAGCTCGGTGTCGGGCTCGGGAGAAACGGATGTTTTCTTTTCTTCCATTCAGCAAACCTCCTTCTTTGAAAAGTGTGAAAAGAAAATGCCGCAATAAAAGCTTATCGCGGCATTTGTTAACTCGGTCAGACTGAAAATAAATCAGCCGAGAAGGCCTGCTTCTGAATAATATCTCTCTGCGCCGGGGTGAAGGGGAACATTGCCGCAGGAGGAAACAGCGATATCGGTCTTCATTTCGTTGCCCTTTGCGTGAGCAACAGCGATTTCGGGCTGCTTTTCCCAAAGGTCCTTGGTAATCTGATAAACCTGGTCTTCGCTTAAATCGTTGGAAACGATGAAGGTTGCCATGATTGCAACGGTGGAAACGGAATCGGTGATGAAATCATAGTCATCCTTGGTCATCTCGTACTTTGCATAGAAGGGATAGTCGGCAATAAGCTTTTCGATAACTTCGTCGCCAAGGTCAACGGCAACAACCTTTGCAGAGGTTGCAAGCTCGGTGATGGCGGTTGTGGGTGTGCCGGCGGTGATGAAAGCGGCGTCGATGGAGCCGTCTTTAAGCTGGGTGGCGGAATCGCCGAAGGAAGCGGCAACCTTGTTGATATCCTTGTCGATATCAAGGCCTGCTGCTGCAAGAATCTGAGTTGCGTTGTAGTAAACACCGGAGCCTACATCGCCAACGGCAACGGTTTTGCCCTTAAGGTCGGCAACGGTCTTGATGCCTGAGCCTTCGGTGGCGATAAGCTGGCAAACCTCGGGGTAAACGCAGCCGACAGCTGAGAAGGAGGTGATGGGGGCGGTGAAGCCGTTGGTTCCTTCATAGGCGTAGTTCATAACATCGTTCTGAACAATGGCCATCTGATAGTCGCCGTCTTCAATGCCTTCGATATTTGCCTGAGAGCCGCCGGTGGAAAGAATCTCAAAAGAGTAGGAATCGGTTTTAAGAATCTGGCCCACAGCGGTGGTGAATGCGTAATAGGTGCCGGTGGTGCTGCCTGTGCCGACTTTGATGGCGGCAACTGTGCCGGAAGCGGGTTCTTTATTCTCGGGGGTGGTGGTACCGTTGTTTCCGCAGCCTGCGAAGCAGAGAACAAACATAAGAGCCGCCAGAGTGAGTGCAAGAGCTTTTTTCATAAATTTAACCTCCGTTTAATTTTTCGGGCACGCGCCCGCATAAATATACTTGATTATTATATATAATATCGGTAAAATTTTCAAGTGTTTTTATAATATTTTATAATAATGACGGCAAATCACCGTTTTTTAAAAAATATACTCCTCCGGTTTCTTTGAGGAATTATTGTATATAACGGTTATTTTTTTCGTTTTGCAGTTTTCGGAGGGGATAATTTCAAGCTCCTCACCGTTTAAAACAAACCTTATGCTTTCCCCGTCATCATCAAACATTGTGTAATCATTTGTGCCGGGGTAAACATTTACCGTCAGGGCGGTGAAATCGGTGCTGTTGCCCTCACCGCTTTCGAGCATCGGGATTATTGCACCCTCCTTTGCAAAAACGGGATAATTTTCAAACGCACAGCAAAGCTCATATTCGCCCTTTTCGTATTCTTCGCCGGTGAAAATATCAGTCCACACGCCGTCGGGAATGTAGAAGCGGACATTGCTTTTGCCGATTTTCAGCTTTTCGGTAACGGGGGCAACAATAAGCTGCTCGCCGAAATAATACTGGTTTTTATATTTCTTTTCGCGGGCAAGGGGGCTTTTGTCATAATAATACATCGGGCTGATAAGCGGCACGCCGTTTTTCGCTGTGTTGATGTTGGCGGTGTAAAGGTAGGGGAGCAGTCGGTGGCGCAGGCGAAGATAATCGCAGGCGATATCCTCAACCTCGGGGAAGTTCCACGGCTCCTTTGAAACGGAGGTGGTGTTGGAGTGGAGCCTGTTAATCGGTGAGAACACACCGTACTGAATCCACCTTAAATAAATCTCGTTGTCGCCGCTGTTCATCACATGGCCGCCTATGTCATGGCTCCACCAGGTGTAGCCGGCGTTTGAGGCGTTGGCGGTGAACCAGGGCTGAAGCTTAAGGCTCTGCCAGCACACCACCGTGTCGCCGGAGAAGCCTATCGGGTAGCGGTGGGAACCGATGCCCGCATAGCGTGAAAGAATCATTCCGCTTTTGCCGCCCCTTGTGTTGTCAAGGTAGTGATAGTGGTTGAGCAGCCACAGCGGGTCAAGGCCGGGCATTTCTTTTGATTTTGTTCCCTGCTGCCAGTCTATCCACCAAAAATCAACGCCCTCCGACTCATAGGGGTGGTGAAGAATATCAAAGTAGGAATCGCGGAAAACGGGATTAAGAAGATTGAATTTAACCGGCTTTTTTTCGGCGGGATTCTGACCGTTTGCCTCGCACATATCATTATACTGCTTTTCAAAATATCTCACGCCGTCGTGCGGGTGCAGGTTCATTGTAACGGCAAGGTTTCTGCTTTTCAAATCCGCAAGGAAGGCCTTGTAATCGGGGAAAAGGCTCTTTTCAAAGGTGTAGCCGGTCCAGCCCGCGCCCTGAATGATGGTGGGCCTTACATCCGACGGCACATTTTTAACGATGTGCCAGTCCATATCTATTGTGGCAACGGTGAACGGAATGTTTTTTTCTTCAAAGTCGTTCATCAGCTTCAGGTATTCGTCGGCTGTGTAGGCGTGGTATCTGCTCCACCAGTTGCCGAGCGCATATTTCGGCAGCACGGGTGTTGCGCCGCAAAGGGCGTAAAATTCCTTAAGGCCGCCGAGGTAATCATCGCCGAAGGCGAAAATATATTTATCAACTCCGCTGCCTTCGCGCAGGGCTATTGTGCCGTCTTCATTGAAAAGGAAAGATTTGCTGTCGTCAATTTCCGCCACGCCGTTTGAGGAGAAAATGCCCTTCCTCATATGTTCAAGGCAGAAGCGGTCGGTTCTTTCTTTCTTTGTTTTCCAGCTGCCGAGGAAGCCGAAGGTGCCGTCAAGTGTTCTTGCGGTGCCGCCGAGGTTTGTTTCGTTTGAGGGGGTGACCCACCTTTTGCCGATTACGGCATCCGCCTGCAGGGTGGCAAGGTTAACGCGGAAGCCGCCGTTTTCGGTGGTGAGGACAACAAAATTATGCTTTTTTTCGGCAGTTACCGCAACTTGGGCAAAATCGCGGCAGATAACCATCTGACTTGCCTTGTCGCAGAATGCTCCGCTTTCACTTTTTTCAATTCTCAGTATTCTGTCAGTGATAACCGTTAATCTGACATTGCCGTAAACAAAGGTCTGCTCTTCCCTTGCGGGGGCGCCGTTCATTGAAAATCTCATAAATCACACTTCTTTGCTTATTTTTTATCTATAATAACAGATTGTAAGAATAATATCAACTCTATTGATATTTTCGGCCAAAAGAGTATAATTACGGCATAACATTAAAAGGAAGTGCGAAAAATGAAAGAAAAGCTTTACCCCATGCGCTTTGCACACCGCGGGCTTTGCCAGTATGCGCCCGAAAATACTCTGGGTGCGTTTCAGGCTGCCGTTGCCTACGGCTGCGAGGGAATCGAGCTTGATTTAAAGCTTTCAAAAGAGGGAATTCCCGTGGTTGCACACGACCCGACCCTTAACAGGCTCAGCGACGGCAAAAGGCCGGAGGATATACATGATTTAACCCTTGAACAGATAAAGGCAGCTGTTCTTCCGTATGCCGGGCACCTGCTGCCGCACAATCCTCCCGTTCCGTATTCCGAAAGCGAGGGTTCGGTTGCCGTTTACACCGAGGATGAGATTGCCGCCCAAAGAGCGATTGACTCCCGCACAACCGGGATAATGACCTTTGAGGAGTTTGATAAATGGTTTGCAACCGTTAAAAATGATGTTACGGTTGAGGTGGAGTTTTGCTGTGCAGGGCTTATGGCTCCGGTTTATGAGGTGCTTAAAAAGTCACCCAACTGCGGCAGATATATTCTTTTCTCCGGCAATACGGGCATCAACGATGAGATTCAGTCCTTTATTCGTGAAAACGGCAAGCCCGAGGGGCTCAGGCTCGGCGCGAATCTTCGCCGCATAACCGAAGAAAACAAAGCTTTTATCGAGAGCGCCGACCTTTACGAAATCGGTCTTAACGATAAATGGTTTACCAAAGAGGATGTTGACTACCTTGCCTCACTCGGCATAAAGGTTTTCTCCAACCTCGGCGATTACCCCGAATGGTGGGAGAGCATCGGCATTCTGGGCATAGAGGCGTTTAAAACCAACTATGCCGAGGCTTACACCGAATGGCTTGATAAACAATAATAAAAAACGGTGCGCCTAATGACACGGACGGATAAGGATGTTTTTTGAATTTCAAATATGCTGGATATTGACAAATCAGAATTTGTTTGAATCTATTGCTATTTTAATTGATATGATGTATAATCAATTCACTGGGAATGAAGTTCTCCCGTGGGAAACCTAAACCGCTTATTTAAGCTGATGACTTCTGCTATTTTACGCAGAAGCTATCAGCTTTTTGCGTTATTAGGAGGCTTTTATGCTCACTTCATTGTCCCTTATCTTTCTTGTTGGTCTTTCAATGGCATTCATCTGCCTCAAAATCAAG
>JAZUJM010000128.1:0-1786 GCA_045642785.1 Acutalibacteraceae bacterium | reverse complement strand
CCGCCCTTAAGGCAGGCCATGTTAATTCCATAACCGTTTTTTCAAAGTGCCACCACGGCTACTCCTACCACCCCACCGAGGTTAACGAAATACACCCCAACCTCAAATTTGACCTGCTCGGCGCCGAGCTTGAAGCGTGCAAAGAAATCGGCGTGCGCGCCCCGGTTTATATTTCTGCCGGGCTTGATGAAAAAGACGCGGTTGCCCACCACGAATGGCTCTCAAGGGGCAAAGACAATTATAATGAGGAGCCGGATTTTTCACACCCCGGCTATCATCTTCTGTGCCTCAACACCCCCTACCTTGACAAGCTGCTTGCCGAGATAGACGAGGTTATGCGCCTTTATAACCCCTGCGAGATTTTCCTTGATATTCTTGCCGAAAGAACCTGCTGGTGCGAAAAGTGCCGGAAGGATATGAGCGAGGCGGGGATAGATTATAACGATGAAGAAAATGTGCGCGAATTCGGCAAAAAGATTTACCGCCATTATCTTGACGAGGTTGAAAGAGTGGTTCACGCCCGCAACCCCGAAACCGTTATTTTCCAGAACTCCGGCCATTTAACAAAGGGCAGGCGCGACCTTGTGGATACCATAGCCTACCCGGAGCTTGAAAGCCTCCCCACCGGCGGCTGGGGCTATGACCATTTCCCGCTTTCCGCCTCCTACGCCCGCACAATCCGTGATTCATTCCTCGGCATGACGGGCAAATTCCACCGCTCCTGGGGCGAATTCGGCGGCTTTAAGCACCCCAACGCTCTCAGATATGAAGCGGCGCTTTCGCTTGCGTGCGGCGCGGGCTGCTCGGTGGGCGACCAGATGCACCCCAACGGAAAGCTCAACCCCTCCACCTTTGCCCTTATCGGTGCGGCATATGCCGAGGTTGAGGCAAAGGAGCCGTGGTGCATCGGTGTAAAGAGCGTGGCGGAAATAGGTGTGCTTTCGGTTGAGTGCCCCGAGGCTCAGAAGAGCAGCGGCAGCACACACGCCGATATCGGCGCAAACAGAATTCTGCTTGAAACCAACCGCCTTTATAATTTCATCGACCTTGATGAAGATTTTTCAAAATACAAGCTGCTTATTCTGCCGGATTACTGGGTGGTTAATGAAAAGCTTAAGGCAAAGCTTGATTCATTCCTTGCAAACGGCGGCAAGCTCATCCTCAGCGGGCGCAGCGGAACGGATGAAAACGGCGATTTTGCCGTTGACACCGGCCTTAAATTCAAGGGCGAAAATGAATTTAACCCCAACTATTATCTGCCGCTGTTTGACACGGTAAACGGTGCCACCGAATACATTATGAGGGCTCCCTCCTACCGCTTTGATAACATCAACGCCGAAGTTATTGCAAAGGCTCAGGACCCCTATTTTAACCGCACCGCCGAGCATTTCTGCTCGCACCAGCACGCGCCCAACAATGCGGATTACGATTATCCCGCAGTAACGGTAAAGGGCAGCATTGCCTACATCGGCTGGGATATTTTCAAGAGCTATGCCGTTCACGGCGATTACCACATCAAGGAGCTTGTAAACAAGGTTATCCGCATTATGATGAACGACGATTTTGCCGTGGAATCAACCATTCCCGACAGGGGCGTTACCACCGTGCTTGACCAGAACGGCAGAAAGATTGTTCACCTGCTCTATGCCCACACCTCAAAGCGCGGCGACAATGTTGAGGTTATTGAGGATATTGTTCCCCTTTACAACATCAGCGTTAAGGTTAAATGCGAAAAGCCCGGAAAGGTTACACTTGTTCCCCAAAACAAAGAAATTCCGTTCACCTA
>JAZUJM010000127.1:0-4768 GCA_045642785.1 Acutalibacteraceae bacterium | reverse complement strand
ATGAGAACCTTCCACACCGGCGGTGCGAAGGATCAGAGCGATATCACCGAAGGTCTTCCCAGAGTTGAAGAGCTGTTTGAGGCACGCAAGCCCAAGACTCTTGCAATTATGTCTGAGATAGCCGGTGAGGTTTCGTTCAGAGAGATAAAGAAATCCAAGCACGTTATCGTTACCGGCGACGACGGTGAAGAGAAAGCCTACCTTATTCCCTACGGCTTCCGAATCAAGGTTGAAGAGGGCCAGAGAATTTCCAAGGGCGAAACTCTTACCGAAGGCGCACTCAATCCCCACGATATTCTTGCTATTCTCGGCGTTAACTCGGTTTATGATTACCTTATCAGAGAAGTTCAGAGAACCTACCGTATGCAGGGCGTTGAAATTGATGATAAGCACATCGAGGTTATCGTTCGTCAGATGACAAGAAAGGTTAAGGTTGTTGACGGCGGCGATTCAGCTTATCTTCCCGGTGTTGTTATTGAGAAGGTTGAGCTTCGCCTTGAAAACGAAAGAATCGCCAGAGAAGCAGAAGAAAAGGGTGTTGAGCCTCACTTCGTGGTTTGCGAGCCCACTCTTATGGGTATCACAAAGGCTTCTCTTGCAACGGATTCATTCCTTTCAGCCGCATCCTTCCAGGAAACAACAAAGGTTCTTACCGATGCCGCCATCAAGGGCAAGGTCGATACACTCCTCGGCCTTAAGGAAAATGTCTGCATAGGCAAGCTTCTGCCCTCCGGCACAGGTATGAAATGTTACAATAATGTTGAAATTTACCCCACAACAGGCATTTTCGGCAATATAGCTGAAAGTCTTGGAGCAGATTTGTAAAAAATGTTGACAAACCGAATAGGTTTGTGATACAATATCTACTCGTGGCGTGTTTCGGGAAAGTCTGCCGAAAAAAGGCAGACTTCCCGTCGCATATATATTATTATGAAAGGAGAGAATTTGCTTGCCAACCTTTAATCAGCTTGTCCGCAACGGCAGACAGACCCTTGAGAAAAAGCCCAAGGCTCCCGCTCTGTTGAAGGGACTCAACTCCAAAAAGAATGTTGTAACCGACACTCAGTCTCCTCAGAAGCGCGGCGTTTGCACCGCAGTTAAAACTGCTACTCCCAAGAAGCCCAACTCTGCTCTTCGTAAAATCGCCAGAGTTCGTCTTACCAACGGCATCGAGGTTTCAGCTTACATCCCCGGCGTTGGTCACAATCTTCAGGAGCACTCAGTAGTTCTTATTCGCGGCGGTCGTGTTAAGGGTCTTCCCGGTGTTCGTTACCACATCATCCGCGGCACCCTTGATACCCAGGGTGTTACCGGCAGAATGCAGGCCCGCTCCAAGTACGGCCAGAAGCGTCCCAAAGCTGCCAAGAAATAATCCCGCATTTATTTAACCGACAAATCTTCTTGCAGGCGCTGAAAAGCAACGCTTTTTGACGATGCAAGGTATATATATATAATGTATATGCCTCTGCATTGGTGCCACGGGGAATTTGTCACTCGAGTACCTATGATATCATTACTATGAAGGAGGGAAGCGAAGTGCCAAGAAGAGGCAATATAGCAAAACGTGAAGTTTTGCCTGATCCGCTTTACAACTCAACCCTTGTCACCCGTCTTATCAACAACATTATGTATGACGGCAAAAAGGGCGTAGCTCAGAAGATCGTTTATGATGCTTTTGAGATTATTAAAGAAAAAACCGGCAAAGATCCCCTTGAGGTCTTTGAGGCTGCAATGGAAAATGTTATGCCTGTGCTTGAGGTTAAGGCTCGCCGTGTCGGCGGTGCTACCTATCAGGTACCCATCGAGGTTCGCCCCGAAAGAAGGCAGACCCTCGGCCTTCGTTGGATAACCACCTATTCCCGTGCCCGTTCCGAAAGAACGATGAAGGAAAGGCTTGCCAACGAAATCATGGATGCGGTTAACGAAACCGGTTCCGCATTCAAAAAGCGCGAAGATACCCACAAGATGGCAGAGTCCAACAAGGCTTTTGCACATTTCAGATGGTAATTTTCGCCGCATAATTTTAAAATTTACTCTTTTATTCAGATACGGAGGTTCGTATGCCAAGACAGGTTACGCTTGAAAAAACCAGGAACATTGGAATAATGGCTCATATTGACGCCGGAAAGACAACTACAACCGAAAGAATACTGTTTTACACAGGTAAAACACACAAGCTCGGTGAAACTCATGACGGTGCCGCCACAATGGACTGGATGGAGCAGGAGCAGGAGAGAGGTATAACCATAACTTCCGCTGCCACAACCTGCTTTTGGAAAGAGCACCGTATCAATATCATCGACACTCCCGGCCACGTTGATTTCACCGTTGAGGTTGAAAGATCGCTGAGAGTGCTCGATGGCTCCGTTACCGTGCTTTGCGCCAAGGGCGGAGTTGAGCCCCAGTCCGAAACCGTATGGCGTCAGGCTGATAAATACCACGTTCCCAGAATGGTCTATGTTAACAAGATGGACATTATGGGTGCCGACTTCTACCGTGTTGTTGACATGATGAAGGACAGGCTTAAATGCAACGCGGTTCCCATTCAGCTGCCCATCGGCGCTGAGGCTGATTTCAGAGGAATAATCGACCTTGTTGAGATGAACGCCGAGATTTATTACGATGAGCTCGGCCTTGATGTTCGCACAGAGCCCATTCCCGATGATATGCTTGAGCTTGCTCAGAAGTATCACGATGAAATGGTAGAGCATGTTGCGGAGCAGGACGATGCACTTCTTGAAAAATATCTTGAAGGCGAAGAACTCACCATTGATGAGATAAAGCACTGCATCAGAAAGGCCACGATTGCCAACAATATGGTTCCCGTGGTTTGCGGTACCTCTTATCGCAACAAGGGTGTTCAGCTTCTTCTTAACGCAATAGTCGATTATATGCCCTCACCCACCGATGTTCCCGCTATCACCGGTATCAATCCCAAAACGGAAGCTGACGAAGTCAGAGAGTCCTCTGATGATGAGCCCTTCTCGGCTCTTGCTTTCAAGATTGCAACCGATCCCTTTGTCGGCAAGCTCTGCTTCTTCAGAGTATACTCCGGCAAGCTTATGGCGGGCAGCACCGTTTACAACTCAGTTAAAAACTGCAGCGAAAGACTCGGCAGAATCCTGCTTATGCACTCAAATCACAGGGAAGATATCGACTGTGTTTACGCCGGCGATATAGCCGCAACGGTCGGTGTTAAAAACACCACCACCGGCGACACCCTCTGTGACCAGAGGCACCCCGTCATTCTTGAATCAATGGAGTTCCCGGATCCCGTTATCAGAGTTGCCATCGAGCCCAAGACCAAAGCCGGTCAGGAGAAGATGAACATCGCGCTTTTAAAGCTTGCTGAGGAAGATCCCACTTTCAAATTCTACACCGACGAGGAAACAGGCCAGACCATAATCGCAGGTATGGGCGAGCTTCATCTTGAGATTATCGTTGACAGAATGCTCCGTGAGTTCCATGTTGAGGCCAATGTAGGTAAGCCTCAGGTTGCCTACCGTGAAACCATTACCAAGTCCTCTGATTCGGACACCAAGTATGCCCGTCAGTCAGGTGGTAAGGGTCAGTACGGCCATGTTAAAATCACAATGGAACCCAACCCCGAAAAGGGCTTTGAGTTTGAGAACAAGATAGTCGGCGGCGCTATTCCCAAGGAATATTTCCCCGCTATCGAACAGGGTCTCAAAGGCGCAATGCTCTCCGGTGTGCTTGCGGGCTTCAATGTTGTTGATGTTAAGGTTACTCTCACCGACGGTTCCTACCACGAGGTTGACTCCTCCGAAATGGCGTTCAAGATTGCCGCATCAATGGCCTTCAAGGATGCTATGAAGAAGGCAGCCCCCGTGCTTATGGAGCCCATAATGAAGACCACCGTTATCGTTCCCGAAGATTATATGGGCGATGTTATCGGCGATATCAATTCACGCCGCGGTCAGATAATGGGCACAGAAATGCGCCCCGGTGCAGTTGAAATCAATGCTCAGGTTCCGCTTTCAAATATGTTCGGCTATGCCACGGCTCTTCGTTCAAGAACTCAGGGCAGAGGACAGTATGCTATGGAGCCCAGCCATTATATGCAGGTTCCCACATCTATTTCCGAGAAAATAGTCGGCGAACGCGGAAAAAATAACTAAATTTGCGATAATTCAAAAAACACTTGCAATTATCTTCAAATCTTGGTAAAATAACACTATGCGTTAGCATAGAGAAATTAATTAAGTTTATCTAAGGGAGGAAACACTTCAATGGCAAAAGAACATTTTAACCGAGCCAAACCCCATGTAAACATCGGCACCATCGGCCATGTTGACCACGGCAAGACCACTCTTACCGCAGCTATCACAAAGACCCTTGCTATGAAGGGCGGCGCAGCATTTGTTGACTACGCTAACATCGATAAGGCTCCCGAAGAGAGAGAGCGCGGTATCACAATTAACACTGCTCACGTTGAGTACGAGACCGAGACCCGTCACTATGCACACGTTGACTGCCCCGGCCATGCTGACTATATTAAGAACATGATCACCGGTGCTGCTCAGATGGACGGCGCTATCCTTGTTATCGCTTCCACCGATGGGCCCATGGCTCAGACCAAGGAGCACCTTCTTCTTGCCCGTCAGGTTGGCGTGCCCTACATCATCGTATACATGAACAAGGTTGACCAGGTTGACGATCCTGAGCTCCTTGAGCTTGTTGAAATGGAAATTCGTGAGACTCTTGACGAGTACGAATTCCCCGGCGACGACACCCCCATCATCAAGGG
>JAZUJM010000126.1:0-8980 GCA_045642785.1 Acutalibacteraceae bacterium | reverse complement strand
CGGATATTTAATACACTATATATAGTAATTGTATTGGTTTGTATCTGTTTATGCTTTTTATTATTTATATTCTTTATTATCCTTATATATTGAACGGCTCCCCGAAATCTTCGGGGAGCCGTATATATTTTATAAACTTTTATTTTCTTTCCTCAACCTCGAGCTTCTGCATTTCAACGGGTTCCTTTTCATAGAATGAGGTGTATTTGTCCTGATAATAGTTTTCCGCGTGCCAGTCAATCGTGCCGTCGGCGGCAATATCAAGCACCGTGCAGCCGCGCTGTGAGCCGAGCTTGTAAATACCGATATAGGCAAGGTAGTCCACGCTCATACCGTAGGTGAGGTTGATTCCCTTGTAGTTAAGGGAGAAATTGTTGAGGTGGTCGTGGCCGCAGAACACGGTATCGGTGGAACCGAGGGCCTGCATGGTTTCAAACATATCATCCTCGTGGATTCCGCAGTAAACTCCGTTGCCGCTTTCACCCACGGTGCCGTATTTGAGCTTAACATTTTCGGTATCTTTTCTGCCGTTGTCAAGGTATTCGTTCCACGCATCCTTATACTCGGTGAGCGGGATGTGCATAAACATACTTGAGGGAACGACCTCGGTGAGCGCCTTATACTGAGCCGCCTTTTCGGGTGCAAGCTTTGCAGCTGCCTCGGCATTTGCCGAAGCAAGCGCCTTGACGGAATCCGAATACCATTTTATCTGGTTGTCGTGAAGGTTGTCGTATTTCCACTGGATTCCGAAAATATCGCCGTCAATATAGGAGTGGGAATCAAGCACAAAGAGCGCTCTTGTTACAATATTATCTGAATTTACAATCTTGAAAATCTGGTTGCCGGAGCCGTCAACGCCCTCGGCACCCTCGGTGAGAAGGCAATGGGGATAATTGCCGGAGGAATAAAACTCCGTAATCTCTTCACGGCTGAAATATGAGTAAGCCTCGGTGTCGTGGTTGCCGAAGCCCATGGTCCAGTATATGCCGAGGGTTTCCATAAGCTCGGCAAAAAGATTGGCGCCGTGCTTATTGTTGAATGTGCCCGCCTGGAAAGGAACGGGATAGGCAACATCGCCCGTGACGATAACAAAATCGGGCTTTTCGGCGCTGAGCATTGCCGCAACGGCATTGAGTGACATTGCATCCTTTTTTGTGCTCATCCAGCCGCCGCCGAGGTGAACATCGGTAAGCTGAACAACCTTTAAATCACCGTCGGTACGCAGGCTCCACTCGCCGTTGCCCTCATTTTCGGGGGTGAAGCGGCAGTTGACCCCTGCCGAGGGGAAGCTTTTTGCCTTGTTCATATTTGATTTAAAGCCGATTGCCGTAACCGCCATTGAAGCAGCCGCCAAAATCACTATAACCGCAAGAATACCGGCAAGAACCTTTTTTGCCCTTTTGCTGCGTTTTTTCTTCTTTGCGATTTTTTCCTCCGGTGTTATGCTTTTCTTACTCATTGTTATTTCCTCCGTCTATATTAATGTATATTTATCACTATTTATTATTGTATCACGAAAAAACAAGTATTTCAACTAATCCAGAATAATCAGCGCCGCTATGCCGGCAAACGAAACCGCCACCGAAACAAGCTCCTTTTTGGCCGGCTTTTTGTCGGTGCAATAGCAGAGCAGAGTTGAAACGATTATAACACCGCCCGTAACAAGTGAATACTGCGCCGAGGCGGGCAGGCCGTGCAGGCCGAACAGCAGCAGCAGATTGGCAATGCTGTTAAGCAGACCTCCGCCGACGGTCCAACCCACGGCGGGCCTTGAAAACGGAACATTCTTTTCACGGTTAAACAAAAGCCACGCCGCGCAGATAACAACAACAACGGCGGCCTTTAACACCGAATAACCGAGCTCGCTGACCCTTGCCCGCTCCGAATTCTGATAAAAAGCGGGAATAACGCCCGAAAGCCCGTTGAAAATGAACACACCGATATAATAAACCGCTCCGCCCTTTTTGCCCTTTTGCAGGGTGATGAGCAAAGCCGCGGTAACAAGCACAAAGCAGACTGCCTTGCCGACGGTCAGCTTTTCGCCAAGAAAAGCTATGCCCGCAACAAACGGAAGCACCATTCCGCCGAGCATTGAAAACAGCGAAAAAACCGACAGGTTGATTTTTCCGAGTGCGCGAAGGCTGCAAAAGCCGCAAAGGATAAGGTCAAGCGCCGCAACAATCGAAACCGCGAATGAATAAAGGGTAAATTCAAAGCGGCATTTGTTCATTAAAAACAGCGCTATAAGCCCCACGGCATTTGAAATAAGGGTATATTTGAGCATGGTGCGAAGCGATGAACCGCTCAGGTGCTGAAATCTGTCATTGCAAAGAAACTGCACGCCGAACATCATTACCGCCGCGCTGACCAATCCGTAATACAGCATTTTTTACCTCTGTTTTTATATTTTAGCCTCGCAGAAGCCTATCCCCTCGCGCCCCTTTATCGGGGAAGCAAGGTCCCTTGCATTAAAATAAAGCCGAAGGCTGTCGCCGCAGCGAACAAGATGGCTTGCGTAAACAAACTCCTTCATCCACTTTTTGCCGTTATCATCACCCGGCTTGACAAGCGGGCGCACAAAATCAAAGCATTTGCCGTCACGCGAGGTGAGCAGCATTATTGCGGAATGGCATTTTCCGTTCTCTTTAAACAGCCCGTTCTGAATACCGGCGTAGCCGTCTTTCAGTTTATACACCTTAAGGCAGCCGCTGCAAAGGTTGAAATAGCGGCTGTTTTCATCGGGAGAAATAATGGGCTTTTCGGCGGAAACATAGCCGCCGCCGGGATTGTCGCTTTCCGCATAGCTTATATAGGTCGGCTCACAGAAGCCGTTATCCGGAATAAAGGTTTGCCCACAGGAGTAATAAAGGCGGCAAACTCCGTTTTCCGTTAAAAAGAACGGATTGGAGATTGAAACCCCTCTTTTATCCTCTTCAAAAGGTCTGGTGTGGGGAATCACGGTTTCCGGCTTTGACCACACCTTTAAATCGCGGCTTTTAATCACCCTTATCTCCGATTTCCATTTGGCAAGCCCCGTTAAGGTGAGCGCATTTGCCGCGGGGGAACGGGTGCTTTCATAAAAGAGATAATATACCCCGTTCACAAGGTTGATGTTCGGCCTCATCGCGTTTTTTACAAGCTTCTTTTCTTTTTTAAAGCTGATTCCGTCATCCCCCGAAAAGCTCCACACACCGAAATTGGTGTGAAAAAACATATGCCACCTGTTGTCGGACGATTCCTCCGGGGTGAGCAGCGACGGGTCGGCAACAACAAAGCTGCCGTCAAACGGCGTTAATATGGGATTGCCGCCGTAGAACTTAAATTCGGCGCGGCAAAGCTCCTCAACGGTTATGTTAAGCTCCATTTTTTATCTGATAGCGGAAAATCCGACTGCAAAAATGCCCAAAACAAGCAGGGCAACCATAATTATGGCAACTATTCTGACAACCGCAGATCTGTTTTTCATATACAATTCCTCCGAAATATAATTTTTGTTATTCTACCGCGTTTTTGCCTCCGTGTCAATAAAACATAAGCGCCAAAGGGAAAGACCCGTGAAGCAGTATTTAAACAAGCAATATTAAGGCAAAAATCCTGATATAAAGTTTATCCCCCGGTTAACCGAGTGATGATTTCATTTATCATCAACCGGGGGTTATTTTCACTTTGCCCCTCCGTTCAGCCTGCGAACAGAATCAGGAACAAGCTTATACCAAATCATTGCGGTTTATTACCGTAGCTGTGGCATATTGATTATATATAGTATTATTTACATTATACTTGCCGTTCCTGCCCGTCGGGAGCCGGGCACCGGTGCTTCGGTCAGGCACAATAATATAAAGCGGCAATGCCGGGGATGAAATTCTTTTTAAAAAATCAAAAAACCTCTTGACATCTTATTATCAATGTGATATTATCAAGGTGAAAATTAGCAAAGAAAGGATGGCGAAGCACCGATGCAATCCGAAAAAGACTTTTTAGAGCAGTATAACATCAAAAACTATGAGCGCCCGTCGGTAACCGCCGATGTTGCCGCGTTTATGATTCGCTCCGAAAAAAGCGACAACTACAAAAGGGATTGCGAAAGCAAGCTTTCGCTTTTGCTTATAAAGCGCGGTGTTCACCCGTTTTTAAATCATTGGGCGCTGCCCGGCGGCTTTCTTCACCCAGATGAAACCATTGAAGAATGTGCTTTAAGAGAAATTGCCGAAGAAGCAAACATCACCCCCGCTTCACTTTTGCCCACCGGAATTTTCAGCGAGCCCGGCCGGGACCCGAGGGGCAGAATAATATCAGCGGCGTTTGCCTGCATAATCAGCGAAGAATCGGTTAAGCAGGCCGGCGGAGATGACGCGGCGGACGCCCGGTGGTTTGATGTTAAGTTTGAGCGTGACAGCGGCGGAGATTATCACCTTGACCTGCAATGTGAAGAGATTGAGCTTAACGCCGTGCTCACCGAAAAGGAAACGCGCTTCGGAAAAACCGTTTTTGAAATCAAGGACAGCGGCACCCTTGCATTTGACCACGCCAAAATCATTGCAGCCGCGCTGACCGTGCTTCGTGAGGGCGCAAAAAGCTTTGAAACCATCTTTGATTTTCTGCCCGAAAAATTCACGCTTACCGAGCTGCAGAGGGTACAGGAAACAATAATGAACATCTCTCTTCTGCCCGCAAATTTCAGAAGAAAAATCAGCGATTATGTAATTGAAACCGATGAGTTCACACAGGGAGCAGGGCACCGCCCGGCTAAGCTATACAAAAGAAATAAATAATGAAAGGAAAGATAAATATGAAAAAGTTTTTAGTTGTGGTTGATATGCAGAAGGATTTTGTAAACGGAGCCCTCGGCTCCGCGCAGGCGGTTGCCATCGCCCCCGCCGCCGCCGAAAAAATCAAGGGCTTTGACGGCGATATCTTCGTTACCTTTGACACCCACTTTGAAAACTACATGGAAACCTCCGAGGGCAAAAAGCTCCCGGTGCCCCATTGCATAAAGGGAACCGACGGCTGGCAGCTTGACGCCTCAATCGCAAATGCGCTTGAAGGCAAAGAATACACCCCCGTTGAAAAAATCACCTTCGGCTCGGTTGAGCTTCCTCACCTTATAGGCAAAAGGGCTGCCGGCGACGATTTTTCGGTACAGCTTATCGGCCTTTGCACCGATATATGCGTTGTGAGCAACGCCCTGCTTTTAAAAGCCGCTTTCCCCGAGGCCGAAATTTCGGTTGATTCCGCCTGCTGCGCGGGAGTTACACCCGAAAAGCACGAGGCTGCACTTGAAACAATGAGAAGCTGCCAGATAGATGTGATATAAACAATCCGAAAAAATACAGAAACGGAGATGAGCTTATGGAGTGCAGAGAAATATTTGACAGAGGAATAAAATTTCACCACTATTGCAACACGGCCTATCCTCTCAGACCTAATTCACTTGCTCAGTATGAAGTACACACCCCCGATGAAATCCGCGAGGTTGTGAAAAAGAATATTGAAAGCCAGCAGGAGCTGTGCCTTTATGTTCACATACCGTTCTGCCAGTCACGCTGCAAATTCTGCGAATATGTTGTGCTGGATAAGCCCCGCGAGGATGACCCCGACAAATATGTTGATTATCTGCTTAAGGAAATTGAATTATACAAGCAGATGATAAAGGACAAGCCCATTTCCGGCTACGACCTGGGCGGCGGCACACCCTCATATTTATCCGTTGAAAACCTTGCAAAAATCACCGACGCCATAAAGCGCTTCAACCTGCAAAAGGATATTTATATGAGCATTGAAACCACCCCGGTGATTGCGGCAAACAACATTGAAAAAATCAAGGCCATAAGGGATATGGGCTACAACAGAATCTCCATGGGCTTTCAGACCGTTTCGGCAAAGCTGCTTGAATCGCTCGGGCGCGAGGGTTCCGAATTCATATATGAAAAGGCCGTTGACAACATCAGAAAAGCGGGCTTTGACCGCCTTAACATTGACCTTATGTACGGCTTCCTGAATCAGTCGGATGAAGATTTTGCCAACACAATAAAATATACAATAGCCTTAAACCCCGAATTTATCACCCTTTACAGAAACCGCTACAAGGGCACCAAGCTGGAGGCGGAATCCCAGGGCGTTACGCTTTACAAGGTCAACCGCCAGTATGATATCGCCTACCGCCTGTTAAAAGAAGCAGGCTATATCGCAAACAACGGCAAAAACACCTTCAGCCGAATCCCCGGCGATATGGGAACCTCCTCCTACTTAACAAAGCGCGTTATCGACGCCACCTCCTATGTGGGCTTCGGCCTCGGCGCCCAGTCGTTTGTGGGCAATTACCTTGCCTATAACCTCGGCTGCGCCGACCATAAGCTTGAAAAATACTTTGCCGCACTTGATGCCGGAATTCTGCCCATTAACGATATTGCCGATATGCCGGTTCAGGAGGTAAGGGCAAAGGCCATCTCCGTTATGTTCTACTTCGGCTTTATCTCCATGAGCGCATATTACAGAAGATTCGGCGAGGATTTCAGAACCGTTTACAAAGAGCAGATTGAATTCCTTGAAAACAATTATCTTATGCACTTTGTTGATGAAGATACCTTTATGCTCACGGATTACGGCGCCGCCCACCTTTACGGCATAATCCCCCTCTTTTACAGCGAAAGAAGCATAAACGAAATGTTTGCCCTGTCGGATAAATGGCTCAACGACAAAAAGGGCGAGGAAATCTTTTTGGGCAAATACAACCGCAGGGATTACGACGCCCCCTCGGTTGCGGTTGATTTGGTTATATTCAATGAGGACAATTCAAAAATTCTGTTGATTAACCGCGCCGACCATCCTTTTGTTAATATGCTTGCCCTGCCCGGCGGATTCTATCTTCCCTCGGATTCCTCCCTTGAATTTGCCGCTGCAAGAGAGCTGCTTGAGGAAACCTCCGTTTCGGTTGATATTACCGAAAACAATCTTGTAAAAATCACCTCAACAAAGGGCAGAGACCCCCGCGGCTGGGTAATCAGCGCAGCATACAGGGCAAATATTGATGAAGCCGCTTCAAGGCCCACGGCAAACAGCGACGCCATTCACGCCTCCTGGGTGAAGGTTGATTCACTTAAGAAGGAAGACCTTGCCTTTGACCACTATGATATTATTCAGTATGCGCTGAACCGTGACTAATAAAAATCTGACAGTTTTCGGAGGGAACGGAATATGATTTACACCCCGCTTACAAAAAAGGCTTTGAAATTATGCTTTTCATCCGTTTCACCTTGCGGAGCAGATGAAGGATGAAATCACAACCGCCGCCCTGCTGCACGATGTGATTGAGGATACCGATTATACTCTTGCAGATTTAAGCAGGCTTGATGCGGTAAGTAAAAAAGATTTGATGCGTGCGGAAAAATACCGCAAAGCAATCTTTATTTTAAAGGAAACGATTTCACCCAAAGATTTTGAACCCGCAAAATAATCAACGCCCCGGAAAGCTTCTTTGAATTATTAGAAATTAACGAAAAAGGCGGTGCATAAAAATGGAAATCAACAAAATCGTTATTACCGGCGGACCCTGCGGCGGAAAGTCAACGGCAATGAGCCGCATACAGAACTTTTTCACGCAAATGGGCTATACCGTTTTGTTTGTGCCCGAAACCGCAACCGAGCTGATTACCGGCGGCGTTGCCCCGTGGACCTGCGGCACGAACGCGGAATATCAGAAGTTACAGCTCCGGCTGCAAATCGAAAAAGAAAAAATCTTTGAGCAGGCAGCAAAAACAATGCCCGGTGAAAAAATCCTTATCGTTTGTGACCGCGGCGCACTTGATAACAAGGCATATATGAATAAGGCCGAGTTTGCCGAGGCGCTGGCGTTCATCGGCTCCAACGAGGTTGAGCTGAGGGATAATTATGACGCCGTGTTTCACCTTGTTACCGCGGCAGACGGCGCAGAGAAATTCTACACCACCGCAAATAACACCGCACGCACGGAAACGCCCGCCGAGGCAAGGGAGTTAGATAAAAAACTGATTTCCGCATGGACCGGGCACCCCCATTTTCGCGTTATTGATAATTCATGCGGCTTTGATGAAAAAATAAAGCATCTGCTTTCGGAAATCGCCTCCTTCCTCGGCGAGCCCGAGCCGCTTGAAATCGAGCGTAAATTCCTGATAGAGTACCCGGATATCGGCTGGCTTGAAAACAACCCGAACTGCAATAAAATCGAAATCATTCAAACCTATCTTAAATCCTCTGCCGATGAAGAGGTCAGGGTTCGCCAAAGAGGCCGTGACGGGCATTATATCTATTTTAAAACCACAAAGAAAAAGGTAACCGGCCTTAAACGCATAGAGGTTGAAACCCGGCTTTCCCAGTCGGAATACCTTGCCCTGCTTATGGATGCCGACACCTCAAAGCGCCAGATAAGGAAAAACAGATATTGCCTGACCTATGAGGGGCAGTATTTTGAAATTGATGTTTACCCCTTCTGGAACGACAGGGCCATAGCGGAAATTGAGCTCAGCGATGAAAACGCCGAAATCGTTTTCCCGAAGCAGCTGAAAATCATCAAAGAGGTTACCGACGACAAGGCATATAAAAACGCCTCGCTTGCCGAAATAAAACAGAACTGAACAGGAAACATCCCCCCGCGGGTTTATTCATAACCGTTTATGAATTGCCCGCGGGGGGATATTTTTGTTTAAATGTGCATTTCATCCCGGAAAATGTGTCGTTTATCCGAAAAACGAAAAAATGTGAAAAAGTGCGGTAGAATACAGACAACAACGGAACACAAATCCGGAAAAACAAAAATAAAAAACAACACAAACAAAACGGAGGAAAAAACAATGACACAGTTAAGAATCGAAATCAGCGTAGCAGTACAGAGAGTTGACGAGCTTGAAGCTTACAACGAGCAGCTCCTTACCGAACTCAACACCCTTCAGCAGACCGAAGAAGCCCTTGCCGCCATGTGGGAAGGCGCTGCAAAGGATGCTTTCAG
>JAZUJM010000125.1:0-29098 GCA_045642785.1 Acutalibacteraceae bacterium | reverse complement strand
AACGCCGAAAAATCCGAAGATTTCATTGGCAACCGAGATGACCTCGGCATCCGCCGCGGGTGAGGATGTTCCGAAAACCTCAACGCCGAACTGGTCAAATTCTCTCCATCTGCCGGCCTGGGGCTTTTCGTAGCGGTAGCAGTTTATGTGGTAGCACATCTTTTGGGGAAGTGCCTCATTGAAAAGGCCGTGTTCAAGGAAAGCCCTTGCAGCACCGGCTGTACCCTCCGGGCGAAGGGTAACCGAGCGGCCACCCTTGTCATCAAAGGTGTACATTTCCTTCTGAACAACATCCGTTGTGCCGCCCACTCCTCTCTGGAAGAGCTCGGTGTGCTCAAAAACAGGAGTTCTTATCTCTTTGAAGCCGAATTTTGAAGCGATATCAAAAAGTGTGTTTTCGGCAAACTGGCGTTTGCCGCTGTCGCCGGGCATTATATCCTGAGTGCCCTTGACAGCCTTGGTGAGTAATGCCATTTTTGTATCATCCTTTGCAGTAAAAGGGGAGCGCGCGCTCCCCTTCTATTTGTGAATATTTTTTGCCCCGTTTATTTGTTTTTGGGGTTGACTATATCGCGCCAGTCAAGGTCGCCGCGTGAAAGCGAATGAATAAGTGCCTCCGCCGTGGCAATGTTGGTGGCAACGGGAATGTTGTGCACATCGCAGAGCCTTAAAAGATTTTCTTCATTGGGCTCATATGGCTTTACCGTGAGGGGGTCACGGAAGAAAAGAAGAAGGTCAATCTCATTGCAGGCAATGCTTGAGCCTATCTGCTGGTCGCCGCCCTGCGAGCCGCTTAAAAAGCGGTGAATGTTGAGGCCGGTAGCCTCGGAAACAAGCTTGCCGGTTGTTCCCGTTGCACAAAGGTCGTGGCGGCTGAGTATTCCGCAGTAAGCTATGCAGAACTGGGTCAAGAGTTCCTTTTTTGCATCGTGTGCGATAAGTGCAATGTTCATTATTGCGTTCCTCCTCTTCTCTGTTGCAATAATAATATCAAATAGATTTTCCCATTACAAGAGGATTTTGAAATTTTTATTCCTCATCTTCCTCGGGGGCGGCACCGTCTTCCTCGGGTGTATCGTCGGTTACCTCGATTCCGTCGTCCGGCTCATAGGGAATTTCGGGAGCCTCGTCGGTCTGGTCGCCGACATAAGGAATGGTGGTTGCCATAATAATCTTTTCATCATCGCCGATTCTCATAACGCGAACGCCCTTGGAATCTCTGCCGCCGGTTTCGCGGATGTCGGCAATCGGTATTCTTATGATTATTCCGCCGGAGGAAATAAGAATCAGGTCATCCTCATCGCTTACCGTTTCAATGTAAGAAACATTGCCGTACTTTGCAACATCATAATTCTTAAGGCCCTGACCGCCGCGCTTCTGAAGCGAATATTTATCAACCGAGCAGCGCTTGCCGTTGCCGATTTCGCTGACTGTGAGCACGGTTTTGCCGGGGGCAAGAATATCCATGCCGACTACTTCATCATCATCCTTAAGGGTTATGGCCTTAACGCCCCTTGCGGTTCTGCCTATCGGCCTTGCATCGTTTTCGTTGAAGCGGATGCTCTTACCGTAGCGGGTGGCAAGAAGAAGGTCGTCGTTGCCGCTTGTTTTCTTGACCCATACAAGGTCGTCATCATCATCAAGAGTGATTGCATAAACACCGGTTTTGCGAACATTGCGGTAGGCATCAAGCGCGGTTCTCTTGATTATTCCCTTGCGGGTAGCCATGCACAGATAACCCTCGGCATCAAGCGCGGGCACTCTTATCATGGTGGAGATTCTTTCATCCCCCTCAATGGGAAGAATGTTGACTATATTCATACCCTTGCTGGTTCTTGAACCTTCGGGTATCTCATACGCCTTTATGCGGTAGGTTCTGCCGCGGGTGGTGAAGAACATTATCCAGTCGTGGGTGTAGCAGGTGAACATTGTTTTAACTGCGTCTTCCTCGCGGTGGGTTACGCCCTTTATTCCCTTGCCGCCCTTGTGCTGGGCATTGTATTCGCTCACGGGCACACGCTTGATGTAGCCGAGCTCGGTGAGAGTGTAAACGCAGTTTTCGTTGGGGATAAGGTCCTCAACATCCACCTCGCCGCTGACTTCGGCAATCTCGGTGCGGCGCTCGTCGCCGAATTTATCGCGTATGGCGGCAAGCTCGGTTTTGAGTACGCCCTTTAACATCTCTTCATTATTAAGCAGTTCTCTGTAATAAGCAATCTTTTCTTCAAGCTCTTTATATTCGGCAACAAGCTTTTCCCTGTCAAGGCCCTGAAGAGCCTTTAATCTCATATCAAGAATTGCCTGAGCCTGAACCTCATCAAGGCCGAAGCGAGCCATCAGTTTTTCTCTTGCATCATCATAGGCGCTGCGGATTATGCTGATAACCTCGTCAATATTATCCTGCGCCACAATAAGACCTTCAAGCAGGTGAGCCCTTTCAAGAGCCTTGCGCAGGTCGTACTGAGTTCTGCGCTTGATAACATCCTCCTGGAACTTAAGGTATTCGTCAATAACCTGCCTTAAGGAAAGAATCTTAGGCTGCTTCTGGTCATCCACAAGGGCAAGCATAATGATGCCGAAGGTGGACTGCATTGCGGTCTGAGCATAAAGAGTATTAAGAACAACCTGAGGGTTGGCATCACGCTTAAGCTCAATTACGATTCGCATACCGTTGCGGTCGGTTTCATCGCGCAAATCGGAAATGCCGTCTATTCTCTTATCCCTGACCTGCTCCGCTATGGTCTTGATAAGTGCACGCTTTTTGACCATATAGGGCAGCTCGGAAACGATGATTCTTGTTCTGTTTTCTCTGCCGTATTCCTCAAACTCGGTGCGGGCGCGGACTATGACCTTGCCCCTGCCGGTGGCGTAAGCCTGGCGGATGCCCGCCCTGCCCATAATTATGCCCCTTGTGGGGAAATCCGGGCCCTTTACATGCTCCATAAGGTCTTCAAGCCCGGCGTCGGGATTATCCAGCACGCATATGCAGGCATTGATAACCTCGGTGAGGTTGTGGGGCGGAATATTGGTTGCCATACCTACCGCAACACCCTGAGAACCGTTAACAAGCAGGTTCGGGAAGCGGGAGGGAAGCACGCGGGGCTCCTTGCGGGATTCATCAAAGTTGGGGTCCCAGTCAACGGTATCCTTGTTGATATCGCGGAGCATTTCATCGGAAATTCTGCTCAGCCTTGCCTCGGTGTATCGGTAGGCTGCGGGCGGGTCGCCGTCAACCGAACCGAAGTTGCCGTGGCCGGCAACAAGCATATAGCGCATGGAGAAATCCTGCGCAAGTCTGACCATGGCATCATAAACCGATGCATCGCCGTGGGGGTGGTATTTACCGAGAACATCACCAACGCAGGTTGCCGATTTTTTAAACGGCTTGTCGGAGGTGAGGCTGTCCTCATACATCGTGTAAAGAATTCTGCGGTGAACGGGCTTTAATCCGTCGCGCACATCGGGAAGAGCACGCGAAACGATGACGGACATAGCATATTCAATGTAGCTTGACTGCATTTCGTTAACGAGCTCGGATTCCGTGATAACCTGATTCGGGAACATTATGTCCTCAGGCTTGTAGCTTCTGTTGTGTGCCATTTTCCGTCACCCCCTTATATATCAAGATTCGCCGCATATTTGGCGTTTGTTTCTATCCATTCGCGGCGGGGCTCAACCTCTTCACCCATAAGGATGTTGAAAACCTGGTCGGCCGCAACCGCGTCTTCTATTGTTATTCTGCGAAGTGAGCGCTTTTCGGGGTCCATGGTGGTTTCCCACAGCTCGTGTGAATCCATTTCGCCAAGGCCCTTGAAACGGCTGATATCAACCTTGACATTCGCGTTGTCGCCGCGAAGCTCGGCGGATACTTTATCTCTTTCTTCATCCGAATAGGCAACCTTTGTGGTTTTGCCCCTGACAAGCTTATAAAGCGGAGGAACGGCGGAATAAACATAACCGTGCTCAATGAGCGGCCTCATATAACGGAAGAAGAAGGTTAAAAGCAGGGTTCTGATGTGAGCACCGTCAACATCGGCATCGGACATGATGATGATTTTGTGGTAGCGGAGCTTTTCAATATTGAACTCCTCGCCGATGCCCGCGCCGAGAGCGGTTATCATGGGCTGAAGCTTGTCGTTGCCGTAAATCTTATCGGCTCTTGCCTTTTCAACATTGAGCATTTTGCCCCACATTGCAAGAATTGCCTGGAAGCGTGAATCGCGCCCCTGGATGGCGGAACCGGCAGCGGAATCACCCTCAACGATGTAAAGCTCGCAAAGGGACGGATCTCTTTCGTTGCAGTCCTGCAGCTTTTCGGGCATCTGTCCGGATTCAAGGCCGGTTTTTCTTCTTACGGATTCCCTCGCCTTTCTTGCGGCCTCACGCGCTCTGTTGGCGGTGAGTGCCTTGTCAAGAATCGCCTTGCCGACTGAGGGTGTTTCTTCAAGATACTGCTCCAGAGCATCATTGACTATGGAGTTAACAAGGGTTCTTATTTCGCTGTTGCCGAGCTTTGCCTTGGTCTGACCCTCAAACTGAGCGTTGGTGAGCTTGACCGAGATAACGCAGGTAACGCCCTCGCGGCAGTCCTCGCCGCTGACCTTATCGTCGCCCTTAAGGATATTCATTCTTTTGCCATAGCGGTTGAGCGCATTGGTGAGGGCACGCTTGAAGCCGTCCTCGTGCATACCGCCCTCGGGGGTGTGAACATTGTTGGCAAAGGACACAATAACCTCGTTGTAGGTGTCGGTGTACTGCATGGCGATTTCTGCCATGGCATCGTCCTTTTTGCCGGACATATAGATGATATCCTCGTGAACCGGGGTTTTGTTTTTGTTGAGATAGGCAACATATTCCCTTATGCCGCCCTCATAGCAAAGAACATCTTTTCTTTCGCTTTCATCCTTTGAGGCGGATTCGCTGCGGCGGTCCTCAATGGTGATTTTAAGCCCCGCGTTAAGGAAAGCCTCCTCACGCATACGCTTGTGAAGAACGGAATAATCATAAACCGTGGTGTCGGTGAACATTTCGGGGTCGGGCTTAAAGCGGACTATGGTGCCCGTGCGCTCGGTGTCGCCGGTAATCTTCATCGGCTCAATGATGTGGCCGCGTGAAAACTTCATAAAATGAACCTTGCCGTTTTTGTGAACCTCAACCTCAAGCCACTCGGAAAGGGCGTTAACAACAGAGGCGCCGACGCCGTGAAGGCCGCCGGAAACTTTGTATCCGCCGCCGCCGAATTTGCCGCCCGCGTGAAGCACGGTGAAAACAACCTCAAGGGCGCTTTTGCCGGTCTGCTCCTGAATATCAACGGGGATTCCGCGGCCGTTATCGGCAACCGAAATGATGTTTCCTTCTTCGATTGCAACCTCAATATGGGTGCAGTAGCCCGCAAGAGCTTCATCTATGGAGTTATCGACTATTTCATAGACAAGGTGATGAAGGCCGGAGGCACTTGTTGAGCCGATATACATACCGGGCCTTTTTCTGACCGCTTCAAGTCCTTCAAGAACCTGAATCTGGCTGGCATCGTAGTCTTCTTTAACGACGGTGTCCATTTCACCCTCGGTTACTTCAACTATATCTTCGTTTTCAAATATCTCGGTGTTTTCCACTGTTATCCCTCCGTTTACTCGCCTATGCGGCTGCCGACGAATGACTTTTTCTTCTTTTTGGGCTTGTATTCAGGCGGATTTTCAAGCCTCATCCTTGCGCTTTTGCTGGAGGCAAGGTATCTGTTGACCTGTACAACATTGGGAAGCATTTCGTTGCAGATATAATCGGTGCAGTTTGCAAGCAGCTGCTGGTCGTTGTTGAGCGCACCGAGAATTGTAACAACAATGAGGCTCTGTGTGTCGCAGGTGCCGTCAAGATACATATCGTTGAGCAGGCCGAAAAGCCTTTTCATCTCCTGCGGATTGTTTTTTCTTATGGTTTCGATAATAAGCGGATTGGCGTGCTCACGGAAGAACTCCTCGGCAAGAAATTCGCCGTAGGTGTTGTAATTCTCTTTGAAAGCTTCTTTAAGCTCGCTGTACTGAGCCATGTCGGAAATTCTGAACCCGAGGGTGTAGGGGTCATAGGAGCTGCCGCCGTTTTCCACCTTGTTTTTGGAAACCGTGGAGGGAAGCTTGTTGTTTTTGAGCTTCTTTTCGGAGCCCTTGCCGAAGCGCTCGGAAACCGATTCGGTAATCTCATTGACAATGTAGCGGATATCCTTGTCGTTTGCTTCCTCGGGGTCAAGCATCATAAGCGCCACCCTTGCGTAATCTCCCTCGGAAATCTCGCCCTCTTTAAGTGCGCCGGTAACGGTGAGCTTTTTATCAAAATACTGAACCTTGATAGCTCTGTTTTCGCCGAAAAAGCTCATAACCACCTTTTCGCCCTCAGACGCGGCGGAGGTTGAGGAGGTGAAGCCGAAGGGCTTCAGATTCTCGGTAAGCCCTTTTTCGACCCTTGCGAAAATTTCAAAAACATCTGCCATAAAACTGCCCTCTCATTTCTGATTAATATACAGTATAGATTATAACATAGTGATATTTAATATTAATTCTATATTGGAATTAAATATACTTTTATTTTTAAATCTTCTATATATAACGCGCGCACGCGAGCCGAAAGCGATAAAAAGTATTGCCGCAAAGGTAAAAACATCGGTTTAAAGTGATTGACTTTTCACCGCACGATGTGATAATATAATTTGAATTACTATGAAATCCGATTGGCAGGTGTCAGAATATGAAAAAGATTCTTGTGATATTCGGCGGCGTTTCAAGCGAGCACGATGTTTCGCTTGTTTCAGCAAGCTCGGTTATCAAAAACATTCCGAAAGATAAATACGAAGTTCTCAAACTGGGAATAACCAAAGACGGCAGATGGTTCCTTTTCAGCGGCAGCGAAGACCTGCTGCCCGACGGCAAATGGCTTGAGGATGAAAAGCTTCTCACCCCCGCCGTGCTTTCGCCGGACAGAGGCTGCCACGGCATAATCAAAACCGCCACGGGTGAAACCGAAAGGATTGATGTTATCTTCCCCGTGCTTCACGGCAAAAACGGTGAAGACGGAACCATGCAGGGCCTTTTCCAGCTGGCGGGTATTCCGTTTGTGGGCTGCGACACGCTCTCCTCCGCGATGTGCATGGACAAGGCAATAACCAACACAATCTCTGATTATTTCGGCATTGCACAGGCGAAATGGCGCTCAACAGACGCTTTTTCTTACCTTAAAGCCCCCGAAAAGACGATTGACGAGGTTGCCGGGTATCTGGGCTTCCCCATCTTTGTCAAGCCCGCAAATGCAGGCTCCTCGGTCGGAATTTCAAAGGTGCAAAGCAAAGAAGAACTCAAAAAAGCAATAGAGCTTGCCCTTGTTCACGACAAAAAGATTGTTTTTGAAGAGGGCATTGACGGCTATGAGGTTGAGTGCGCCGTGCTCGGCAACGATGAGCCCGTGGCCTCCGTTGTGGGTGAAATCGTTCCCTGCAATGATTTTTATGATTTTGATGCAAAATACCTTGCAAATAAAACCGAGCTTCACATTCCCGCCCGCCTGCCCGAAGAAAAGCTTAACGAGGTTCGCCAGGCTGCCTGCCGCGCCTACCGTGCGCTCGGCTGCTCCGGGCTGTCAAGGGTTGATTTCTTTGTGAGGAAGAGCGACGGAAAGGTTCTTTTCAACGAGCCCAACACTTTGCCGGGCTTTACGGCAATCAGTATGTATCCCAAGCTTTTCGCCGCCTCCGGCCTGCCCTACCCCGAGCTGCTTGACAAGCTTATCACCCTTGCGGAAGAAAGATAAAATGGAAAAGAAATATCTTATCACGGTTAAAGACATTCACGAAACAGAGGAGGAAAAATACTCCTCCGAGCTGAGCGTGCTCGGCTCATTCACAACTGAAAACGGCACCTGCGCCGTTACATACACCGAAACCGACCCCACCCTTGACGGGTGCGAAACCACGGTTAAATTTTTCGGTGAAAACAAGGTTGAGGTTACCAGAACCGGCACCTACGGCACGGCCCTCATCCTTGAATCCGGCAGGCGGCACACCTGCCTTTACTCCACGCCCTTCGGCGACCTTTCGGTGGGCATTTTCACCCACTTCATCAAAACCTCCTTCACCGAAAAGGGGGGCGAAGCATCCTTTTGCTACACCCTCAATTTCGGCGGCGGAGAGGAAACAAAAAACACCTTGTCACTACTCATAAGGGAGGCAAATAAATAATGTCTGTTTTAGTAAGCAAAGCCCACACCGATGTGCGCACCGCCATTATCGAGGCCGCAGGCGCCGCGGTTGCAAAGGGCATTTTCCCCGAGGTTGCTCTTTCCGGCTTTAACACCGAGGTTCCCGCCGACAGAAAAAACGGCGACATTTCGGCAAACGCCGCAATGGTCTGGGCAAGGGACCTTCATATGCCCCCGCGCAAAATAGCCGAAGCGGTTGTAGCCGAGATTTCACTTGCAGACACCCTGTTTGAACGCTGTGAGGTTGCGGGCCCCGGCTTCATCAACTTCTACTACGGCGCAGGCTTTTATGCCGCAATCATAAACGATATTCTTGAAAAGAAAGAAAATTACGGCCGCTCCGATTACGGAAAGGGTCAGAATATAAATGTTGAATTTGTTTCCGCCAATCCCACCGGCCCCATGCACATGGGCAACGCCCGCGGCGGAGCGCTCGGCGACTGTCTTGCCGCCGTGCTCGATTTTGCGGGCTACGGGGTCAGCAGAGAGTTTTATATCAACGATGCAGGTAATCAGATAGACAAGTTCGCTCTTTCGCTGGATGTGCGCTACCGCCAGATTTTTGAGGGTGATAATGCACCCGAGCTGCCCGAGGATTCCTACCACGGCGCCGACATTGCCGAAAGAGCAAAAGAATTTGCCGATGTTTACGGCAACGAATACATCGGTAAAAGTGAAGAGGAGCGCAGAAAGGCGCTTGTTGATTTTGCCCTGCCCAAAAACATTGCGGCAATGAAAGAGAACCTTTCAAAATACCGCATAGAATATGACACCTGGTTCCACGAAAGTGTGCTTCACAACGACGGTGAGATTGCCGAAACAATAGCCATTCTCACCGACAGAGGCCTCACATATGAAAAAGACGGTGCTCTTTGGTACAAGAACACCGAGGTGCTCACCGAAAAGCTTAAAAAGCAAGGCAAGAGCGACGACGAGATAGCCCGCCTTGAATTAAAAGACGAGGTGCTTATCCGCGCCAACGGCAACCCCACCTATTTTGCAGCCGATATCGCCTATCACCGCAACAAATTTGCGCGAGGCTTTACCAGAGCCATTGATGTCTGGGGCGCCGACCACCACGGCCATGTGGCAAGGATGAAGGGCGCACTTGATGCCGTCGGCCTTGACGGCGACAAGCTCGATATAGTTCTTATGCAGCTTGTCCGCCTTACCCGCAACGGTGAGGTTGTAAGAATGAGCAAAAGAACCGGCAAGGCTATCACCTTAACCGACTTGCTTGAAGAAATCCCCATTGATGCCGTTCGCTTCCTCTTCAATATGAGAGAGCCCGGCTCACAGATGGAGTTTGACCTTGATTTAGCCGTGGAGCAGAGCTCACAGAACCCGGTTTACTACTGCCAGTATGCCCACGCCCGCATTTGCAGCATTCTTAAAAAGCTCAGCAGCGAGGGCATAACCGCCAGACCCTGCACCGACGAGGAACTTGCTCTTCTTACCGAAAGCGAGGAAAGGGAGCTTATTCTTCACCTTTCCGCCTTAACGGATGAAATAATCTCGGCGGCAAAGAATTACGACCCGGCAAAAATCACCCGCTATGCAATAGACCTTGCCACTCTTTTCCATAAATTCTACAACGCCTGCCGCGTTAACTGCGGCGATGATTCGCTCACCCAGGCAAGGCTCAGCCTTTGCACGGCAGTCAAAACCGTGCTTAAAAACATTCTCACAATGTTCAGCATAACCGTTCCCGAAACAATGTAATTGCGGAACACAAGCCAAAAAACAACTAACCCCGGTGAAGTTTTTTCGATTGCTTCACCGGGGTTTTGTATTTTATTCAAAAAGCGGAGTGGAAAGGTATCTTTCACCCGTGTCGGGCAGCAGGGCAACTATGATTTTGCCGCTGTTTTCGGGCCTTGAGGCAAGCAGCGCCGCCGTGTGAACCGCCGCGCCGGAGGTTATTCCGCAAAGCAGACCTTCGCACTTTGCAAGCTCGCGCCCCGCAGCGTAGGCCTCTTCATCCGTTACGGTTATCACTTCATCTATAATATCGGTGTCAAGATTTTCGGGAATAAAGCCCGCGCCTATCCCCTGCAGACCGTGCGCTCCGGCTTTGCCGCCGGAAATGACAGGCGAACCTGCGGGTTCAAACGCCGCGATTTTTATTTTGGGATTTCTGCTTTTAAGGTATCTGCCCGTGCCGCTCACCGTGCCGCCCGTGCCCGCACCCGCAACAAAAATATCAACCTTTCCGTCGGTATCTTCATAAATTTCCGGCCCCGTGGTGAGAAAATGCGCCTCAGGGTTTTCGGGGTTAACAAACTGACCCGCCACAATGCTGCCGGGGATAAGGGAATTAAGCTCCTTTGCCTTTTCTATTGCGCCGTTCATGCCGTCCCCGCCCGGGGTAAGGATGATTTCGGCGCCGTAGGCCTTAAGCAGCTTAACGCGCTCCGCGCTCATTGTTTCCGGCATGGTGAACACGGTTTTGTAGCCCCTTGAAGCCGCAACGGCGGCAAGCCCTATCCCCGTGTTGCCGCTTGTGGGTTCGATTATGGTTGCACCCGGCAAAAGCCGCCCTTCTTTCTCCGCTTTGTTTATCATATGCAGAGCGATTCTGTCCTTTGCGCTGCCGGCGGGATTGAAGCACTCCGCCTTGGCAAGAAGCACGGCGTTAAGCGAATGATTTTTTTCGTAATTTTTAAGTCTTATCAGCGGAGTTGAGCCGATAAGAGCGGTGATATCGTCATATATTTTCATCTTTTTTGGCCTCATTCTTTTTTCTTTCTCTGAGCTCTTTGAAAAAGCTGCTCAGTATTCCGGAGCACTCCTGCTCCATAAAGCCGCCCACAACCTCCGGGCGGTGATTGTAGGGGTAGGCAAACAAATCAACCACCGTTCCGCAGGAACCCGCCTTTGTGTCATAGGCGCCGAAAACAACGCGGCGCAGGCGTGAATTGATTATTGCCCCCGCGCACATCGGGCACGGCTCCATTGTCACAAACAGCTCACACTCCCAAAGCCGCCAGCCGCCGAGAGTTCGGCAGGCGGAATCAATGGCTTCAATCTCGGCGTGAGCAAGCGCATTTTTGCCCGTTTCGCGCCTGTTTCTGCCCACGGAAACAACCTCACCGTTTTTTACAACCACGGCGCCCACGGGTACCTCGCCGTCATTAAATGCAAGCCTTGCCTGTTCAAGAGCAAGACGCATTATTTTTTCATCATTTTCCATTTTAGCCCGCCTTCTCAATGAATTGGGAGGTTACCCACAGCATAATCAAAAATGCAATCACCATGGGAACGGTGAACATAAAGCTGCGGCCTTTTTCTCCGCCGGTAAGGGCTCCCTTGTTTGAGGAAATTTTAAGGCTGCCGCGGTATTTCAGAATAAGCACCGCGCCGCAGAGCCCCGCCAGAACAAAAGATAAAAGCAAAATCGCGTAATAAACAACATTCTGCGCCGTGGATTCACCGATTATTTCAAGCAAAGCCGAAAAACCGTTGTTCATAAAGTGAATAAGAACGCCGGTCCACATGGTTCCGGTAACGCACACGGCATAGCCGATTACCATACCCACAATAAAGGCAAAGGGCGCCTGAACAAGATTGCCGTGCATAACCGCAAAAACGAGCGCCGAGGCGATTATTGCAAATCTGTCGCCGTAGCGTCTGAGCGGCTGCATAACAACGCCGCGAACCGCAAACTCCTCGCAAAGCGGAGGAATGATAGCAATTTCAACCGCATACAGCACCTTGCCGAAGGCATCATCCGGCGTGCTGTATTCGCCGCCGAGCAGCTTTACCCCGCCCGCCGATTCAATTAACAAGGTGAGATAAGAAGTAACATAGTTTGCCGCAAGGCAAAGCATAAAGGCAACGGGCAGAATAAGCAGCATTACCGTTTTATTTTTCGGCGCGCCGAATTCAAAAGCATCGGCTTTTTTTCTGCTTTTTATTACCGACGAACAAATCGCAAAGGGCAGCAGAACACCCAGAACGGAGCAGAATATGCCGAACACGCATTGAAAGCCGATATCGGAGGAATAGACCTCCGCAAGCGCGGGCACAATGCCGATTGCCAGGCCGAGCACATTCTGAATGGCAACATAGGCGATTATTCCGAGGCCGGAAACCGCCGAGAAAAATCTGATATCGGCACGCTCAGCCTTTTTCCGTGCCAAAGCATATGCAGCCGCGCCGTTATAATAATAAGTGTTATTGTAATCCATATTTCTCCTCACACTGCTGTTATATTTTTATTATATCTCATTTCGGGTTATTGAGCAATACCCGCGCGAAAACATTCACAAATCGTTATTATTCGGGCAAAAAAAGACGGGACTGCCGGAAACAGAGGCAGTCCCGCGAGGAAAAGAGGGGCACAAAAAAGACACTTGATGTTGATTTAATAAAGACTTTGCAGAAAAAGATTACGCTACCTGCGAGCGGCTTTTTTTGCAGCGAACCACCGAAACGCGGGCGGTTGCTTCTCTGTCTGCCGCGGGGGCTCTTTTCTGACCGAGGCCGCGTTTTACGGCTGCCTCGTGTGCCTTGCGGCGGCGATAGTTGCGGTAATTGATGCGAATGGCCCTGAAAAGCTTGTTTTCAAAGGCGATAACCTTTTTCTCATTAAGCAGGCCAACAAGAAGAAGAATTATTGCGGAAAGCTCAAAAGCGGTTCTGATTATCATGGCAAAAGTCATTTTTATATCCTCCCTGAATCGGTTGAATTTGTGTTTGGAACATTTGTTCTATGGCTGTATTATATCACCCGAACAGATGTTTGTCAATACAAATGTTCGATTTTCCCGAACTATTTTTTTGCCACAATATCTGTGCTTTTCTTCTGCTTTTCTCCCCTATCGGTTGTGCTTTCCCCGTTTGATTTTCGGTTATATTAAACTTTCCTCATTAAATTTTCAAAAATTTTTCAAAAAGTTATTAAAACAGCGAGCTGCCCGGTCAAAGCAGTTCGCTGTTAAATAATTATTCTTTTGTTTCGGAAGAATCGGAGGAGCCGGAGTGCTTTTTGCTGCTGTGCTTTTTCTCCTTGCTCTTCTTTTCGCTCTTCTTATGTGAAGAAAAGACGGAATGTGATTTCTTTTCGCTGCTCTTTTCGGATGAACGGGAATGTGAAGACGAGCTGCCGGAGCTGTGCGAATGTTCGCTGTGGGTATGGTCGCTGTGGCCGTAGCCGTCACTTTGACCGTAACCGTCACCGTAGCCGTAGCCGTAACCGTAGCCATAGCCGTAACCGCCGTAGTCACTTGTGCCGTGGCCGCCGTAGCTGCCGTAACCGTAACCGCCGTAACCATAGCCGTAGCCGTCACCGTGGCCGTAGCCATAGCCGTAACCGTAGCTGTTGCCGTCATCACTGTGGCCGTAGCTGTCGCCGTAGCCGTAGCCGCTGCCGTAACTGCTGCCGTAACTGCTGCCGTAGCCGTAGCCCTTGCTCTTGCCGTATTTTCCGTAGCGCCCGTAGCCGCCGTAACGGCCATAGCGCGAATAGCTGTATTTTGAGTAGCCGTATTTTGAGTAACCGTAGCCGCCGTAATACTTGCCGTAGCCCGTGAAGCCGGAAACAACGCCGTTAAACACAAAGCCGATAATTGTCGCGCCGCTGTCTTTAACATAAAGTATGGCATCCTGAATCTTCTTAACCGGGCAAAGATCCTGGCGCACAACAAACATAACGCAGTCGCAGTAATCCACAATGGCACCGGTTTTGGAAACTATTCCCGAGGGTGCCGTGTCAACAATAACATAATCATACTGCTCTTTGAGTGTTTCAAGCAGTTTTCTTATCTGAGGGGGCTCAGCCTCCTCTTTTTCGGTGCCGGTGAAATAAACATGAAGATTATTGTTGAACTTGGTTGTGACTATTTCTTCAAGCTTTGAGGCATTATAGCCAATATCGGCAAGACCCTGAGGCTCATCCTCCTCGCTCAGATAATACTGAACGGTGCGGCGCTTCATATCAAGGTCAACAAGGGCAACCTTTTTGTCACTCTTTGCAAGTGAATGGGCAAGGTTAATGGCAACCGTTGTTTTGCCCTCGCCCGCGCCGGTGCTCGTTACGCCGAGAATTTTGCCGTTATTCTCTTTCATGGCGTCAATAACTCGCTTTTTGAGCACACGGAACGCCTCGGAAAATGCGGAATACTTCTGAGAAATGGAAACAAAGCTGTCTTTGCGTTCCCTTCTCTTTTTTATCTGCACCTGAGGAATTTCGCTTATACACTTCTGGTTAAGCTTTTCTTTAATATCCGTCGCCTTGCGAACCGTGTTTCTTGAAAGGGCATAGCCGAATATTATCAGCAGCCCGAGCACGGCGCCGATAGCCGCACCCTTGATAACCTGAGAACGGTAGCCCATACTGTTAATCGGGTCGGTGGGCACAACAGGCTCCGCAATAAGAGTCATTGAGGTGTAGCCGATAACATAGTTTGAAATTCGGGGATAGTTGTTGATAAGCGATTTAAGCACATCGTAAGCCCTTTGGGGGTCGGAGCTCTGAACAACAATTTTGAATATGTTTGTTTCCTCAACCGATGATGACGAAATGCTTGCGTTAAGGTAGGGAACTCCGAGGTCGCTTAAAATTATCTGGCGCATAAGGTCGCTTTGAATAATATAAGGGAAGGTGAGCGACATCTGCGAAGAGATAAGACGGAAGGTGTAGGAATAAAGGGAAGTACCTACCGAAGAGGTCTGCATGGTTTTTATGGAAAACTGAGCCTCGGTGCTGTACATGGGCACATAATTTCTTCTGAAATTAAAATAACTGAAACCCGAAAGCAGCACAATAAGGCTCACCATAACCCACCAGAAGCGCTTGAAGCCCTTCCAGATATCAACAAGAAGCACACCGAGGTCAATACTGTTCCTCAGCTGTTGAAGCTCTGTCAGATTTTCTTTTTCGCTTGATTTTTCTCTGTCAACAGAGGATTTTTCGTTATGCTCTGCCATATCTTTCTCCGTTGTTTATTTAGTATAATAAGAATCCTTTGATGAATAGTAGCCGCCGTAGCTGCCGTAGCCGCTCTTTCTTAACACCGTGTCAAAAATATTGATGTGGTTCTGCTGAAGGAAGGTGCCGATAGTGTTGATATCGTTAAGGATAACGCCCAAAAGAGTTGATTTGCTTCGTGAAAGAACATCAAGAGCGTCGTTGAGGTCGGCAACAGCGATTCGGTCCTGACCCGTAACAACAAGTGCGCCGTCAACCATATCGGCTATCATTTCGGTATCGGAAACCATCGACATGGGCGGAGTATCAACAATAATGTAATCAAAGGCCTTGCGGTTTGCGCGAAGGAAGCGGGCAAAGTTGCCCGAAGCACTTATGAGCTCCGCCGTGTTGGGGCTGCCGCGCATACTGCGCAGGAAGACGATTCCCGTTTGTTCATCGCGGCGGATAACCGATTCAACCGAAGCCGAGCCTCTGAGGAATTCGCTGAACTCGGCGCCGCCCATATAAGTTTCGGGGGCAAAGAATTTGCCGACCGAGGGTCTTCTTAAGTCGGCGTCAACAAGAAGCACCTTGTTGCCCGCAACCGCAAAAGCCGTGGCAAGGTTAACCGAAACCGTGGTTTTGCCCTCGTGTTCATCAACACTTGTTACCATTATGGTTTTGATGTTTTTGGTCTTTTTCTGATAATTCAGCTTTATGACCATTCGGTTAAACGCTTCGGTAAACTGGTAGCTTATAAGCGGGTTTGTTAAAAGAATATCGTTGCCGGTGTTCAATCTTCTTGCGCGAAGGCTTGTGCCGGCCGTTTCGTGGTATATCGTGCCGAAAAGCGGAGCCTCGGCGTATTCTTCAATATCATGCTCGTGCTTAACGGTATCACGCAGGAAGGAAACCATGAATATAAACGCCGCGCTCGCCGCCGCAAGCAGCATACCGGCCTTCATTGCCGTGCCGGAAACCGAGGAGGAGTTTGACGGTGCCTGGGGAACCGTGGCAGGTGAAAATACTCTTATATTGACGCCCTGAAGAATATTGTTTGCAAACGCCGAATCATAATTTTCAAAAAAGGCATTCAGGGTTTTGTACGCCCTCATCGGGGATGAATCGGTGTAAGAAATGGTGATAAGGTTTGTTTCGGGAATCTGCTTTGTGGCAATGGTTCCCGTTATTTTTGTGTGGCCCATTGATTCCGAAACCTTGGTTTTAAGCAGGTCGCTTTTGAAAACGGCGCCGAGAACCTCGGTTATCTGAATGGCCTCGTTAAGAGTTCCCGAAATGGTGCTTGCAGAAGCGCCCTCGGTGACGATAATCGTCATGGAGCTTGTGTAGGCGGGCACATACATGAATTTAAAGTAGTCCCTCACGCCGAGGAAACCGACTATAAACGCAAGTATGACTACCCATATGTTAAGCAGCATATCTCGCAGAACGGTATAAAGATTCAGATTTTCCAGCTTCAGGGGTTTCATCTGTTATTCTCCCTCGCAGATAATGATTAATCTTGTTTTGGCAACGGTTTCATTGCCGACCTTTGCATAATAGAAGGCGTCGTATACTCCGGGCTTTGAGAGGTCAACCGTGGAAGCATCAACAATAAGCTTGTAATCGGTTCCCTCGGAATACGGGGTCTGAATGGAATCAACATATGAGTTGTAATCTATTGAAGCACCGGGCTTACAGTAGATTATGTTCTGACTCAGAACAATATCATAGAGCGTTTTTTCCGCATTCTCAACAATTACGGGGAAGGTGAGTGAATAGGTGTAGCTCTTGCTTGTGGTGACGGAATAGGTAACCTCATATTTGCCGGGCTCCGCGGTGGTAAAGTTGTCGGCGGAGCTTATGAGCCAGCCGGTAAGGTCGCCGTCTATCGGATCCCTGACCCTGATGTTTTCGGAAAGGTCGGCCCTTTCATTAAGATAAAACAGCAGGTCGTTGTTGGAGGAGAAAACCGGGTCGCGGTAATCGGTGTAAATCAGCTTCACTGTTCTTTTAACCACATTGTTGTCATTATCGCTCACCGCGAAAACAACATTGGAAACACCCTTTTCAAGGAAGCCGGATATGCTTTCAACCACTATTCCGTTGGTTAAAACGCCGTCTTCCGCGTCATAGGCGGTAACATACTGAAGCAGCTCTTCATTTTTAACATTGCAGGTGGCGCGGATTTCCTCAACCGAACATTCAAGCACGGGTACGGAGCCGTCGTCGCCGTTTGTGAGGTAAAGCATAACAGTTGCAACGCAAACAGCCGCAAAAGCAACTATCATACCGATTCTGAGAAGTCTCATAACAAATTCCCCTGTGCCCGCGTTTTAAATAACGGGCTCGTCCTTTAATATTTTTAACGGATTTTCCTCGAACAGAGTGTGAGCATAGCCGTCGCCCACATTGATTGAAATAATCTCGTGCAGTTCACCCATATCGGGAGTTCTTTGAAACGGGCTGTGACAGTCACTTGCCACAGCGTGCGGAAGCCGGTTTTTAAGCAGCCACATGGCAAGGTCTTTTTCTGCCGCGCCGTATCTGCCGAGCGGGCTGCCCTTATTTATCTGCAAAAGGCAGCCGAGGTCAAGATAGGAATAAACCATCCTCGGTTCTTCCTGAAGGAAATAATACCTTTCGGGGTGCGCTATAACCGGAATATAATTCGCCTCGGTAAGCTGGGAAAGAACATATTCCACTCTCTGCGGCTCATCATCAAAATCAAACTCAATCAAAACATAGTGTGAGCCGTTGAGCGGAATAAGCTTGTTTTCCTCGGCATAGCTTGCAATATCGGTAACTCCGAAATGCTCGGCGCCAAGGCACAGCTTAAGCCTGCAGTCTTCCCTTTCAAGGTGTTCCTTGAGCAATCTGTATTTTTCGGCAAGCTGCGCTTTTGAATAGCGGTGCTTGCACTGTGAGGCATTGAGATAGTGAGGAGTAACCGCCATGATTCTTGTTCCCGCCTCAAAAGCCTCCTGCGCCATGGTCAGCGCTTCATCGTAGCTGTCGGCGCCGTCATCAACGCCGGGCATAATGTGGCAGTGAATGTCAATCATAGCTTCTCCTTTCTGAGGTTGGATAATATCCCCATACTAATAACAATGTATTTTAACATAGTTTACTGATAAAGTCAACAATAGCAGGCCATTCAAATGCCTGTTCTTTGCGGCGATACGCCGATTGACAAAGTGATTGATATATCATATAATATTGTTTTAGATTTTTGTTTTTAAGGGGTGACATTGTGAAAGCAATTTACGCCGGCAGCTTTGATATGTTTACAAACGGCCATCTGAGCGTACTGGAGCAATCGGTTGACCTTTTTGAAAAGGTTTATATCGTCATTGCCGTTAATCCCGCCAAATCACGCCGCTTTGACACCGATTTTATGATGGAAAAGATTAATCAGGTGATTAAAGAAAAAGGCTATGAAGGCAAGGCGGAGGTTATCACCTCAGACAAGCTTGTTGTTCGCCTTGCGCAGGAGCTCGGCTGCAGCTTCCTTATAAGAGGTCTGCGCAACGCAACCGACTATGCCTATGAGGAGAATATGGCGCTTTGCAACACGGCGCTTGATGATGAGATAAGAACCATCTATTTCCGTGCAAAAGACGCTTCAATTTCCTCCTCAATGGTTTATGAGCTCTATCAGCACGGTGAGGATATTTCGCGCTACATTCCCTACAAGCTGTAATTTTTGAATTGTTAACGGAAAATTCACCCTTTTTTGCGGTGAATATGAGATAATATGGATTATTGTGCTGCACGCGTTGTGCAGGCGGGCAGCTTCATCTGTATTTATTCCTTGCTGCGGGCCGGATTATTCCCGCAGGCTATGAAAAAACGAAAAATGGAAAGAAGGGGTTCGTTTTGCTAAAATTAACCAACATAAAAAAGAGCTATATCACGGGCGACACCAAGGTTGAAGCGCTCAAGGGCGTAAGCGTTGAATTCCGCGACAACGAGTTTGTTTCGATTCTCGGCCACTCCGGCTGCGGAAAGACCACGCTTCTTAATGTTATCGGCGGCCTTGACCAGTATGACGAGGGCGACCTTGAAATAAAGGGCGTTTCCACAAAAAAATACAAGGACAGCGACTGGGACACCTACCGCAACCACTGCATAGGCTTCGTTTTCCAGAGCTACAATTTAATTCCGCACCAGACCGTGCTTTCCAACGTCGAGCTTGCCCTCACCCTTTCCGGCGTTTCAAAGGCGGAAAGGAAAAAGAGAGCAAAGGAAGCCCTTGAAAGGGTCGGCCTCGGCGACCAGCTGAGCAAAAAGCCCAATCAGATGAGCGGCGGTCAGATGCAGAGGGTTGCCATTGCAAGAGCACTTGTTAACGACCCCGAAATTCTTCTTGCCGATGAGCCCACCGGCGCACTTGACTCCGAAACAAGCGTTCAGATAATGGAAATACTCAAGGAGATTGCCTCCGACAGGCTTGTTATTATGGTTACCCACAACCCCGAGCTTGCAAATGAGTATTCCACAAGAATAGTCCGCCTTTCCGACGGCGAAGTTATCAGCGATTCCGACCCCTACGATTCATCGGCAGAGGCTGAAAAGGCAACTGCCGAAAAAGCGGAAAAGGCCGCTGACGAAAGCTCCGCCGCGCAGAAAAAGGCAGAGGAAAAGAAGCTTGAAAAGAAAACAAGCATGAGCTTCTTCACCGCCCTTTCACTTTCGCTCAACAACCTTATGACAAAGAAGATGAGAACCTTCTTAACCTCCTTTGCCGGCTCAATAGGAATAATCGGCATTGCCCTTATTCTTGCGCTTTCCAACGGCGTTAACCTGTACATTCAGTCAGTTCAGCGTGAAGCGCTCTCCAGCTACCCGATGACGATTGAATCAACCGGTATGGATATGAGCTCTTCAATGAGTATGTTCACCGGCAAGGGCGACCCCGAGGAATTTATCAGCCACGACCTTGACAAGGTTTACTCCAACACCGCCATGGCGGCGATGACAAAGGCCTTCACCGCCGGATTCAAAGAGAACAATCTTACCGCCTTCAAGGAATTCCTTGAAAGCGATGAAAGCGGAGTTTCTCAGTATATCAGCGATATTCAGTACACCTACGCAACCCCGATGATGATTTATTCCGCCAACACCGAAAACGGCCCCAACCTTGTTAACCCCAGCCCGATGGTTGACATGGCAGAGCAGATGATGGGCCTCGGCGACTCTTCCTCTCCCCTTTCGGCCTTCACCTCCAACTCCTCTTATGACACGCTCAAATCCTATTATAATATGTGGCGTGAAATGCTCGACAACGAAGAGCTGCTCCACTCACAGTATGATGTGCTTGCGGGCACCTGGCCCAAGGAGTACAACGAGGTTGTGCTTGTAATTGACCGCAACAACGAGGTTACCGATTTAACCCTTCAGGCACTCGGCCTCTCCGACCCCTCCGCCATGGTGGAAATGTTCATGGCACTTCAGAACGGCGAAACCTTTGAGCCGGAAGGCAAGAATTTCACCTATGACGAAATTCTCAACCTCAGATTCAAGGTCGTTCTTACCCCCGACTATTTTGAAAAGGACAAAGAGAGCGGCGAATGGAAGGATATGCGCGAAAATGATGAGTATGTTGAAAAGCTCATCGACAACGGCATTGAGCTTAAAATCGTCGGTATTCTTCGCCCCGCCGAAGGCGCCGTTTCCACAATGGTCGGCGGCACAATAGGCTACATGAGCACCCTGCCCGAATATGTTGTTAACAAAACCAACGAATGTCAGATAGTCAAAGATCAGCTCAAGAACCCCGAAACGGATGTTTTCACCGGCCTTCCCTTCCCTGTTGAAGGGGATGAAGCAAAAGAAAAGACTCCCGCCCCCGTTAAAAAAGCGGAAGAGAGCACAACAGTTCCCGCCACAACCGCTCCCGCCGCAAAGAACACCGATGTTTTTGTAACACCCACCGTTTCTCCCCTTGGCAGAGCCGGCGGCGAAGAGCTTAAGGGCACATTTACCGCATTGACCGAAGAAGACCTTTACGCATTTATTGATGAAAATTTCAGCGGCGATGAAGCTGCACAGATGAAGCGCGTTGCCGAGCTCTTCCTTAAGGACAGATTGACCGAGGACGAAAAGAACGAGCTCATTGAGGCGTTTGACACCATGCTTTCCGGTCAGAGCATTGAGGGCTACGGCCAGATGTCCGGCAAGCAGGCATATAACTTAACCAAAAATATGACAAAGCGTGCAAAGCTCCAGATGCTTGAGCAGGTTTTCCAGAACGGTCAGTTCGGCGGCGACCAGCCCGCAGACCCGGGTTCAACCGATACCACCGAGCCCGCAACCACTCCCGACGGCAAGCCCTCCACACCCGCAGAACCCGGCGAAACCGAAACCACCCCCGACGGTCAGACCGTTCCCGCCCCGGAACCCGAGCCGGAGCCCGAACCCGAACCGGAACCCGAGCCGCTCACAAAGAGCTATGAGGAAGCGCTCAGCATGCTCGGCGTTTCAAAAATCGAAACACCCATTTCAATCAACATTTACCCCGTTGATTTTGAATCCAAGGATGCCGTAACCGACATAATCAACAAGTACAACGAAAAAATGAAAGCCGAAGGCAGAGAGGAAGACACCATAATTTACACCGATTATATCGGCCTCATCCTTTCTTCCGTTACCAAAATCGTCAACATCGTTTCCTATGTTCTCATAGCCTTTGTTGCGATTTCGCTTGTTGTTTCCTCAATTATGATAGGAATCATCACCTACATTTCGGTGCTTGAAAGAACCAAGGAAATCGGTATTCTTCGCTCAATCGGCGCTTCAAAGCGTGATATTTCCCGCGTGTTCAATGCCGAAACGCTCATTGTGGGCTTTGTTTCGGGAGCGATAGGCATAGGGATGACAATTCTTATCATCATCCCCGTTAACCTTTTGCTTGAATACCTCACCACGCTCGGCGCTGCGGCAGCTCTTCCCGTTAACGGAGCAATAATCCTCATAGTTATCAGCATGGCGCTCACCTTTATTGCCGGCCTTATTCCCTCAAGAATAGCCGCCAACAAAGACCCGGTTGAAGCGCTTCGCACGGAATAAAATAATAAACCGAGCCCGCAACTTTAACCGCTGCGGGCTCTTGTTATCGGAGCAATTATTTTTATGAAAATAATATATAACGAATCCACCGACCCTTATTTTAACCTTGCGCTTGAAGAACAGCTTTTGTGCAATTCACGGGATGAATATTTTATGCTGTGGCGCAACGCCCCCTCGGTTATCATCGGGCGCAATCAGAACGCCTATGCCGAAATAAACGAGGATTTTGTTAACGCCAACGGTGTGGCGGTTGTTCGCAGGCTGACAGGCGGCGGCGCGGTTTTTCACGATTTGGGCAACGTTAACTACACCTTTATTGTCAACGATTCCGGCAGATTCAGCGATTACAGATTTTTCTGCACCCCCGTTATAGCGGCGCTTAAGGAGTTCGGCGTCAATGCCGAGCTTTCCGGGCGCAACGATATGCTTATTGTCGGCAAAAAATTCTCCGGCAACGCGCAATGCTCAAAAAACGGGCGCGTTATGCACCACGGTACGCTTATGCTCTGCGCCGATATAAGCAATATTTCCGCCTCGCTCAATGTTAACCCGCTTAAGATTCAAAGCAAGGGCGTGGCCTCTGTTAAAAGCAGAGTAACCAATATTTCGGAGCACATTGATTCCGAGCTTTCACCCGAGGATTTCATTAAAACAATTTTAAAAAATGTCAAGGCTCAGCTTGGCGGCGAGGTTATCCCCCTGCCGGAATCCGACAAAGCGGGAGCCGAAAAGCTTCGCGCCGAAAAATACTCAAAGCGTGAGTGGAATTTCGGCTTTAACCGCGAATTTTCAATCCGCCGTGAAAAGAAGCTGCCCTGCGGTTACTTCGATGCCCGCTTAAACATTGCCGATTCGGTGATAACCGAATTGCGGCTATATGGCGATTACTTTGTTAACGGCGAAATTACTGCGGTGGAAAGTGCCTTCACGGGCGTTGAGTATTCGCCGCAAAAAATAAAAGAGACGGCTGAAAAAATCGGGATTACGGAGCATCTGCCCGGTGTTTCTCCCGAAGATTTCGCCGCAATTCTGCTTTGAAAACAAATGCCGGGGCTGCTGCCCCGGCATTTATTTTACCTTATAAAGTTTGTGCCGATTTTCGGTTCCCTTTCGGGCAGGCCGAATTTTTCTTTGCCGAGGGCAATGCTTTTCATAAGAAAAGCCATATTTGCCGCAAGGGTTCGCATTGATTGCAGACCCTCTTCATCCCTTGCCGCTTCATCCGCGCTGTTGCCGTGGATGCTGTTCCAATACTGCCCCGAGGCAACGGGCATACCGCTGATGGTGAAATACTTGTTAAGGCGGTCAAACGATGCCGAAAGGCCGCCCCTGCGAGCCGAAACAACCGCCGCGCCGACCTTCATTGTTTTGTCAAATTTTGAGCTGAAAAACAGGCGGTCAAGTGTCGCTGTAAGCGTTGCGTTGGGGCCTGCGTAATAAACCGGGCTGCCGACCACAAGGCCGTCGCTTTCCTTAAGCTTATCGGCAAGCAGATTCACCTTGTCATCAACGGCACACCTGCCGTTTTTGGAGCAAAAGCCGCAGGCTGTGCAGCCCCTCACGGCCTCATTGCCAATGTGAACAAGCTCAGTTTCTATCCCCTGTGCCTCAAAAACCTTTTTCATTTCATTAAGTGCGGTAAATGTGCTCCCCGCCGCGTGCGGGCTGCCGTTAATCATCAGAACCTTCATAATTCTTTCCTCCCTTGTTACTATCTATATTACCACTATCTTTGAAAAAATCAAACAATCCTCAAAAATATTTGATTTTCTTTGCGGCGTGTGTATAATAATAAATGTTTATTAATATATGAAAGGGGCGGTAGCGTGGAGCAAACCGAGAAGCTTTTTCTTGAACTGATTAAAAAATACCTCGGCGGCAAGGCCGAGCCCTGCCCGGAGGCCGACATTTCAAAGCTTTTCCGGCTTGCCGCCTCTCACAAGGTTATGCCGTGGATTTATTCCGCCGCAGTCGGTGAAGAATTTTTTGATTCGGCAGATGAAAAAATCAAAAGCTCTTTTAAGGCAAATGCCCTCGCCGGCATTGTGGGTCAAACCACGCGTTACAGCAGGTTTCTGAAGCTTTATTCTTCACTTGCTGCCGCCGGAATAACTCCCACCGTTCAAAAAGGACTTATCTGCGATTTAACCTACCCTCAGCGCGACCACCGGCCCACCTCCGACTGCGACATTCTTATTTCCCCCGCCGAATTTGAATCAGCCCGCCGTATTCTTGAAGAAAGCGGAATGAAAATCACCAACGAAAGCGGGCACGAAACCTCGTTCACCTCTGCCGACGGGCTGCTCACGGTGGAGGTTCACACCTCGCTTTTTGTGGGCGAACTCACGGCGGAAAAAAAGATGGAGCAGATTTTTGCCGAAAGAGGCGATGATATTTTTGTTGAGGTTGACGGGGTAAAAATAAAAACCTTTTCGCCCACCCTGCACCTTGTTTTTCTTGTGTGCCACGCGTTAAAGCACTTTGCGCGCAGCGGCTTCGGCGTGCGTCAGCTTTGCGACATAGCCGTTTTTGCCCGCTTTAACCGCGAAGAAATAAATTGGGGAACCGTCTTTTCGGCATTAAAGAGCGTTAATGCGGATATTCTGTTTTTAAACACCGAACACGCCGCAAATGTTTTTCTCTGCATTGAACCGCCGGAGCAGGTCAGGGCGGAAATCGGCAAATGCGAATACATTAACCCGGAAGAGCTTATGGCAGAGCTCATTGACGCCGGGGTATACGGTTCAAGCTCCGTTGCCCGTCAGAACTCCTCGCGCATAACCTTAAGCGCAATGGAGGGTGAAAGCACCGCCGCGGGCAGAAGAGCCTCCCTTTTCCCGAAAGCGGAATATATGAAGCGCATTTATCCGTTTCTTGTTAAATTTCCGTTCCTTTTGCCGCTTGCATGGTTTTTGAGGATTTTCGGCTTTTTCCGCCGCAAAATAACCCGCAAAAATGCCCCTGCCGTGTCGGAGATAACCTCACTTGGCGACAAAAGAGCCGAAATGCTTAAAAAATACAAAATGACAAGCTGAGCCCCGATTTCGGTTGACTTATTATTGCTGTTTTGATATACTTTTCTTTGTAAAAATTTTTTGAAAAGAAGGTCTTCATTTATGAAAGATTTTGAAAACAAGGTTGCATTTATCACCGGTGCCGCACACGGTCAGGGCAGAACCACCGCCATTGCCCTTGCAAAAGAGGGCGCGGCAATAGTCGCCTTTGATGTTGCGAAAAAAATCGAATACCCCGCCTATGCCTTCGGCACAAGCGACGAGCTTAAAAGCCTTAAGGAAGAGATAGAGGCCTTCGGCGGCAAGTGCATTATCGCCGCCGGCGATGTGCGTGACGATGCCGCAATCACCGATGCCGTTAACAGAGCCGTTGCCGAATTCGGCAGAATAGATATTCTTTTCAACAACGCAGGTATCTGCGCCCATCAGACGGTTGATAAAATGACCGATGAGGAATGGGACGCCATGATTGACATTAACCTTAAGGGGCCCTTTATGGTAACACGCAGGGTTTCACCAGTTATGATGAAGCAGAAGAGCGGCGTTATCATCAACAACTCCTCCGTTATGGGTCTTCGCGGCGGCAACCGACTTTCACACTACACCGCCTCCAAATGGGGCCTTACAGGCCTTACAAAGGCGTGGGCAATCGAGCTTGCCCCCTACAACATCCGCGTTGTTTCCATTCACCCCACAGCGGTCAACACCCCGATGAATGACGGCCTTGCCGCCATTGAGGGCAAAACCCCCGAGGAAGAGGCAGGCGCAAGCGCAGGCAACCTTATCCCCGTGCCGTGGCTTGAAACAGAGGATGTTGCAAACCTTGTGCTCTTTGTTGCCTCCGAAAAGGCAAGGTATGTTACCGGCGCACAGTTCGTGCTTGATGCCGGTCTTCTCACCGTGTAATTTCAGCTTTAATTTCAAAAACACAGCTGCCGTGCATTTGCTTTTTGCGGATGCACGGCTTTTTTGACGGTAAAAATATTAATTATGATTTAAATGTTATAATTTACCGTTGACAAGAGCGCGGCTGTTATTTTATTATATTAGCGTAAAACTAAAATGGAGGAGAATTGTTAATGGCATTCTCAGATTTCGGTGTTTTTCTCGGCGATGTTTCACGCGCCCAGATTAACCACACCACCAAAGACCCGCTCAAGGCTCAGAACAGCGTGCTTAAAAAGATTGTTCGCCGCAACAAAAACTGCGAGCTCGGCAAAAAGCTTAACCTTAAGGATGTTCACTCCATAGAGGATTATCAGCGCATAGTTCCCCTTTCCACCTATGCCGATTACGAGCCCTATGTTGACCGTATGCTCAACAACGGCGAAAAAAGGCTTATGTTCAGCGGCTTCAACTTCCGCTATGCTTCATCCTCCGGCTCGGTCGGCAAGCCCAAAATGCTGCCCAAGGGCGCAAACGACCTTTGGAAAATGCAGTGCATCGGCTTTTCCGTTTCGGTTGCCACCGCTTTCCATTATATGAAAGAAAGAGGCATCCGCATGAGCAATCAGGTTGGCCCCCTTGCGCTCAACCTTTCCGGTCACAAAACTCCCGACGGCAAAATGAGCAACGGTGCCGCACAGATTCCTTTAAGAATGTTAAAGCCCATTCTTCCCTTCTTCTGCACCTCTCCGCTGCCCCTGCTTTTCCCCAATCTTGAGGATAAATACGACACATCTTATCTTCACCTGAGATTCTGCCTTGAAAACAAAAAGGTCAGCTATCTCGGCTCAATAGTCGTTACCCTGCTCACCCAGATGTTTGATTATCTTGAAGAAAACTGGGAAATGATGTGCGACGATATCGAAAAGGGCATTATCAACCCGAATATCGACTGCACCGAGGCGTTCCGCAAAAAATACGCCAAAAAGCTTAAGCCCAACCCCAAAAGGGCAGAAGAGCTCCGCGCCGAATTCCGCAAGGGCTTTGATGACCCTATCGCCCCCCGCATCTGGCCGAATCTTCAATGGGCTTACGGTATGATGGGCTCCAACCTTTCGGTTTATGTTGACAAGCTTCGCCACCACATCGGCCCCGATGTGCCCATGCACAATATGGGCTATGCCGCGGCTGAGGGCTTCTTTGCCACACCCACCGAGCTTGATGCCACAGACTATGTGCTCACCCCCTACACCGTTTTCTTTGAGTTTTTGCCGGTTAATGACGGCGATGACAAGGCAGATGACACCGTTCGCCCCCTGCTCATCAACGAGCTTGAGGTCGGCAAGGAGTATGAGGTTATAGTTTCCAACTTCAGCGGCCTTTACAGATACAAAATGGAGGATGTTATCAAGGTTACAAGGATGTACAATAACACCCCCGAGGTGGAGCTTATGTTCAGGCAGAATCTTTCAATGAATGTTGCCAACGAAAAGACCACCACCGATATGATTGATGCCGCCGCTCAGCGCATTGCGGAGGAGGCCGGAATCGAGTATCAGGGCTTCAGCTTCTATCCTGATTTTTCCACCAAGCCCCCCAGATATGTTATGCTTGCCGAAATCAAGGGCGGCGTTCCCTCAGAGGAAGTCAGGAAGCAGCTCACCGAGGCTCTTGACCACGCAATGGATGATATCAACGAAAAGTATTACAAATACAGGCGCTGGGGTATGCTCAATTACCCCGAGGTGCTTTTCCTTGAAGAAAACACCTATGTAAACTACAACAAGTACCTTGCAGGCAAGGGCGTTGTGCTCAATCAGATAAAGCCCGTTACCGTTATCAACAATGCGGAAAGAGAAAAATTCTTCTTCTCCCATGTTGCCTCCGAAAGCGAGCTTGCAAAGAGCATTGCCGCGCGTGAAGAATAAAAACACATATTAATTACCAAAAGGCTTTCGGCAGTTAACTGCCGAGAGCCTTTTTGCCATTCCCCTGCTGTTACATTTCTTGTACACTATTTTGATTCTGTCCTATTTTGTTCCGTTTTGAAATTTCGTAACTTGTCAGTACTTTTTCAGAATTCTAAAATTGAATTAACATTTTTTAAACAAGTCTTAAACAACTGTTTAATTGTTGATTCGGAGATAATATGAAAAAGCTGATAGTATTTGAAGAAGACAGCGCCGCCAATCACTCCCTTTGCGAAAAGCTTCGCTCCCTACAGTATGAGGCGATTGAGTGTGTAAGCTCTGCCCTGCTTATTGATTTGATAATCGAAAACGAACCCGACTGCATTATTCTTGACATTAAGCCCGCCCACGCCGACGGAGCCGAAATAATCAGAAGAATAAGGATGAGAAATCAGAATGTTCCCGTAATCGGCATAACCTCAAGCTTTGATATGGAGCTTCGCAGCCGCGCCGTTTATGCCGGGGCAGATGATGTTATTCTTAAGCCCGTGCTTATTGAGGAGCTGCAGTTAAAGCTGGTTGCCCTTTTCCGCCGCACCGGCACCGCCGAGGTTGAGCAGCTTATAATCGGCGGCACGGTTTTTACAAAGGATGATTTGAGCGTTAACTTTAACGGCAAAAAAATAATGCTCACCCTGCGCGAATATAACATCGTTACAAAAATGCTTGCCAACCCCAAAAGAACCTTCACCCGCGCTCAGATGCTTGAAGAATTCTGGGATTACGGCTACCTTGCAGGGCCGAGGGTGGTTGATGTTTACATAACCAAGCTTCGCAAAAAATTTGCCGATAACCCGGATTTTGACATTGAAACAATCTATGGCCTCGGTTACCGTGCCACCATTAACGCAAATTAATCAGAATTATTAAAATCCCCGTGAAGCCTCGGCGCGTGTTGATAAGGATGTTTTTTAAGCTTTTTCATCACGCGCCGAAAACGAAATAAATCCCTGCCGGGATTTGTGAAATATCCTGCGGATGTGAAATACGCCTGCGGCGTGTGA
>JAZUJM010000124.1:0-2619 GCA_045642785.1 Acutalibacteraceae bacterium | reverse complement strand
TGGTTTTGGCGACATCTTTTTGCCAATATATCGTTAAAAATGCTCGGAATACACAAAGTATTCCTGCGCTTTTCGCCTCATCTTGGCAGAAAATCTGCCTGCCAAAACTGCAAGGCACCTTAAAATGATGAAATTTACGTGTAGTCCGGTGTTTCTTCTCCGCAGGAATACTGTCGTATTTCAAGGAGAAAAACGCCGGAATGTGCGTGAAGTTCGCATTTTAAGGCATATAGGGTTCGAGTATCTCGTGGCTACTCAACGGGAAGCTTGAAAACAATCTTTTTAACCTCTTTTGAGCCGTTGAAAATGCAGGGGCGGTGGGCATCCTGCGGGGCAAGATAGGCAAAGGTATCCTTTGCAAGGGTTATGCGCGAGGCATCTGAATAGCTGCCGTAAAATTCGATATCCGGCTTGTAGCCCGTTGAGCCGGAGCAGAATGAAAGGGGAACAACCTCAATATCCTCGCTGCCGCTCACCATAAGCTGCAGGTCGGCATAGTTGCGGTGAGCCTCCGGCATATCGCCGGCCTTGGGCTCATAAACGCTCACATTGGCAAAGGCACCGCCGGGCAGGTCATATCTGCCGGGTGCAAGGGCTTCAAGGTCGTTTGCCTCAACAAAATCGGCAACGGCGGCAAAGCCCTTATCGAGCGCGGTATAGAGGCGAAGATTTTTTACCTTATCGTATATCATAGCATTTCTCCCTTTCCTTTTTTTGAAAGTATAGCACACCTTTTTGAATAATACAAGTGAGGGCTTATTCGGTAAAAATAAAGCACGCCATACTCTGCCGGTAATAGGGCAGCACAAAAAACACCGGCAGCCCCGCCGCGCAGAACAAAAACCACGGCAGAAAGCTTAAGCGGAACAGCATTATTTCGCCAAGGCTGCCCCTTGTCTTTTTAAGGCTTTCCTTAACAGCACGGGTGCCGCCGATTTCGGGGCTGCCCGCGAGCAGATAGGGGGCGCATACAAGGCTGCCCGCGGCAAGGGTATAGAAAAAAAGGGCGGTCAGAATCAAAGCGCCGCAGCCGACGGCGGCGGGGATAACCGTTCCCGGCGGCACGGGATTTTTTGCCGCATACAGGGCGCAAAGCAGGGTAACGGCGGCGGGGAGCGCCGAAAACAGCAAAAAGAGCCCGAGCCGGATTGCAAAGGAAAGGCAGTTAAGCTTTATGCTTTCCTTAAGCAGCGGCAGATGAAACCAGCGTGAGCGGTCCGTTTTGCGGCAAAGCGCCTCATCGGTGAAACGGCAAAAACCGCTTTGGCTGACAGCGGAGAAAAGAACCGTAAATACAAGCAGGGTCAGAATCAGCAAAACCGCGCCGAGCACATCCGGCACCGCCGGGTGAAGGGAGGCAAGAAAGGAGCGAACGGTTTTAACACGAAGCAGCATTTCGGCACCTGCGCCCACCGTGCAGGAAAAGAATAATACAACGCCCGGCAAAACGGCGCAAAGGGCAAAATACCGCTTTTGGCCTGCCATTGCCCTGCGGGCGTTGAGCTTTATTTCCTCATTCATAAAAACACGCTTTCATTACAAAATTAAAAGGCAGATGACGAAAAATCATCTGCCTTTAGTATTGAACATTATTCGGTTATTCAAGCATTGCGCCGTGGCCGTACCATTCAAAATTAACTTCCTCTTTGCCGTTAAAGAGCCATCTTTCGGGGGTGGAGGTTTCCTCCCAGTCAAGGGGTTCCGCCGTGTCGCTCTGCTTTGAGGCGAATTCATACTGCTTTTTTATGTGCTCAAATTCATCATCGCTGAGCGTTTTGCGCGCGCAGGAGATAAACAGCGGTGAACCGCTTCTTGCAAGCAGGTCAAGCCATTGGCGGTTGTATTTCCACTTGATTCTGTTTTTCAGGAAGCCCACGCAGTCGGCGTCTATCATATAAAATGCGCCGTTTTGCGGCAGACGGAACGCAAGGGAGTTTATTCCCATTTTTCTTGTGGGGTTCCACTCTCTGCCGCTTGTGTCATCACCCACGCGGTTAAGGTGGGCATAGCCGGCGGTCAGGTGAGTAACGCAGTTGCAGCCGAGAATCAGCGCACCGTTTGCATTTTCATAAATTGTTTTATAGAAATTGCGAACGATTTCGGCACTTGTTTTGGCCTTGTCATAAAAGCTCCAGCCGTCTTTTGTTATTTTGCCGTTACATTCCATGCCCCAGTTGCCGAAGATGTCATAAACGGAAAAATCGTGCTTGATAAGCTCATAGCCCCAGCCGACAAGCTTTTTGGTTTCCCTTGCCACATATTGGAGCACCTTGGGGTGCGACGGGTCAAGGGTATACTGTTCATCCTCGGTGCCGAAGCGCTTGATTTTGAAGGATTCGGGAACCTCGGGTGACTGAGTGTAAAGAAAACGCACCCAGATTCCGGGGTGAACACCGAGTGATTTAATGTCGGAGGCGAGCTGCTCCATATCAATGAATTTTTCATTCGGCTCCCACGGGCCTGCGCAGCGGTTAAGCTGCCAGCCGTCGTCAACAACCATAAACGGGCGGTTTTCAAGCCCTTCGGAAAGCTCCGCCTGAAGCTTGGTGTCGTTGATAATATCAATATAGGAGCTGTTGCCGTAGGCGTAATACCAGTTGTTGCCGCCGTAAACGGGGG
>JAZUJM010000123.1:0-34903 GCA_045642785.1 Acutalibacteraceae bacterium | reverse complement strand
CCGCAGTATTTTTCGTGGATAAACAACACCAACGAGGGCGCCACCGAGCGGCAGACCCTTGTTAACCTGCGCTATTTTGAATGGCTTAAAAACACCTACGGTATGCACCTTGAAATTTACGCATGGGATGCCGGCAATCTTGACGGCGCAAGCGGAACCTATCAGAGCCAGACAAGCCCGAAAATCTCCGCCCAGTTCCCCAACGGCTACCGTCCCTGCGCCGAGGCGGCGGCAAAAATCGGCACAAGGCTCGGCGTGTGGTGCGGCCCCGACGGCTTCGGCAAAACCGAAGCGGAGGGAAAGAAAAGAAAAGAGGAAATGATAAGCCTCTGCCGCGACCTTCATTTTGAGCTTTTCAAAATTGACGGCGTTTGCGGTCAGCTGAGAATAAACAAGCGTAAAACCTTTTCCGAAATGATGAGCGAATGCAGAAAGTATTCCCCCGATCTGATTCTGCTCAATCACCGTTTATCACTCGGGCGCGGCAAGCAGCACGCCACCACCTTTTTGTGGAACGGGGTGGAAACCTATGTTGATGTTCACATCAACAACCCCTGCACCGCACCTCACCACCGCGCCTTTATTTTCAGCCGCGGCAATGTGCCGGGGCTCAGAAGGCTTTCGGAGGACCACGGAGTCTGCCTTTCCTCCTGCATGGATAATTTCACCGATGATTTGATTTATCAGGCGTTTGGCCGCTGCCTTATTCTTGCGCCGGAGATTTACGCCAACCCGTGGCTGCTTAAGGATTCGGAGCAGGCAAAGCTTGCCCGCATTTATAATCTGCACGCACGCTATGCCGACATTCTGGTTAAGGGTGCGCTTCTGCCGGAGGAAATGGGCTGCAATGCCGTTTCAAGGGGCAACGATAAAATCCGCTTTATCACAACCGGCAGCGATTCGTGGGAGGGGCAGGATATTGAAATAAAGCTTGACCGCACCTGCCGCCTTAAAAAATGCGAAAAGGTATTTGTCAGCGTTCACCACCCCTATGAAAAGGTTGTGGGCGTTTTCAAGTGGGGCGAAACGGTAAAGCTTCACATCCCCGCCTTCCGCGCAATGCTCATAAGGCTGTGTGCGGCGGATGAAGCCCCGGAAATGATAGAAAACTGCGAATATGAAATAATAAAAGAAAACAAAAACGGTGAACCCGAAAAGGTGAGAATAGTGAGCTGCGGCGGTGCCGCCGAATATAAAGGCAAGCCGCTTTCGATGCCCGCATTTTGCGAAAATCCCGCCGAGCCCGTTTATCTGGGCGAAATGAAAAAGTGCAAAAAGCCCGCAAATGCGGAATTTCTGCTTGAAAAGGCAAGATTTGCGGTTGATTCCGATTCACTTGAATACCGCTCGCTTGTAAGGGCGGGCAAAACCGCCGTGCCGGAAATTCAGGCGGCTCGTGATGAATTTTTCAATCAGCGCACCTATATTCTTCGCGGATGCGAGGCTTCAATCGCCTTTGACGGCAATGACGAAACCTTTTTTGACGCCCACTCAAAGCTTGCCTTCGGCGGCATGAGAATACTCGGCGGCTGCCTTCGCGTTGATTTCGGCAGGGTTTATAATGCCGATTCGCTTATTATTGATTACTTTGGCCCCGATGAACAGCGGGAAGAAATTCTTTGCCAGCTTGCCGCCCCGTCGGGCGATTACTCCGCCGACCTTATGAGCTGGAGCAAAAGCAGAAAGGAAGAGCTTGTTTTAAACGAAAACGAAAGCCTGCCGCTTGTGGTTCGCAGGGTTCACAACATCATCAATATCAGCGGAAAACGCAGAAGAGCCGTTTACCCGATAAACGGTGAAATCCGCTATTTCAGACTGCCCGACCCGGTGGACAGAATTTATAAAATAGCCCTTGTAAAAGACGGCGCCGAGCTGCCCCTTGACTGCCCCGCGGCAAACAACCTTTTGCCCGCCGTTAAGGCTCAGCCGCCCGTTTCGGCCTGCACTTTCAGCTTTATCGCCGACGAAAAGGCGGTAAAATCCGGCGCGGTGCTTGCCGTTGCGCTTGAAGGGAAGCACGGCGTTGAGGGTGCACACCCGATAGCCGAGTGTGAGGGCAGATATTACACCTTCCCCGACAGAACCCCCTCCTACCCCTCCAATGCGTGGGAGTGCCCGGTAAGGCAGGCTGACAGCTTTTACACCTATCTTCTGCCCCTGCCGGAGGAAACGGCAGGCAAGGAAATCAAGGTAACACTTATTAAGATGAACAAAGAGGATTACCCGGTCAGGCTGTGGCTGTGCGGTGCCGAAGATGACAGCAAGGGAAAAATAATTGAACTGTAATATTCAAAAATTCACCCCCGGTGTGAGCTTAAACTCACATCGGGGGCTGTTGCTTTTTTCGGATGTTTCTTTGCTTATTCCCTGCTGCTGAGGCTTTCAAGCCCCTCTATATCTTTCAGAATCACTATTCCGCGGCGGTCCTCCGTAAGCCCGTCGGCGGCAAAACGCTCAAGCATTTGCGAAACCGCCTCACGCGTGGAGCTGACCCTTTCCGCAATCTGACCGCGTGACAAACAGATTTCCTTAAGCCCGCCGCTGCGGTATTCATCAAGCAGAAAGGCGGCAAGGCGTTTGTCAAACCCGTCAAGAACAATATACCTGAAAGCCCATAGTGCGCTGCTCAAAAGCTTTGCCTCGCACTCGCGGGCAAAGCAGCGAACATTGATATTCTGCCCGGAAAGTACAGATATGATTCTGTCCGGAACAGCAAAAACCTCACAGTCCTCATATACCGAAACCGTAACCGGCACGGCAAGCTGAGATAAAACGCCGGAGGAAAGAACAATGCTTTCATCGGCACCCGAGCGGAAAATGGTTGCCGAACGGGTATTTCCGGGTTCAATAACGCACTTTAATCCGCCGCTGATTATGTAAAACAAACCGGGTGCGCCGCTGTTTCCCGAGTGGAGAACAGCGCCTTTTTTATAGCTTTTCACGGCAGAGCCGGAAATCAGAAGCTGCTTTTCAGCCTCGCTGAGAGAATCGGCAAACGGAAGCCTTTCGAGCACCGGGGTCATATCTTTTCACTCCTTTTCATACTGCCGCCAATATATTCATATTCCTTATTTCTCCGCTTTTTATCCGGTCATTAACCGAATAGGCGTGTTTTTCAAGGTCGCCGCACACGGCTTTTGTGAGCCCGCGCTCAATTAAAACCGAAATAATGAATGACGCGGTGCTTTCTATTGCCTCATACTTTTTCTGCCTGCCCTGCCCGGTAAAAGAATCACCGGTAAGGATAAACGAAAGCAGGTCGGCAAGCTCACCGCCGCCTTCAAGCAGGCGCAAAGCGCGGAAGCTCCATTTGTAAAACGGCATATACTTTTCGGAAAGCAGAAAATAAACCCTCATGGCGGCATTGACAAATTCATTTGCCGCAAGCTGAGCTGCTTCCGCTTCACCGTGGGATAAACAGCGTGTGTAATTATACTGACCGCTTTGCGCCATAATCAGCAGATTGCCAGCAAGCTTTTTTAGGCGGATATCGCCGGGCATATTTTGAAGAGCCTGCCTTATCCGGGTTAATTCACCGAAATTATCCATAAACACCTTGCCGTTTGTTGCCTCGGCAAGCGCACTTTCGGGCAGCGACAGCCATTGAGCATCGCTCAGAGCGCCGTCGGGCGTTCCGGCGTGGTCAAGAAAGAATTTCGCCGTTCGGATTACTCCGCTGCGGCTGCCGCCCACGGGTGAAACCGGCTGGCGTTTAAAGCCGAGGAATTCCTTCGGCAGCTTGGCATAGGCACGCTCCAGCCTGAACTCGGCGCGGCTGTCAACAAGTGCTTCATCGGGTATAAAAATAAGAAAGCCGGGCTCGTAATCGTGGTCGTGTGAAATATCGTCATCAAAGCCGAAGCGCTCCGAGCCGCAGCCCGTAAAGCCTGCTGCAAGGAACGGAAAAAGTTCGGGGAAATCGTTTTCAAGCATCGGCCTGCCGTATTCTTCAAAATATTTTTCTGACAGTTCAAGTCCGTTCATAATAATCCTTTGCTCTTTTTGACAGTTTTTGTTCTGCGGCAAAAAAGCCGTAATATCCGAAGGTGGGCGCACATTTTTCGCACACAAAAGCGCGGTAGCCCTCATTCTCTCCGCAGTCGGAATCAAGCAGCTTTTCGGCGCGGGTCAGGCAGTCAAAAATATATTTTTCCGCCTTTTCGGTGCCGAATTCCGCCGCCTTAAGGTCGGCAAGGTTGCAAAGGGTTATCGCGGCCTCCGCTTCGCTGCCGGGGGCGGCAAGGGTGATATCAAGTGCCTTTGAAAAAAGCTCATTTGCGCCGGCATAGTTTTCGGTTTCGGCAAGTGCAAGCGCCATGTTATTGTAAAGCCCCGCAAGCCGCAAATCATCGCTTTTAAGCCCTGCCTCGTAAATTTCGCGTGCCTTTTCATAAAGCGGAACTGCCTCGGCGGCTTTGCCGAAGGCCTTATAAGCCGTGGCGGCATTGAGCAGGGTCGTGCCGGCGGAAACCGATGTGGGATTCGGCCCGCACAGCTCAATGGCTCTTTTACAGCACTCAATGGCCGGGGCTTCTTTTTCAATTTTGCGGTAAAGGCCGATAAGCTCGTTAATCACGGTAAGCTCGCCGCGTAAATCACGGTTAAAGCGTGCCTCCTCAAGCCAGTATTTAAGGTGGTGCTCCGCCGCCTCGAAATCCTTTGAATCAAGGTACTCATCAAGCTTTTCCGTTACCCTTCCGGCCGGAATACCCATTGCCGTTCCTCCGCTTCCGCTGCCATATTTTCGGTTTTGATTATAACATTTTGCCGATAATTGTCAAGCTTCGGGCACACGACTACATAATGATATAAACAAGCGCAAGAATAAGCATTAAGTCGGCCCCGTCGCCGAGAAGCAGCAGTATTATCGGCAGAATAACGGCAATATCCGGGTCAGCCGCCGGCGAAACATCCGCTCCCGTTTTTATGTTTCGGGCGTTCTCCGCTCCGGGCGGGGCGTTAAAAAGCGGCGAAAGAAGAAATTTTGTGCTTCGCGTTTTATTCATCCCCTTTCAGCAGGGGTAATATATCAATCAGGCGCATAATCTGCGCCGCCTCGTCAGCCCTTTTGCGTCTTTTTTCGCTCAGCAGGGGTTTCAGCGATTCAATAAGGTCGCTTTTGACGCTGCGCTTATTCATTGCCCCCATAACCGAAGTGAGCTTTGAAATAAGCTCTGCGCTGCCGAGAACGGAGGAAAGGTCGGGTGCCCCGCCGCCGGGTTCGGCGCTCTTTTCTTCGCTCTTATTTCCGCTCCCTTTTTCATTCTCATTTTCTCCCTCGCCGCCGAAAAGCTGCCGGGCCGTTTGCTTAAGGCTTTCAATATCGCTTTCGCTTAAACCTGAAAGGATTTCACCGATATCCATTTCGTCACCTGCCGAAGATTAATCGTTTTTCCGAAGCTTCTGCATAATTTCACGCGCCTTCGGTGAATCAAGAAGCTGCTTAAGTGCCTCTTTGTTGCCGAGCAGCTCATTAACCTGCCTTCGGCTGCTTTCCGGCATTGAGCGCAAAAGCCGCTGTGCCTTTTCCTTTGCCTCGCTCTGCCCGTCGCCGTCATTAATAATATCGGATAAGGAATCAAAAGAAGATTGTTCGGTTTTGCCGTTGAGCATTGAAATTGCCCTCCTTTTAAGCTATAATTTCGTAGTCAATATATTATATGTTTCCCCACGCGGAAAAGAACGGAGTAAAAATGAGACTGCTTGTTATTACCGATTCCCACGGCTACACCCGGAACATCAGAGAATTGCTCACCCTGCACGCGGAGGCGGATATTGTTGTTCACCTCGGCGACTGCGAGCGGGATATTGAAATGTTTGAGGGCGGCTTCGGTGAAGCAAAAAAGCTTGTTAAGGTGTGCGGCAACTGTGATTTCGGCTCCGACCTGCCCTGCAATGAGCTCATTATCGCCGGGGGCAAAAAGATTCTTTGCACCCACGGCCACTGCGAAAAGGTTAAATTCGGCCTTGAGCTTCTGCACGAAAAGGCGCAAAGTATAAAGGCTGACATAGTATTATACGGCCACACGCACGAAAAGGTGATTGAATACGAAGAGGGAGTATATTACTTTAACCCCGGTGCGCTGTGCGACGGCAGATACGGCATGGTCGATATCACCGAAAACGGGGTTGCCTGCATTGATGCAAGTCTTTATTAAAAGCGGAATTGTTTTTTGAAAAGCGGCATATATATTTACCGTGAATAACGCCGCCGAGGCGGCAGAGGACGGTGGATAATATGTTTGTTTATTCTTTAAAGACCACAAAGAAAAGGCTCGGTATTCTTTTCGGTGCGGTGGTCGTTGCGGCGGCGGTAACGGTTTTGCTGGTAATGCGCGGCGGCAAAAGCCCCGCAAGCACAAGCTCGCTGAGCCTTAAGGCAAATTCCGCTTCGGAGCGCCTTGCCTTTATTTCTCAGTTCGGGTGGGAGGTTTATGAAGACCCCACACAGGTTACAGAGGTAATAATCCCTGCCGAGTTTGACGAGGTTTACACCGAATATGCCTCAATGCAAAAGGAGCAGGGCTTTGACCTTGAGCCCTACAAGGGACTGCGGGCAAAACGGTGGACTTACAGCGTGCTCAATTACCCGGGCTATGAGGATAAGGAGGGCACGGTGGAAATCAATCTGCTTATCTATGACGGAATTGTGATAGGCGGCGATGTGTGCTCGCTTGAGCTCGGGGGCTTTATGCACGGCTTTGACTTCCCCGAAAACGATAATCCCGCCGCCCCGGCAAAAACAAATACATAACATAAAAATACCGCCCGGATACCGTTTGAAGTATCCGGGCGGTTGTTATTGTTGTCAGTTCCAGAGTTCTTCGTCTTCGCCGTAATCGTTGTTTCCCTCATCCTCGTTGGTATCTTCGCCTGCAATATCCTCATAATATTGCGAAAGGTCGGGCTCTTCAAGCGGGAATTCGCTTATGTCGCCGCCCCAGGGATTCGGGTTTTCCTGAGTGACGGGGATGGTGGTTTCGGGGGCCTTGAACACCTTAACGGTAACCTCGGTGCCCTTGTCATAGGTCTGCCCGGGCACGGGGGCAATTTCAAGCACGGTGTTGTCAAGGTAGCCGGTAACATCGCTTACCTCTTTTATTGTAACCTTGAAGCCGAGCTCCGTAAGGCGCTTTTCGGCATCAACAATGTTTGCACCCACAAGGTCGGCGGGCAGCTCAATCTGCTCTTTGCCCTTGCTGACGAAAAGGGTGATGGTGGTAAGCTTTTCAACCTCGGTGGTGGGGGCTATGCTCTGACGAACAATGTAGTTTTTGCTTATTTTATCATCAAAAACATACTGAATGTCAAACTTGAAATTGTTTTTGAAAACGGGATTTGAGGTAACATCAAGATAATTCTTTTCGGAAAAATCGGGAACCGCTATTTTGCCTGTGCCGTTATCAGAGGCGGAGGTTGTATTCTCAGCACGCGGGGTGCGAAGCCCGAGCTTCGGGCCTGCGAAAAGATACACCGCGCCGAATATTATTGCGCCCGCCAGAATCGTGGCAAGTGCGGCGATTAATCCGGTTTTAAAGCCGCCCGCCTTGGGCTCGGAGGTGCTTTGCTGCTGCACCGAAGGGGCTGCAGCGGTGCGCTCCGGGGCACGGGGAGCGGAATTGATAACAGTCTGCGGAGCCTCGCCCGCCGCCGAAAGCTCTGCCTTAAGCGTTTCTGCCGAGGCGGTTCTGTCCTCCGGCATGACCTGAAGGGAATTGATAAGGGCATTTATAACATAGGGCGGCAGAAGCTCGGCAAATTTGCCGGGAACCATAAGCCTGTCGTTTGCTGCGCGCTCGGCGGCATCTATCGGGTCGGAGCCGATAAGCGTGCGGTAAAGCACGGCGCCGAAGGAATAAATATCGGTCCACGCGCCCTGAGGGGCGTTGAAGCCGTACTGCTCAACCGCGGCATAGCCGGGGAAAAGCTGGGCGTCAAGGTCGCTTTTGGCTGTGCGTGCCTGCCAGATGGAAAATCCGGTTATGCGGATTTTGCCGTCATTGCCCACAATAAGGGTGGAGGGAGAAATTCCGCGGTGGATGATGCCCGATGAGTGAAGGCTGCCGAGGGTGGTGAGCACGGGCATAAGCAGGGGCTTTGCTCTGTCCCACGAAAGGTAGCCGGTTTTGCTTGAAAGAAGATACTCACGAAGAGTTACACCCTCAACATAATCATAAACGGCATAGGCTGTGCCGAATGCGCCGAAAACCGCCGTAACATTGATAAGAGCCGAGAGGCCTCTTAAATTCATAAGCTTGTTCCACATTTCGGAAAAGCTCTGGCAGCTTTCACGGTAAATCTGCTCCTTGGAGGCCATAACCTTTATTACCGGGTCTGCCGTGGTTCTCATGGCAATGGAAACCGGGAAAAATTCACGTATGGAAACGGGTTTCCTCTGGCTGATATCCCAGCCTATGTAGGTTGCACCCTCACCGTTATAGTCAAGAAGCTTGCCTATAAGGTAACGGTTTGCAAGCAGTGTTCTGACCGGAAGATAGGGGGGAAGCTGAGCCGAATCAACATGGTAGCCGCAGTAGGGGCATTGCTTTGCGGTGCCGATTTCTTTCATACAGCTCATGCAGATATTGTCGGTGCTTATCATTTTTCGCACTCCTTTAACCTGACGGAAATTTGCTTTTTTTCGTGTATAATATTTCATTATACCGATTTAAATATCTTAACAAACCTGTGTGTTAATGTCAATGGAGAGGGATTATTTGTAACTTAAATTTAACAAATTGAATTAGTAAAATTAAAAAATGAATATATATTAATTAAAAGTTAATTATTAGGGGTCTTGAAAAGTTTTAAAGCTGTGTTATAATGTTCTGGAAGAAATCGGATAAAAGAGGTGCGCACGAGTGAATATTAACGGAAGAAAGCTTTCCGGCAAGGATATTGCAACAATCGCTGTTTCGCTTGTTGCAGTTGCCCTTGTAATATTTGTGGTTATCAAAATGAAAAGCGCCGGTAATAAACCGGGTGACGATTCACAAAAAACAACCATCGTTGTCAAAAGCACCATTAACGAAAACGGCGAAATCGAGTATGTTACAATGATTGAGGAATACACCGATTCCGGCCTTCACGCAAGCGTCAGCTACAAGCCGAAGCCCACCGAGCCCAAAGAAGACGATGAAGAGGACGACGAAACCGGTGAGGGTGATGAGCCCGCCGATACGCCCGTTTATGTTACCGACGAAAACGGCGAAAGAGTAACCGATGAAAACGGTGAACCCGTAACCGAAAAGAAAGAGCCCGCGACCGAAAAGCCCGAGCCCGAAACCGATGAAAACGGCGACCCTGTTACAGACCCCTCCGAGCCCGTTTCGGAGCCTTCCTCCGAGGGCGAAAGTGAGCAGAACACCGAAGCCGATGTAAATGATGAAGATTATTATGCCGATACATCCGCCGCATATAATGTGGCGGATATTATTAACAGCAAAAGGGGCGAAAAAGAGCTTTCCTCCCTTAAATTCGACAACGCCCTTGCCCTTTCGGCAAGAAGCTACAGCCTTTACCGCGCCTTTCCCAACAGCAAAAGTTCCGACAATCTTCCCGGCACGGTAATTGTTTATGATTCAAATTCCGCCTCCGGCCTTGCGGATGCAATAATGGCAAAAAGCAATGTGGCCGACGGTGATTACCACCGCATAGGCGTGGGCGTTATCCGTTACCGCGGCAAGTGCTACACCACCGCTGTTATCATATGATTTTTCCCTGCTTTTTAATATAATCCTTTATCAGCATTTCCGCATGGCGGCACACCGTTTTTATGCACTGCGGCTCCTTTTCCTCACGCGCTTTGCGCGGCTTTGAGGGCAGGGATGAAAGGTTCCGTGCGGCAAGCAGCGCCATTCCGCCAAGGAAATCCTCCGGCGCCTTTTTATCATTCAGGCTCCAGCCATTGGGCAGGGCGTTGAGCCCGGCCTTGCTGAGCAGATAATAATAGAGCGCAAGAGTATTGAAGCTGTCAAAATCCTCTGCGGATTCACCGTCAAGCGATTCACGCAAAACGGCGCAGGCGCGGAAAAGCGTGAGCGGCGAAAGCTCCGAGTCACCGGGAATGGTGCCCTCGGCGCTGAAGCCCTCGTTAAAGCCGGTCCGGCTGCGGTCACGCCCGAGAAGATAGTCGCAGGTTACCCCGTAATATTCCGCCGCGCGCAGCAAAAAATCAAGGCTGCACTCGCGTATGCCTCTTTCATAGTGCGACAGCAGCGCCTGAGAAATTCCGAGCTCGGCAGCCGCGGTTTTCTGATTTATTCCTTTTTCTTTTCTCAGCTCGCTGAGAACCACCGAAAAGGTTCTGTCCAAAGCAGTCACCTCTGTTTTTATACTGAGTGTATATTTGGGTTTACTATTATAGCGATATTTTTCCGATTTGTATATTGTCATTTTCTACGAATATTTAATAATTTCTTCGGCAACATAAATAATCCGCCGGGGAAATACGGAGGATATATGAGAGCATACACCGTCTATTTAATCAGAAGCGGCACGGCAAGGGAAAACGAGCTCGGCCGCTACATCGGGCACACGGATGTTTCTTTGAGCGATGAAAGCCGCTATGAGCTTGCCGAAAAGGCGGCGGATAAGGTTTTCCCTTATGTTGACGCCGTGTTTTCAAGCCCGCTCAAGCGCTGCCTTGAAACGGCGGATATCTATTACCCCGGTCAGAATCCGGTTGTGATTGATGATTTTATCGAGTGCAATTTCGGCGAATTTGAAAATAAAAATGCCGAGGATTTAAAGGACAGCGACGAGTTTGTAAAGTGGCTTACCGGCGACCCGGATGTTGCCCCGCCCTACGGCGAAAGCAACCGTCACTTTTTCACCCGCGTTTGCTCCGCCTTTGAAAAGACGGTTGACGGGGTGCTCAAAACCGGCACCATGAACACCGCGATAGTCACCCACGGCGGTGTTATTATGGCGATTCTTGCAGCCTTCGGCCTGCCGGAGCTGCCCATGCACGACTGGACCTGCCCCGCAGGCGGCGGCTTTGCCGTAAGAATAGACCCCAGAATGTGGATGGCGGGCAAAAAGGTTGAGGTTTTCAGCGAGTTCCCCTATGAAAGAGAAGAAACGGTTTATGACGATTAATAAAAAAGGAGAGAGATAAAATGATAGTTGCCAATCACGCCCACCTTTTCCCAAAAGAAATCAAAGAATCCGGAACACTTGATGAGCTTAAAAAGATGATGGATGCCTGCGGAATAGACAAGTGTGTTGCATTTGCCCCGTTCAGCGAAAGATTTGAAGAAGAAAATTTCGGCGGCGACACCAACTCATGGCTTGCACGCGAAATTAAAAATGAGCCGGATATCATCGGCTTCGGCACCGTTGATTTTAAGGCACCCGACCTTGCCGACCAGGTTAAAAGAATAGCCGAGCTCGGATTTAAGGGCATCAAAATGCACGCCCCCTATCAGGAGTTCAGGATTGACGGCGAAGACGCCTTCAAGGTTTATGAGCAGGCAGAAAAAGAGGGGCTTTTCATCTCTTTCCATTGCGGTATGCACTGGCACAGGCTTAAGGATACCGAGCCCATTCTTTTTGACGAGGTTGCGTGGAATTTCAAGAATCTCCGCTTCTCACTTGAACATATAGGCGGCTACCACTTCTTCCGTGATTCCCTTGCCGTTATGTGCAACAATTCAAGGGGCGGCGTTCAGCCCAGAGTTTTTGCCGGGTGGACTTCAATAAGCGATAAAGACGGAATCGGCGGCTGGACCCTTACCGACACCGAGCTTGAAACCGTTATTCACCAGACCGGCGAGGAGCGCAGTATGTTCGGCCTTGATTTCCCCTATAATGACATTGAGGATATCAAGTATGATATGGCAAGAATAAGACGCCTCAACATTTCCGACAAGGCAAAGGAAAACATTCTCGGCGGCACACTTGCAAAGATTCTTTCACTTTAACGGAGAAAAAGTATGAACGTTTACGATTTTGACAACACGATTTATGACGGAGAATCAGGAGTTGACCTGTTCAAGTTCTTTTTAAGGAAAGACCCCGGCCTGCTTCTCAAAATTCCGTGGGGAGCAAAGCTGCTTTATGATTACAAATTCTTAAAGCTTCCCCTTCAGACCGTGCTGGACAAGCACACCCCCCGAATCGAGGCCTACGGGCAGAAAATCGGCGATTTGCGCGTGCTTGCAAAAGAGTTCTGGGACAAAAACGCAATAAAAATCAAGCCGTTTTACATTAAGCAGAGAAGCGAGGATGACCTTATCATCTCCGCCTGCCTTGATTTTGTGCTTGACGAGGTTTGCAGAAGACTCGGCGGCATAAGCTACATCGGCAGCGAGGTTGATATGGAAAAGAAAACGCTTATCCGCTTCTGCTACCGTGAAAACAAGGTGCTGATGTTTAAAGAGAAATACCCCGGCTGCAAAATTGATAATCTTTACACCGATTCCTTCAACGACCAGCCGCTTATGGATATTTCCGAAAATGTTTATCTTGTTTCCGGCAACAAGGTCACAAAAATAAAATAAGCCTCAAAAAACCGCTCACGGAATACAATCCGTGAGCGGTTTTAAGTTTAATATTATTATTCAGCCGCTTTAGCTGCCGCCGCGGCGCGCTTTTTCATTTTTGCCTTGTAGGTAAGCAGCGATTTCATATTGGCATCCGGTGTGGTGATATCACCCACGCAAACGGGCTTCGGGGAGTACATTCCCCTGAAATCGGTGCCGCCCACGGCAAGAAGGCCGTTTGAATTGGCAATTTTAAGGAGCTTTGCGGTATCCTCTTCGGAGTGGGAGGGGTGCCAGACCTCAATGCCGTCAAGCCCGAGAGGGATAAGCTCATCTATCAGCTCATAATTGTCATACTTGGCGGGGTGGGCAAGCACGGCAATTCCGCCGGCGTCGTGAATGGCGGCAAGCACATCGGCGGGCTCGGAATACTTGGGCTCAACAATAACATTGTCGGGGCTGTCGGGATTGAAAAGCTCGTTATAGAGGTCGCCGTAGATTTTATCGGTAAGGCCGCATTCCATAAGCGCGTGCATAATGTGCTCAATGAAAACAGAGGTTGAACCGGTGGCACATTTAACAACAAGTTCGGGAGAAAGCGGGTAGCGCTGGGCGATTTTGAGAATCATAAACTGGCTTGCCTTTTTGGAGGCGAGAATATTCTTACGGCAAAGACCCTCAAGCCTGTCGGGGCTGTCGCACAGATAGCCGAGAAGGTGAGCGGGCGAATTACGCTTTGAATCGGTGCAGGAAAGCTCAACGCCGGGTATGACAGTAACACCCTTGCGGGCGCCGATTATTTTACCCCTGACTGTTCCTGCCTGACAGTCTTTGTCTGTTATTGCTATTGTTTCCACACCACGCTTTGCCGCAAGGACTATGAGGTCTTCAAGCCCCATTGAACAGTCCGAAAGCTTGGTGTGGCAATGCATATCTCCCGCCATAATCAATTATCCTCCCGTGGATACCCCACTTCAACGCAAAGATTTTTTGCCGTAATTTTGTGTTTCGGAATAATAACCCGAAAAATTTCAGATTTTTCCGCTATTTAATCAAAGTATACACTAAAAAGTCAATATTGACAAGGGCTTTTATAAAATTTCTTTTTAATTATTGACAAATCGGCTGGCCTTATTTTAGAATGTGAAAAAATGATTCAAAGAAGGAGGCTTGTCCGTGAGCGGAATAATGGTCGGCTTAAGCGGCGGAGTTGATTCCGCGGCGGCGGCGGTGCTGCTGCGCGAGCAGGGCGAAGAGGTGAGCGGAGTAACCCTTGTGCTCCGTGATTCCGAAGCGGCGCAGGCGGATGTTGAAAGTGCCGCAAAAATAGCCTCTTTTCTGGATATCCCCCATTATGTGCTTGATTTAAGGCAAAAATTCGAAAGCGCCGTAATTGCACCGTTTATTTCGGAGTATTCGGCGGGCAGAACCCCCAACCCGTGTGTTTTGTGCAATGAAGCAATCAAATTCGGCGCAATGCTTGATTTTGCGCTTTCAAAGGGAGCCGACAAAATTGCAACCGGGCATTACGCCGTGATATCGCAGGATGAAACCGGCCTGCCGATATTAAAGCGCTCGCCCGGTAATAAAGACCAGAGTTATTTTCTTTACAGATTGAATACCTTTCAGCTTTCTCACGCGGTTTTTCCGCTTCAGCAAATTGAAGACAAGCAGATTATCCGTAATATCTGCGCCGGGCGCGGCCTTGAGGTTGCAAAGCGCGGCGACAGCCAGGAAATCTGCTTTGTTCCCGGGGATGACTACATTTCATTTCTGCTTTCGCGCGGAGTCAAAAGCGAGCCCGGTGATTTTACCGATAAAAGCGGTGCAAAAATCGGCACCCACTCCGGGATAATCCGCTACACCGTGGGGCAGCGAAAGGGGCTCGGTGCCTTCGGAAAGCCGATGTTCGTCACCCGGATTGATGCCGAAAACAGCAGGGTGGTGCTCGGCGAAAACGGCGAGCAGTATTCCCGCGGCTTCATTGCCGATTCCCTGAGCCTTATCGGCGGCGGAGAGCTGCCCGCTTCACTCACGGCTCAGGTGAAAATCAGATTCCGCGCCGCGCCCTGCACAGCTCACATAACTCCCCTGCCCGGCGGCAGCTTCCGTGCGGAGTTTGAAGAGCCTCAGCGCTCAGTCACTCCGGGTCAGGCGGCGGTTATATATATCGGCGACACGGTTCTCGGCGGCGGCAGAATCATCACTCAGCTTGACTGAACACCGTTTCCGTAATCTTTGCGCACTCCGGCGGTGAATAACGCCAGCGGTCAATGTGGTCGCCCTCAACAAAGTATCTCGGCGGCTCCGGCTTATAATCGGCCTCAAAGGAGTCAACAACGATAAGCTTTATTTTCATCTTCTGCGGAATTATGCTTTTTATATACACCCCGGCATGGCTCCCCGCCGAAACTCCCTCCGAGTATTCCGCAAGCCCCGCAAGGTTCGGGGTAAGCTCAACAAAAATCCCGTATTTTTCAACCGAACGAACTATTCCCGGCACTGTTTCGCCAACCGCGAACAGTGCCGTATTTTCTTCCCACGTGCCAAGCAATTCTTTATGCGAAAGGGTTATTCTTCCGTTTTCGTCAACCGAGCGCACAACCGCCTTTATTGACTGCCCGGCGGTGAACCTTGCCCCCGGGTGAGGTATGCGCGAAACGGATATGGAATCAATCGGCATAAGCGCATTTATCCCCGCGCCGATATCGCAAAAAACGCCGAAGCTTTCAATGTGTGAAACCGTTGCGGGTATAATATCCCCGGGTGAAAGTGAGCGGATAAAATTTTCCGCCGCCTCCTCCTGCACGCTTCTGCGGCTGAGCACGGCAACGCTTTCGCCGTAAGTATCGGTGTCAAACCCGGTTATTCTGAAAACAACGGGCTTGTTTACCCTTGAAATAAGCGCAATATCCCTCACGCTTCCGTCCTCGATTCCGCTTGCGCCCTCGGTTCGCGGAATAATGCCCTTCATACATCCGAGGTCAACATAAAGGTTGTGAAAAGAATCGCACCTCACCGCCCTTGCCTCAAGCTGAGCGCCGGAATAAAACGCATCTTTAAGATTGTTTTTGCACGAGAGCAGGCGTTTATTTTCCTCTGTGTTGATAAGCTCACCCTCGGGTCTGTATATACTTCTCATTTTTACCCACCTTTTCTGTTTTGCGTTACATAATAAATATATGCAGTTTTTGCTCCCCGTAATCACAGCAACTTTATTGTTTGCAAAATTGTAATATTGTGTTATAATAAAATGAATTATTATCTGATTGTGAGGAACCGTTTATGGATGTTCGCGTGGGCGACAGGCTCATAATGAAAAAGAACCATCCCTGCGGGTGCAACACCTTTGCCGTGCTTCGCGTGGGTGCGGATTTCCGTATTCGCTGTGATGGCTGCGGGCGCGAGTTTATGAATGAACGCGTTAAGGTGGAAAAGAATATCAAAAAGATTGTGCGCGAAGAAGAATGAGGAAAGGGATAGGATTATCCTATGCTTGACAAGCTTAAAAATATAGAAGAAAAGTTTGACGAAATCGGCGAAAAGCTCTGCGACCCGTTTGTCACCTCCGACATTGAGGAATACAAGCGCCTTATGAAGGAGCAGAAGCGGCTTTCCCCCGTGGTGGAAAAATACCGTGAATATAAAAAGATAAACGAAACCTATGAGGAATCAAAGGCTCTGCTTGATGCGGGCGGCCTTGACCGTGATTTCAAAGAGATGGTGGAGGAGGAGTATAAAACCTCCGCCGACGAGCTTGAAAGGGTGCAAGAGGAGCTTAAAATTCTGCTTTTGCCCAGGGACCCGAACGACGAAAAGAATGTTATTGTTGAAATCAGAGGCGGCGCGGGCGGCGAGGAAGCGGCTCTTTTTGTGGGCGTGCTTTTCAGAATGTATTCAATGTATGCCGAGGCCAAGGGCTGGAAAACCGAGCTTGTTAATGCCAACGAAACCGAGCTTGGCGGATTTAAAGAAGTCAGCTTTATGATAGAGGGCGACGGAGCTTATTCCCGCCTAAAGTTTGAGGGCGGCGTTCACCGCGTTCAGCGTGTGCCCGAAACCGAAAGTCAGGGCAGAATTCAGACCTCCACCGCAACCGTTGCCGTTTTGCCGGAGGCGGAGGCTGTTGAATTTGAGCTTAACCCGACCGACTTGCAGATTGACACCTTCCGTTCAAGCGGTGCGGGCGGTCAGCACATAAACAAAACGGAATCCGCCATCCGCATCACCCACCTGCCCACGGGCACCGTGGTTGAGTGTCAGGATGAAAGAAGTCAGTATAAAAACAAAGACCGCGCAATGAGTATTTTGCGCTCCAGACTGCTGGAGGTTGAAAGGCAGAAGAGCGCCGACGCCATAGCGGGCGAAAGAAGGCTGCAGGTAGGCACCGGCGACAGAAGCGAAAGAATAAGAACCTACAACTACCCTCAGGGGCGCGTTACCGACCACAGAATCGGCCTGACCCTTTACAAAATCGAAGCGATTTTAAACGGCGACCTTGATGAAATCATTGACGCCCTTGTAACTGCCGACACGGCGGAAAAATTAAAGAACGAAAGCTGAAAAGATGAAAACTGAACTGCTGAAAACAGAAGATGTCATAAAGGACCGCGAAAACATCCTAAAGGCGGCAGAGGCGTTAAAAAACGGTAAGCTTGTGGCAATACCCACCGAAACCGTCTACGGCCTTGCGGCAAATGCGCTTGACCCGGAGGCGGTGAAAAATATCTTTATCGCCAAGGGCAGGCCGCAGGATAACCCGCTGATAGTTCACGTGGCCTGCGCCGATGAGGTTGCGCCGCTTGTTGAAAAGATTGACCCGCGCTTTCCCGCCCTTGCAAAGCGGTTCTGGCCGGGTGCATTGACCGTGATAATGAAAAAATCCGCCCTTGTGCCGGATGTTACAAGCGGCGGGCTTGACACCGTGGCGGTCAGGTGCCCCTCAAATCCGATTGCAAACGCCATAATAAAGGCGGCGGGCGTTCCGCTTGCCGCACCGAGCGCAAACACCTCCGGCAAGCCGAGCCCCACAAGGGCAAGCCATGTTATGGATGATATGAACGGCAAAATCAGCATGGTGGTTGACGGCGGCAGCTGTGAAATCGGCGTTGAATCAACCGTTATCACCCTTGCAAACGGGGCTGCACGGCTGTTGAGGCCGGGCGGAGTTACCCCGGAGCAGTTAAAAGAGGTTTTGCCGGAGCTTGAAATTGACCCGGCGGTGTTTGAAAAGCTTCAAAGCAACGAAAAGGCGATAAGCCCCGGAATGAAATACAAGCACTATTCACCCGATGCCTCCGTAACCCTGCTTAAGGGTTCGCTTGAAAAGGCGGCGGAGTTTGTAAATTCATCGCCGGACGAAAGCCGCTGTGTGCTGTGTTTTAACGGCGAAGCCGAAAAATTCACCTGCCCCGCATTTGAATACGGCGGTGAAGCTGACGGCTTAAGCCAGGCGGCAAATGTGTTTGATATACTCAGAAAGGTTGATGAAGCGGGCTTTAAGCAGGCCTATGTTCGCTGCCCGGAGGCAAAGGGAGTGGGTCTTGCCGTTTACAACAGGCTGCTCCGCTCCGCCGCGTTTAAGGTGGTTGACCTTGAAAACGATATGGCGGTGATAGGCCTCACCGGGCAAACCGGGGCGGGAAAAACCACGGTTTGCGAATATCTTGAAAAAAACGGCTTTTACATAATTGACGGCGATATCCTTGCCCGCGAAGCGGTTAAAAACAAAAGGGTGCTGAGTGACCTTGCCGCCGAGTTCGGCGAAGACATAATTCTGCCCGACGGCACACTTGACCGCAAAAAGACCGCCTCCCGTGCATTTGCTTCACGCGAAAAAACCGAAAGGCTTAATGCAATCACTCACCCGGCAATAACCGCGCTCACCGTGCTGGAAATCGAAAAGGCAAGGCGAAGCGGTGCAAAGGGCGCGGTGGTTGATGCCGCGGCGCTTTTTGAAAGCCCGATTGCCGCAATGTGCACCGTTACGGCGGCGGTTGTTGCCCCGGAGGGCGAAAGATTAAAGCGCATTATGCTCCGCGATTCCATAACTGAGGCCGAGGCAAGGGCAAGAATGGCGGCGCAGTATAAAGATGAATATTACGCCGAAAGAGCGGATATTATTATTAATAACGGAGCCGGGGATAATCCCGGGGCAGGAGCCGAAGCGATAATAAAGCTTGCCCGTGCCGGCAAATAATTGAAAGGAAGAATGAAAAATGGCAGAGAATAACGAATTATCAGCCGTTGAACAGCTCAAAAAGGAGCTTTTCTGCGACAGAAGAAACGGCGCTCTCAGAGCGGAGGAAGAAATAGAAAACGCCTTTGTTTATTCAGAGGGTTATATGGCTTTTCTCAACGCCTGCCGCACCGAAAGGGAGGTTGCCTCCTTTGTTACGGCCATGGCATTAAAAAAGGGCTTTGCCGAATTTGAGCGCGGAAAGAGCTATTGTGCAGGGGATAAAGTGTTCTTTAACAACCGCGGCAAGTGCGTTATACTCTGCACCTTCGGCAAAAAGAGCCTTGCAGAGGGCGCAAAGATTGCCGCCGCCCACATTGATTCCCCCCGCCTTGATTTAAAGCCCAATCCGCTTTATGAGGACACGGAGCTTGCCTATTTCAAAACCCATTATTACGGCGGAATAAAGAAATATCAGTGGACCGTTACCCCCCTTGCGCTTCACGGCGTTATTTTCACAAAGAGCGGCGAGCAGATAACCGTTTCAATAGGCGACGACCCCGCCGACCCGAAGTTTGTTATCTCCGATTTGCTCCCTCACCTTGATGATGAGCAGGCAAAGCGCACCCTTGAAGACGGAATCCGCGGCGAGGAGCTCAACATTCTTGTCGGTTCACTTCCGTTCAAGAGCGATTCGGGCAGCGAGCTTGTAAAGCTTAACATTATGAAGATTCTCAATGAAAAGTACGGAATAGTTGAGGATGACTTTATGACCGCCGAGCTGGAGGCCGTTCCCGCCTACCCCGCCTGCGATATCGGCTTTGACAGAAGCCTTATCGGCAGCTACGGCCACGATGACAGAGTGTGCGCCTACCCCGCATTTACCGCAGCGCTTGACTGCATTGACCCGGAGTATACCACCATTGCGGTGCTCACCGACAAGGAGGAAACGGGCAGCGACGGCAACACCGGCCTTAATTCGGCTTATCTTAAGCACTTTATTTATGACATTGCCGAAAGTCAGGGCCTGAACGGCCGCGATGTGATAAGAAAGTGCGAATGTCTTTCTGCCGATGTCAACGCAGGCTTTGACCCGGTTTTCCCCGGCGTTCACGATAAGCTCAACGCCGCCTATCTTAACAAGGGCATTGTTTTAACCAAATACACCGGCCACAGGGGCAAGGGCGGCACCTCCGACGCGGGCGCCGAATTTGTGAGCAAGGTGAGCCGCATATTCAACGAAAACGATGTTATCTGGCAAACGGGTGAGCTCGGCAAGGTTGACGAGGGCGGCGGAGGAACCGTTGCAAAGTATGTTGCCAACCTCGGAATTGAGGTTGTTGATGTCGGCGTTCCCATGCTTTGCATGCACGCCCCGTTTGAAATTGCCGCAAAGCTCGATGTGCTTATGGCATACAAAGGTTTCAAGGCTTTCTTTGAACAGGAATAATTATTAACAAGCTATCGCCTTAGGCGCATACCGAAAAGCAGAAATAAAATTTTAAAGCTCCGCGGATTTTTTCGCGGAGCTTTTTGCACCCTATTTTATACCCAATTCGGCCTTGACAGCCGAGGCTATGCCGTTAATGTAGCCGTTCCTGTTTTCAAGAATGTTGTTCAAATCCTCACGGCAGTTGATGTAGCCGATTTCAAGCAGATAGCTTTCTATCCCGATTTTTGAATCGTAATATTTATTTTTGCCGCCCGATTCCGAGCGCCCGTCAATATAAGCTCCGGAGGCTCTTCCCCCGAGCTCTCGAATCATATAGTAATAAGTTGTTTTTTCCGAAAGCGTTTCATAAGGTTCAAGCCCCGCCGCCTTCATCCTTTCGGCGCTCGCCTCAACATCGGCGGCGGAAAAAGTTCTCACATAAACCCCCGGCAGCCTGCGGCAAAAATCCTGAGCGGAATAATAGGTTCCCGCACAGCCAACAACGCAATCGGCAATCCGCTGTGCAAAGGAGAGTTCATCCCCGTTCGCACAGTAAACCTGCACCCCTCCGCTTTTCACCGGGGAGCCGTCGCCGCTTGAATTAAGATGAATCGCAAGGCAATATTTTGCGCCGGAGGAGCAGGCGCGCTCCACCCGCCCGTCTTTTTTGTAAGCGGCCTCGGGCGTCATAAGTGAGGCGGGCTCGGAGCCGTCACGGGTGAGGGCAACGCGCAGCCCCATTTTTTCAAGAGCTTTTTTAAGCGCCTTTGCATATACTATTGTAATTTCCGCCTCGGTGTGGCCAAAACAGACCGCGCCCGAATCAAGCCCGCCGTGGCCCGCGTCAATTACTATGTCGCACTTATCCGCCGGGAGCTTTGCGTTTTGCACCTTCACAACAAGGCAGGGGATAAGATTTCCGCGGTTAAAGTATTTTTCAAAGCTTATTTTAACCGAGCGGTTCTTTCCGCCCTTTGTTACCGTGTAATAGCTCATAGCCTTGAAATTTTTCGGCTTTTCGGCGCTGATTCTGTATTCGCTTTTGCCGCGGCCCACCTTTATCAGCGCACAGTAATTCCCGACCGGAATTGAATCAAGGCAAAGGCCGTCATTTATGTACTCCGAGGATGCAAAGCGAAGCTTGCCGCCGGAAAGGGAGACCGAAAGCGGATATTCCTTTTCGCCGCCGTCGGAATCGCGCAGAATCAAAGAGGCCTTTTCCGCTCCGGGCACCGAAACGGTTCCTTCAAGGTGAAAATGATTGCCGTAAATATAGTAATCGCTTATCTGCGCCGAGGCCTCGGTAACATCGGATAAAAGCTGTTTTTTAACCATATAGTTTGCCGCTTCGTCTGATTTTTCCTTTGAGCGCACAAGGCCGATAACAACCGAAATGCCGACAATCAGAAGCAGGCAGCCGGCTGTTGCCCTCAGATAAACCGACCTTTTCGGGCAGGCTGAAATATACAATGCGTCACTTCCTTAAGGAAAACTTACGCAATTACTATATGATATTTTCCGCCGAAAAATACACGGCTTAAGAAAAGCGTTTCGGGAGGGCTTTCGCCCTCCCGATTTTTATTTCATTATAAAATTAATGCAGCTTATACCAAAGCGATTTTACCGCGTTTTCCGGTTTAAGGTGATAGAAAAAGCGGAATGCCGAATTTTTGATTCTGCCGTGTGAAAGCTCAATGTTATTTTCACAAAGCACCCGGTAATTACCCGTTTCGCCGTTTATTTTAACCGTTTTGCCTTCACCGGGCAAAAGGGTAAAATAGTTTTCTTCCGGGATTCCGTCGCACTCAATGCAGATATTTTTTGTGAAAACATCCGTCATAACCGTTATTTCGTTTTTCCCCTCGGTTATTATGAGCTCTGCTTTTTTAAGAGTTTGCACATTATCAAAGGTGTAATCCTCGCCGTTTGCGGTCACCCGGAGAATTTCGCCCTTATTAAGAGGAATATAGGCAAGTTCCGTTACGCTGCCCGCGGGGGAAACAACCGTCTTTTCAAACACTCTGCAAAGCCTGCTGCCGCTGAAAACGCGGAATTTGGCGGCTATGGTTTTTTCTTTCAGCGTGTCGTTATGGATAAACACCTTTCCGCCCGAATAGGAGAGAGTTACGGGAGCAAAGAATCCGCGGGCTTTATACATAAGCGCCTTGGGCACCTTTTCAAAATCGACTGCCGACCAGCTCGGTGCGTTCCACACATCGTTGAACTGCCAGAAAACCGAGCCGTTGCACCTGCCCTTGTTTCGCCTGAAATGCTCGGTGGCAGCCTTTATGCACTCCGCCTGCATTATTCCGCTTAAATAGGGCAAAAGGTCAAAATCCGCCTCGGCGCCGAACCTCTGGCCGAGGTAAAACATCAGCTTTCGGTTGCCGCCGGCGCACTTCTGGTGGTGCATAAAAGCGGGGCCGAAAACGCTTTTCTCCGCCCCCGCGAATTTATTGATAGCCTTCGGTGACGGCAGGGACTCCATACCGAATTCCGAAAGAAAGCGGGCATACCTTGTGCCGTAGAAATCAAGCGGCATAAGCCCGTGCCACACGCTCCACATATGACAATCACCCGAATCCTCGCTTGAATTGCCCGAAAAAGGTGCCTTGCCCACGGGGGAAGTCGGAATATACGGCACATCGCTTCTTTCCGCCGTCAGCTTCGGCAAAACGGAATAAAAATAATCAATATAAGCCTTGCCGAGTGAGCTTGTTTTCGGGGTAACGGGGTTACATCCCTCAATCTCATTGTTGCCGCACCACAGCGCAAGGCAGGGGTGAAGGGTTTCCCTTTCGATATTAATTTTTGCCTCTTGCGCAACACTTTCAAGAAAATCCGGTTCATCAAGCGGATACATCATGCAGGCAAACATAAAATCCTGCCACACAAGAATACCGAGCTCATCACAGCGGTTCAGAAAATGCTCCGTGGCATATTCCCCGCCGCCCCATACTCTGAGAATGTTGAAATTGCTTTTTGCGGCAAGGTCAATATAATAATCAACGCTGCTTTCATCGGCATATTCGGGAATGGCGGCAAAGGGAATAACATTTGCCCCCTTGGCAAACACTTTTTCGCCGTTTAACACAAACTGAAAGTTATTTCCCCACTTATCCTTTTCGGTGTTGAGCTTAATATCGCGCAGCCCTATGCGCTTTTTGATTTCCGTTTCACCATTGCCGAGGATAACGGTATAAAGCGGCTGGCGTTCCTTTTCGGAAAGGTCGCGGCTCCACCACAGCTCGGGGTTTTTAACCTCAAAATTAAACGGGCGCTCACTTTCGGTTATTTCACCGTCCGGTGAAACAAGGCGGCAGTAATCGGCGTTTTCCGCCTCCACCGTTATCAATGAAAGCTCACGGGTGGTTTCTGAGTGATTCTGATATTGCTTATCTCGCGCTCAAAAAATCTGATTTCAATGTTTCCGCAATAGTTATAAGGCACGCAGGGGCCCCAGTCCCAGCCGAAGTGGCAGTTCGCCTTTCTCAGATACTGAGCCCCGTTAACCCCGTTGAAATTGGGCGGCAGGTGCCTTTGGCTCTGCCGCATTTCAACATAGGCAAGCGATGAATCAAACTCAATTCTGATTGAGTTTGTCCCTGCTTTTAGCAGGGATTTGATATCTGCCTTAACGGGTATATGGGCGTTTTTCGATTCCGCCGCCTGCTCCCCGTTTATGAAAATACGGCACAGGCAATCAACCTTTTCGCAATAAAGCACGGCGTTTTTTTCGGCAAGATACTCCTCCGGCACGGAAAACTCCCGTTCAAAAATATACCCCTCACCTGCGATATCACGGCAAATGTTATCGGTAAACGCCTCATTGAGCGGATTATCAATTATCCCGTTTCTTATAAGATTGCCGAAATCGGAGCCGGGGATAACAGCCGTGCAGGCAAATCTGCCGCCTGATGATTTCATTAAGTATTCGCCGTTGAGCGATAAAATCTTCATTATTCCGCCTCCGCCGCAGCTCTTGCCTTTGCCTCATCATACATTGAATCTATCTCTTCAAAATGGGTATAATTCTCTGCCTGAACAATCAGCTTGCGGGCGTCAAGCAGCGCCTTTGCGGCAGAAAGATAATTGTCGTGCTGCTTTGCACCCTTTTTGGCAACCGCCGAAAGCTCCTCAATCTCCTTTGTAAGAGCGGCAAGCTTTGTTTTCTTGGCGGAAACATTTTTGTGAGCCTTTTTATCTGCCGAAATCTCCTTTGCAAGCTCAATCCGTTTGCCGGTGAGCTCGTTTTCTTTTTCATATATCGCTTCAAGCTCGGCAAGGTTAAACTCCTCAACGCCGTTGGGGTAATATTTTTCCGCCGCCTTTTTGCACCTTAAGCGGAGCTTTGCATTTTCAACGGCATCTTTTCTTATCTGCTTTGCCTCGGAGGTATCGGCTTTGAGCGCCTTTGCCGCCTTAAGCTCCTCGGGTGAGGCATTTTTAATTCCCTCGAGCCCTGCGGCGGCGGTTATTCTTGCCCTTTCAAGCTTTGCCTGCATTGCCGCAGAGGAGAAAATGTTAAGCTCGGTGAGCACGGCTTCGGAGATTTCAACCTCTTCATTGTGCTTCATAATAGCCTTGAGCTCCTTTTTCGCCTCTTTCTTTTTCTCTTTGCCCAGGCTCTTGTCCTTTGCCTGCGCCCTTGCCTTTTCGGCATCCTTTTTGCCCTCGGCGGCATAACTCTTTGCTGAGCGCACAAGGTCTATTGTTTCAATAATATCCTTATCGTTAAGCGCATTGTTGCCGAAATCCTCAAACAGAGCGCGGAGCCTTAAAATTCTGATAACCGCCTTTTGCTTAAGCTCGGTTAAATCATAGAAGAAAAACGGAATAACATTGAGCGCCGCACCCACAACGGAAAGAATCACAAGCGCACCGATAAGGCGGTAAAGTGTTTCCTGATTATAAAGAATATCATACATATTCTCATATCCGTTGCCCGCGAAAATGCCGTATTTTTCGTAAACGGCGGGCAGAACGGCGCTTGTTGCCATTGTTACAAATGAGCCGATAAGCCCCACGGCGGAGAACATTCCGTCAATGCGCTCACCCGTTTTATAGTGCTGATAATCTCTTATATCCGCCTGAATGGTGGGGTTTAAAATAACGGCAAAGGAGTCGCACACCGAGTTAAAATATACGCACAGCAGAACGGTCCAGATTGAACCCATGAGCGGATAAATCATTGCAAGGAAAAGAATGTTGAAGATGTTGGTGATAATAAGCACCTTCTTTTTGCCCCATTTGCTGATTGCAAAGGGAGCAAGCACCATGCCCCAGGTGTAGGCGCTGCCCTTAATGAAGGTAACAAGGCCGTACTGCGCGGGGGTACACAGGTGGGCATAGTTATAAAGCCATTGAAGAATAACATAGGTGCTGCTTTCAAGGAAGCCTATCCAGCCCGCAAGTGAGATAATCCAGAAATATTTGTTCTTTGCCACCTCGCGCAAAGCATCAAAAAAGCGAACCTTTGCCGTGTGGGTTTTCGCCTGCACTATTTTTTCCTCTGTTCTTGCATAAACAAGGATTATAAGCCCCACGCCCGCAATGGCTATGAACGGATAAAGCCAACGGTAAACGCGCAGGTCATACATATTGCCGTCGGCAACCTTGCCGGCGATAATCGGGGTTATGAAATTTGTGATTGTGGGCGAAAGGGAATAGATAACACTTTTGACCGCGGTTGCGTTTGTGCGCTCCTGAGTGTCGGGTGAAAGCACATGGATAAGGTTTTCGTAGGCATCATAAAAGAAATTGTAGAAAAACTGCAGGCCGAAGTTATAAATGAAAATCAGCACACAACGCCATATGTAATCCACCCTGTTGTAAGGGGTAAAGACGAAAAGCAGCGAGATAATGACGGTGGGCACGCCCATTCTTAAAAGATAGGGGCGGTATTTGCCCGTGCGGTAGCGGACATTATCCACCATATTCGCCCTGAGCATTGTCAAAGGAATGTTTGTGACAACCGAGATTAAGTACATCACATACATATGCATGGGCTGAATGCCTATGGTGTTGCCTATGATAACATTCGTGGTTGAAAGCAGCAGAGTCTGCGCCATGGTAAAAATGGAATAGGCGCCGATTCCGCCCACGGAATAGGCGAATATTTCTCGGTAGGACATATATTTGCCGGCCGGCGGCTTTTTCCAGTAATTTTTGGAATCCTTAAGTATTTCAATTCCCTTATTGATAAGTTCCATAATCGTCCCCCTCAAAGTATTTCATCAGCCCGTCAATTTCAAGGTCGCTGAGCTTGTGGTCAAACATCATAACCTCATCCAGAGTAACCGGTGCGGGGCCCATTTTTACCGTGCCGCCGTTTAATTCAAGCTCCGGCGGAACCGGGATTTCGGAGTACCAATCCGTATCAATGGCAAAATCGTAATAATAGCAAAGCTCGTTTTCGCTTCTGTCATAGGAGCAAATAAAGTGAAACCAGCTGCCCTCAAAATTCGGCGGCAGAGGTCTTTCATAACGGATTCTGCCGCTGCCCGCGTTTATCTCACACACAAGGCTTTCTCTCTCGGCAAAGAAGCTGAGGCCCGGTTCGGCACCCTCCTCCTCGGTGGTAAAAAGGCAAAGCCTTTTTTCGGCTTTTGAGTTAAGCTTTATAAAGGCGCAAAATGTAAAATCATCCCTGCCGAGCGGTGCCCTTTCAAGGGTAACGGTGCAGTCATCAAGCGTTGCCGCCGAGCCGTAAAAGCCCTCGGTATAATAAAGCTTGCCGTTAACCTTGGCTTTTTCGGGCAGCTTTCCGTCAAAATCAAAATAACAGATAAGCGACTTTGTATCAACAAAATCGGCAAGTGTTTTACCCTTTTCCGTGGGTGCAGGTACGCTTTTTCTGCCGGAGTAGCGCTTTGTGCCGTCGGCAGCCGCTTCACTCACGCGCTCAAATGAAATGCCGTCTTTAAACAGCCCGTCGGGAATCCTGCCCGACCAGTTGGCGGGCTGTTTGAGCCCGAAAGCAAAGGCGGTAATTGAAGCAATATCCCTAATCTCCGCCTCGCCGAAATCACCGGGATTGACCGATTCACCGAGCGCAAAAAACGAAACCGTTTTTTCCGCTTCGGTGCTGCCGCCGTGGTTGCCGTCCGGCGTGCCGCCGTGGTCGGCGGTGACGATTAAAAGCGTATTGTCAAGCGTGCCGCAGTTTTGCGCCGTTTCATAAATTCTGCCTATGAGTGAATCGGCGGCGGTAATCTGCTTAAGGTGGCCGGGGGTGCCGTAGCCGAAGCGGTGCCCAGCCTCGTCAACCGAATCAAGCTGAACAAAAAGCAGCTTCGGGTCTTTTTCTGCTATCAGCGAGCAAACCTTTTCGCAAACCTCGTCATCATTGCCCGTTGCTTCTGTCACGCCGAGCCCCTGCTCGATAATGCCGGTGTTGATGCAGTTCCAGTTGCAGATTGAAGCAAGCACGGCATCGGGAAAAGCCTCCCTCACAAGGCGGAAAACCGAGTGATAGGGATAATTTTTATCAAGTGTCTTTTCACCCACAAGGCCGTTCATAAGCCTGTGAGCCTGAGGCGAAACACCGTGAAGCAGGGAGCCCCAGCACTGCGCCGAAATGGTGGGTATGGCGGTAAGCTCATCGTGCTTAACCGCTCCGTTTTTGAAAATACGGTCAATATTCGGGGTGTCGGCAAGGGTAAAAAAGCTGCCTGCGCCGTCAACGCCGATAATATACACTCTTTTGTAAATATGGCGGGATATGGTAATTCCCCCTTTCGATATTTCAATTTTACTACATTGCCGCTTGCCTTGTCTATTATTATTTATAACAAGGTTGCTTATTGTTATTTGTTGAAATTTCAAAAGGCGGTGTTATAATAGAATACATAAGATTATTTCCGGAACGGTGTGAGCATATGAAAAAAGCATTGAAAATAACAGCGGTAATTATTCTTTTGATTTCCGTTTTATCACCCCTGACCGTGTGCGCCGAGGGAAGCGGCTCGTTTTCCGCGCTGATTTACCCGGATGAGGCGTTAACCGAATTTGAGCCGTCAAAGCTTGACCGCATAAGCTCGGGCGACGACTACACCGCAAACCGCGGCTATGACGAAACGGGTCTTTTTGTTTCGCCCTTTTGGGAAATGGAAGTAAATGAAGAAAAAGCCCCGGTTTATGCCGCCCTCACCTATGACTGGGTGCTTAACAGGGGCGTTGTGCAGTCTTTTCAGTATATTTTTGCCGAAAGCGGAGCTTTTCCGCTGCGAATAAAGCTCAGCTTCGGCGGCGAAATTCATAGTGCCTGCGTTCTGCCTCAGTCGCTCGGGGCAAAGGCCGCAGTTGATGAAAATTCGGTATTCTTTTCGGTAAACGGGACCGGGGCCTATACCGTGCTTATCAACAACGATTCTCAGGAATATGCCGTTACCGTTTTCGTGGAAAATGAACGGGATGAAAATGCCGAGATAAACCGGCTGAAGGATGAAAACGGGGCGGAGAATGTTGCGGTTTACGAAAAGGGAGTTTATGAACTCTCCACCCTGCCCACCGATAAAAAGGCGATTTATTTTAAGCGCGGCGCTTTTATCACCGCCGCACACACAGCGGATATCAGAAGTGATGCGGAAGCGTTAAGCGGCGTTTTGCCCGCTTTTGCCGCCTTTGACGGCAAAGACGGAATGACCGTTACCGGCTGCGGCACCTTTGATTTCACCCGCCTTGACCGCGGCGAAAGGAATCTGATAACCGTTAATTTCTGCCGCGATTCCGTTTTTGAAAATCTTATTCTGCTCAACCCCAATTCGTGGAGCGTTACGGCATATGCCTGCGAAAACTGCCGCTTTAACAACATCACCGTTTTCGGCTACCGCACCAACAGCGACGGAATAAACATCTGCGGCTGTGACGGAATAACAGTTGAAAACAGCTTTTGCCGCAACGGGGATGACTGCTTTTCCGCCAAAGCCACAAACGAATATTATGAATGCCGCAATGTTACCTTTAACAACTGCACGGGCTGGAGCTGCAAGGCACGCTGCTTCGGAATAACGGGCGAGGTTTTCCGCGACATAAGCAATATTACCTTTCAGAACTGCGCGGTTATTTTCCGCAATGCAACCTGGGATAATGACCGCACGGCCTCCCTTGCCGTTTCGGCAGAAACGGGCGGTGCAGACATACGCGATATCGTTTTTAAAAATATCGAAATTCACCGCGACACCGGCAGGGCGATTCTTTGCCTTGTTTACGGCGAGGATATAAGCGGCTGCAATATGAAAAACATCGTTTTTGAAAACATAACCTGCTCCTGCGGCGAAAAGCTTAAATTTTCAACCGAAAGAAAAATCGGCACCTTGGGCAGAATCTGCTCAGCCGCTGTCAGATTCTTAAAGCGGCTCGGGGCGGAAAAATCGGCTTTGTTTTCTCCGCTTATAAGGGTGCTCGAAAAGCAGTATAACGCCTCAAATTCAATGGATGTTACCCTTAAAAATGTTGCCGTTAACGGCAAAAGTGTTTCACACCGGGATATGATAATTGAGGGTAATGTTAGGATATAAGGAGAATAAAGATGAAATACGATATAGCCGCCTATATATGGCCCGCCTACACGGGCGACGAACCGAGAACAAGAATGTTCTGGCCGGAGGGAATCGGAGAATGGCAATCCGTTAAAAGCGCAACGGCAAAATTTGAGGGTCACACCTGGCCGCGCACCCCGCTTTGGGGCTATGAAAATGAGGCCGACCCCGCAGTTATGGAAAAGCAGATAGCCGAGGCGGTCAGCCACGCGGTCAATGTTTTCATCTATGACTGGTACTGGTTTGACAACCGCCCGTTTCTTGAGCAATGCCTTGATAACGGCTTTCTGGGCGCAAAAAACAACGGGGATATGAAATTTTACCTTATGTGGGCAAACCACGACGCCACCAATCTGTGGAACAAGGAAATCTCCGACACCGAGGCAGGCAATGAGGTGATATGGCAGGGCTCGGTTGATGAAAGGGTTTTTGATTCGGTTTGCAATCGGTTGATTGAAAAATACTTTCACCTGCCGAATTATTACAGAATAAACGGCGAGCCCGTTTTTATGATTTATGACCTTTTCAACCTGATAAAAGGCCTTGGCGGAATTGAAAACACCCGAAAAAAGCTTGCCCACTTCCGCGAAAAATGCGTAAAGGCAGGGCTCGGCGGGCTTCATCTGCAATTAACCCAATGGGGCGAAAGGGTGATAAACTTAAGCGGAGTTGACGGAACAAAAAAGCCGGACAGCGAGATTGCTCCCCTGCTCGGCTTTAACAGCTTAACCAATTATCAGTTTGTTCACTTTGTCAACATTGACCGCGACTATTCCGAAATAGTCAAAGACGCGGTTCCGCTTTGGGAAAAGTGGTACAATAAATATGAAATCCCCTATTTCCCCCATGTGTCGGCGGGTTGGGATAACAACCCGAGGTTTAAGAATTTCCGCCCGGGAATAGTAAAAAACAACACCCCCGCCGAGTTTGAAAAAGCGCTTCGGCTTGCCAAGGAATTTGTTGACACTCATCCCCTGCCCGCTCCGCTTATCACGATTAACAGCTGGAACGAGTGGACCGAAACAAGCTGCATCCAGCCCGACAGCCTTTACGGTTACGGTTATCTTGACGCGATAAAAAGAGTTTTTGCAGAATAAAAATACATTCAGAATCCTGCGGGGTCAATAATTTCACACGCGGAGAAAACCGACTGCACCGCCGCCGAATACTCCGCAACCGTGCCCGCTTTAAACAGCTTTTTCATCTGCCGTGAGGAATCAGGAAACAGTCTTCCCCAAAAAGTCCAGTACTCCTTAAGATGATGAAGAATCTGCTTTTCGCTGTGCAGCCTGCCGACGGTAACGGCAAAAAAATCATCATAAAAATCCTTGAGCTCCTGCTTTGTAAGCGGGGGCTCTCCGTTTATTTCGCCCGCTAATTTCGGGTTGGCAGCAAAGCCCCTGCCGCACATTATGCAGCCGACCGACGGATTGTTTTTTTCAAACTCCGCCGCGTTTTCACGGTTGAAAATATCGCCGTTATAGCAGATATTACCGGGGAAAGCGGCGGTGAACTCCTTAAACGCCTGCATTGAAACAGGGCCCGTGTAAAAATCCTTTTCAAGCCTTGCGTGAACAATAAGCTCCGAAACGGGGTAGCGTGAAAACAGCGCCGCCAGCTCCCGCGCCTCGGAATAATCCCGGCGCCCGACCCTTGTTTTTATTGAGATTTCAACGGGCGAGGAAAAGAAAATACGGTTCAGAAAATCGGTTAGCAGCTCCGTTTCGCTTAAAAGCCCCGCGCCCTTTTTCTTTTTTGTCACCGTGCCGGAGGGGCAGCCGAGGTTTAAATTTACCGTTTTGTAGCCCATTTCTTTTAGCTCGTTTGCCGCCCAGAGGAAATCCTCCGCATTGTGGCCGATTAACTGGGGCACAACATTAAGCCCCTCATTGACCTCCGGCAGAATTTCGCCGAGCTCACGGGCGGTGAAAATGTGATTCTGAGTGGGGGAAATAAACGGGGTGTAGCTCTTTTCAGGCGGAGTAAAATGCCTGCTCTGCACCCGGCGGAACTGCGCCGTTGTAACACCCTCAAGGGGTGCCATTTCAATTTTCAAATTCATTATTTCCAAAATGCAATGTCATTGACAAGCCTTGAAAGCGGATTATAGCCGAGGGCAAAATATTTGAACGCCCAAATAACGGGGTTCCACTTGAATATTGCCCAGTCAAGCACAGTCACAAGCCCTCTGAGGAAGGTGGAAATATCGTGAGTTTCGGGAACCTCAACGGGTTCAAATGCAACGGGATTGCCGTTTTCATCCGCCTCATTGATAACCAGCGGCTGTGAATAGCAGATTCCCTGCTCACCGGTGATGTAAAACCTCACATAAAGCTCCGGGGTGCTCTTAAGCCCGTCTTCGTGAAGGCTTATTTTAAACGTGCAGCTGCCGTTTTCATCGGGCACGGCTGTTTCCCTTTTGATAACATTGCCGGAGGAAACCCAGACTATTCTGTCTGCGTTTTCGGTTTTAACGGTTATGGTGTCGGTTTCTTCATCAACATCCATAAAGGAAACTATCGGTGTGTTGTTCATCTTTGCAAGCTGCTCGGGCGGCCAGCTTGTGTCGGGGTCTATGCCGGTAAACTCTCTTTCGCCGTCAAGCTCAACACCGTTTGAATAGTGCGAAACAGCAAAAAATTCACCGTTTTCCATACATTTCCTCAGCTCGGCGTTGCGCTGCTCATTGTTGAGCTCGTGCCAGTCGGGGATAAGCATCATGCAATAGGCGTTATTCATTGAGGCAACATTGTGCGAATCAGAAAATGTGAACGCCCAGGGGGTAACGCCGTTTGGTACGGTTTTGCCGAGAATTTCATCATACAGAATTCTGTCGCACCTTGTGTGCTCATCCTCGGAGCTGTTTATTCCCATGCCGCAAACGCTGCCCGGCATACTGCCGCCCACGGGGTTGTCAAGGAAAACGCGGGCAAATTTGTTTGCATAGTATTCTTCAACCGGCTGACCGACATAATTCCTTGATGTGGTGCCCGTGTTGGTGTAAACATACTCGCCCACATGGGAGAGCATAACAACACCGCCCTGCTTTGAGCTTTCGCGCGAGGGGGTTTCATAATCGCCGTAAACGCCCGCAAGCCCCTGACCGTAATCGCACCAGTAGTGGGTAAGGTGGCAATCCGCAAACGGGGTGGCCATATTGAGTTCGTTGCCCATGGCAACATCAACAAGGCCGTCGTCATTCGTTCTCACCGAGCCGTCGGAGGTTTGAGCCGTACCGGTGAGATAGGCCGAATATTCCTCCTCCGAAAGCGGAATAATCGGGTTATATGCTCCGCCGGAGCGCTCTTTTTTGACCGCACGCATAAGCGGAATATTTTCCGGCACCTTGTTCCAACCGAGGTTGTTTGTGCCGTGGTCGGTTATGGCAACAATATCATAATCAAGGTCGTAATAGAGCTGAATCGCCTCCTTAATCGTCAGAAAACCGTCGGAAGCGTTGGTGTGGCAATGGAACTGCGCCTTGTACTTTTTAACCGTTTCCCATTGCACGTTTTCATAGGGATTTGTGATAACATAATCCTTTGCCGCCTGTGTGCCCGCGGCGGCTGCCCCGGTTGAAAGCGCCGAAAGCAGAATTACAGCGGCAAGAATAACCGATACTGTTTTTTTCATTGTATTTTCCTCCGTCAGTTACTTAATTTGATTATATATTTTAATTCGTGCCTTTGCAACCGTTTTTTTATTTTGCTTTTTTATTGCATTTTTCAAAGCAATATCTTATCATATTAAGGAATACTTTATCAAAAAGGGGAGATAAAAATGCCGGGAGGAAGAAATTCACTCGGGCCGAGAGGCTTTCTGACAGATGAAGAAAAGGCCAATATGCCAAAGGTGACAAAGGGTCTGCTTCTTCGTATTTTTTCGTATCTTAAGCCCTATTGGGTGCAGTTTGTGTTTGTTTTCATTGCCATTCTGCTCTCTGCAACCGTCGGTCTGTTCCCGTCAATCATCACGGGAAAAATAGTTGACCAGGCGCTTGTGGGGCAGAATATGGCACTGCTGATAAAGCTGCTTCTGCTTGCATTCTGTACCATAGCCGTAAGTCAGGTTATAGGCGTGCTTGAAAACTTCATAAATTCGTGGATTTCACAGCAGATAATCTACGATATGAAAAATCAGATGTATAAGCACCTGCAATATATGCCCCACTCCTTTTTCACCTCCGAAAAGCAGGGCGATATCATCACCCGTATGAACACCGATATAAGCGGGGTCAGCACGGTTATCAGCGGCACACTTTCGAGCATTGTGAGCAACATTGCAACGGTTGTAACAACCCTTGTTGCGCTTTTCACCATGAACTGGAAGCTTGCCGCGGTGGGAATCGTAATTATCCCCCTGCTTATTCTGCCCACAAGAAGCGCGGGCAAAAAGCGCTATGAGCTGCTCACCGAAAGCCAGGAAAAGAACGACGAGATGAACCAGGTAATAAACGAAACCCTTTCGGTAAGCGGTTCCATGCTTGTCAAAATTTTCACCCGCGAAGAAAAGGAATATGAAAATTTTGAAAAGATAAACAAAGAGGTTACGGCAATTTCGCTTAAGGAAAAGCGCAGCGGCAAGTGGTTCACCGTGGTTATGGGTATGTTCAGCCAGATAGGCCCCCTGCTCATCTACTTTGTGGGCGGCCTGCTCATAATCGGAAAACACGACGCCACACTTACGGTAGGCACAATCACCGCCACGGTAACGCTTATCAACCGCCTTTACCGCCCCGTTGAATCCCTGCTGAACATAGGGGTTGATTTCACCCGCTCGCTTGCACTTTTCACCCGCATTTTTGATTATTTTGACCGCGAAAACACCATCGTTTCCCCCGAAAACGGCGAAAAGCCGGATGTTGAAATGCAGCCGATAAAGTTCAATCACGTGGAGTTCAGCTACAGCCCCGACAAGCCCCTGCTCACCGATGTTGATTTCACCGTTCCCGGCGGCAAGATGTATGCGATAGTCGGCCCCTCCGGGTCGGGCAAATCCACCGTTGTCAACATGATACCGAGGCTTTACGATGTTATTTCCGGCAGCGTTACGGTTGCCGGGGTGGATGTCAGAAAATTTGACCTTAAATACCTGCGCGAATGTGTGGGTGTTGTTACTCAGGAAACCTATCTTTTCAACGGCACGATTATTGAAAACCTGCGCTATGCAAGGGAGAACGCCACAGATGAAGAAATCGAAGCCGCCTGCCGCATTGCCAACATTCACGACTTTATAGTTAACCAGCCCGACGGCTACAACACCGAGG
>JAZUJM010000122.1:0-3195 GCA_045642785.1 Acutalibacteraceae bacterium | reverse complement strand
GCCGCCCATATCCGAAAGCCAGCCCTGACCGATGTTGTAAATGAGGTTGTAATCAATCTTTATTCCGTCGGTGGTGTTGGGGGTATAGCCCCAGTTCCAGCCAACCGAAATCGCGGTGTAGTAGCCGTCACAGATTTCATTGTGGGTGAGCTCACAATTCTGCGCATTGGTTAAAAGAATACCGATTGCCGAGGGAAAGTTTCTGCCGTAGCCGGAGATATAGTTATCGGTTATGGTTATGTTTTCGGTGAGGTTGGCTTTTTCGGTTGTAACTTCGCCGTCAATAAACACGGCATTACAGCCTATCTCTTTAAATACGCAGGATTTAACCGCGGCGTTTTTAACATTCCTGTGGAATCTGACGGCGGTGTTGCCGATGTCGGTAAAGTCGCAGCAGGTAAATGTTACACCGTCACAGCGGGTTATTTCAACCGCGCCCTCACATTCAAGGTTGCCCTGAGGGAATAACAAACCGTAGTTGCCCAGCCAGCCGACCTCCGGGGTGGGGGTGGAAAAGCACCAGTCGGTATTTTTAAATTCAACGCCGTTAAATTCGATTCCGGAACAGTCGGAAATATTGAAAAGCATTGCTTCCGAGGGGGCAAAAAGCTTTAAGCTGTTTGCATCATCGCCGGGCTGAGGCACATAGTAAAGCTTGTTTTCGGTTTTGTCCAGATACCATTCGCCGGGGGCGTTGAGCTCCTCAAAAACATTTTCAAGGAAATAGCGGTCATTTTCCCTTATCTCCATGCTGCAGGGGGTGTTGATGAAAATTCTGCTGCCGTCTATCGCCTTAAGTGTGGTGTTTTCACAAAACCAGTAGTGCATAAGCTTTATGCGTATGTCGGTGAGGTTTTTCGGTGAGGAAAGGGCAAAATCACTGCCTGCGAAAAATGAGGTGTCGCCGTAGGTGAGGGACCACGGGCTTGTTTCCGCTGTGAAAAGTGCGTTTTCGCGGTCAGTATCTTTAACAAGCAGATAACCCTTTTCGGGGTAGCGTGTAACGGGCAGCTTTTCATCGCCCTTAAACAGGGTCATAAAATCGGCACCATCCGGCACATCGGCGCAAAACGCTTTTATTCCGTTAACCGTAACCTCTTTAAAACCGCTGATTTCGCTGCCTGCGGTGATTGAAGCCTTTTCACCGGGCGCGGCCATAATCTTAATGTTCTTTGCGTTTTTTAATTCAACCGTGCCGCTTAAGCGGTATTCGCCGCCCTTGAGCAGAATTGTTGTTTCTTCATCGGTTCCGGCAGCTGCTTCAATAGCCTCTTCCAGCCCGCTTCCGTTAAGGATGATATCTTTTTCACTCATTTTGTATTCCCCCTGACTGCGTTCTTCTTTAACCGCCGGTGCGGGCGTGATAAATGAGCCCGGGTCTGCCGGGGCTTTCAGCGAATTAATCAGGCCGAAAAGCGGTGTTAAAACCGTCATAATTACCGAAACGACAATTCTTATAAAATTCATTCTTATTCCCCCCGAAAACATAATTACCGATTATAATTTTGTTTATTTTTGAATTATAGCCTATTTTCTCCGTAAGGTCAATATAAACAAAACAAGGGTTATTGATTTTATCTGTTTTTGCAGTTATAATCTTTTTATACTATAATTCGGCGGAGGGTTAAAAATGAAAAACAACTTGTTCGGCAAAATGGTTCACGGCGGAGATTACAATCCCGACCAATGGATGAATTACCCCGGAGTGTGGGATGAGGATATGCGCCTTATGAAGCTTGCCCACATCAACAGCGCAACCGTGGGCATTTTCTCCTGGTCGGTGCTTGAGCCGGAGGAGGGCGTATATAATTTTGAGTTCCTTGATAAAATTATGGATAAGCTTGCGGAAAACGGCATTGGTGCCGTGCTTGCCACCCCGTCCGGGGCAAGACCCGTCTGGCTTGCCGAAAAATATCCCGAGGTTCTGAGGGTTGAGGAAACGGGGATAAGAAACGAATACGGCGTGCGCCACAATCATTGCCTTACCTCTCCCGTTTACCGCGAAAAGGTGAGGGCAATCAACCGTGCCCTTGCCGAAAGGTATAAAGACCACCCCGCGCTTAAAATGTGGCACATTTCAAATGAATACAGCGGCGAGTGCCATTGCCCGCTTTGCCAAAATGCATTCCGCGACTGGCTGCGCGAATATTATCACAATGATATTGAAGAGCTCAACGAGGCGTGGTGGAACGGCTTCTGGAGCCACCGTCTGAGCTCCTTTGACCAGGTTAATTCCCCGAAATTCCGCGGCGAAAACCATGTGCCCGCATTAAAGCTTTGCTGGAAAAGATTTGTTACCGACTCTCACATTTCATTTTATGAAAATGAGATTGCACCCCTGCGCGAATTTACACCCGATATTCCGATAACCACCAACTTTATGAGGCTTTACGACGGCATTGACTATCAGAAATTCGCAAAGCACCTTGATGTTATTTCGTGGGATAATTACCCCGCATGGGATAAGGGCGTTAACATTGCGACGGCAAGCGAAACAGCGTTTTGTCATGATATTTTCCGCTCGATGAAGGGCGGCGAGCCGTTCTTTATGATGGAGAGCACCCCTTCGGTAATAAACTGGCAGAGCGTTAACAAAATTCCCAACCCGCGCCGTCATATTCAGTCGGCGGTGCAGGCTGTGGCCCACGGCTCGGATTCCGTGCAGTATTTTCAATGGAGAAAGAGCAGGGGAGGTCACGAAAAATTCCACGGCGCCGTGGTTGACCATTGCGGAGATGAAAACACAAGGGTTTTCCGCGAGGTTACCGAAACCGGCAAGCTTCTTGAAAAGCTTGATGAGGTCTGCACAGTAGGCTATAAGAGCAAGGCTGCCATTATCTATGACTGGGAAAATGACTGGGCAACACAGTTCTTCTGCGGCTACAACAATGAAAAGCGCGAACACCGCGCGGATTGCATAAAATACCATTATGCCCTGCTTCAAAAGGGCATTTCCGCCGATGTTATTCCGATGGATGCGGATTTTGACGGCTACGACCTTATAATTGCTCCGTTCCTTTATATGCTCAAAGACGGCACGGCTGAAAGAATTGAGCAGTATGTTAAAAACGGCGGCAATTTTGTTGCCACCTATCTTACCGCCAATGTTGATAAAAACGATTTGTGCTTCCTCGGCGGCTTCCCCGGCGGAGGACTTCGCAAAGTGTTCGGTGTGTGGGCGGAGGAAACCGATTC
>JAZUJM010000121.1:0-3131 GCA_045642785.1 Acutalibacteraceae bacterium | reverse complement strand
CCCTTTTCAAAATATTTTTATGCCGGAATTATATCACAGACTTTTCGATTAGGCAATCAAAACCACCCGTCAAACGGGTGGTTTGCTCAGGGGCTATAAGCCCCGATACTAACCCGCACCTCAAGGTGCGGGCTTTCTCTTCGTTCAAGCCTTATTGTTCTTGCCGCTTTGGCTTACCCCTTAAGGGGTTTATCGGGCAAACGGATCCTCATATTCCTTTACACTTAACTTATCTAACGCTATATCCGCTTTTTCTTGATCCTGTATGTACTTCTTTATAGTTGACTCGTTTAGTCCTACCGTTGATACATAATACCCTTCTGCCCAGAAATGTCTGTTGCCGAATTTGTACTTTAAATTTGCGTGCTTATCAAACATCATCAGTGCACTTTTGCCTTTCAGGTACCCCATAAAACTTGACACACTCGTTTTTGGTGGTATACTTAATAGCAGATGTACATGATCCGGCATCATATGTCCTTCTATTATTTCTACTTCTTTGTACTTGCATAATGTCCTTATTATTTCTTGCAAGTCTTTTCTGTACTCGTTATATATTACCTTTCTCCTGTACTTTGGTACTATCACTATGTGATACTTACATAGCCACTTGGTGTGCGATAAACTATTATATTGATTTGCCATAAAAATTCTCCTTTCTGTTTACAATAGGCTTGAACAACTTTATTGTACCAGATCGGGGAATTTTTTGGTATAACCTTCGATGCGCACCCGCATAGCGGGTGGGTGTCTGTTTCGCACTTCGTGCTCAACTGCCTAAAGGCATTAATACTAAGGACTGCAGGTTTTAATTAAACCTGCAGTCCCTTTTATATTACTCACATATTTTATCAGTCGGGATATCTTACCGTTCTGCCGTGGGCAGATTTTTTGTTATTTCACTTATGGCCCCGGCGGCATCCTCCGCGGTGCCGTTGACATAAGAAAAGTTTTTTGAAAACACAAAAAGGTTAAAAAATCTGTTTAAAACCAAGTTAAATGCCGAGCCGATAAAGGTTACATTCCGGACATTGACCCCCGGGGTGCCGAGCCAGATTATCGGTGAACCGTTGACGATAATATTATCGTGAAAGCTGAAATCATGCATAAACGAGAAAGACGGTTTTCTTGTACTGAAAAGCATAGTTGCCGAGTGGTTCATTTTTCCGTTATCATCAACCGAAACACAGTTGTAAACCGAGTTGCCCGCATTTTTGGTTTTGCTGTCATAAACACAGTTTCTGATAAATCGGTTGTTGTTGTGGGAGTAAATGTAACGGTAAGTGCTGTTTGTTGTCCACCCGTCAAAATCAATCGCCATGCCGTCCCTTACATTGGCGGCACCCGCTATTTCACAGTATTCAACGGTGACATTTGTTGAGTGCCGCATCCACAGCGGCGCATAGGGTGAAAAGCCGCCCGCCGACGCACAGTTCAGCACACGGCAATTCCTGACAAGCGCATTTTTCACCGAGGAAATAACAATTCCGCCGTATGCCGCATTTTCCATATAGATGTTTTCAAACAGAAAATCGGAATTGTAGGATTCATCCGGGCTTTTAAAAATGCTTTTATCATCCTCGGCATTTTTGCCGTTTGTGTGGATTGCCCAGCCCACATCAAAAAATTTTAGCGAATCAAGATGAACGCCGCGAACAACCGAAGCGGAATCATCGCAGTTTATTGTTAATGCCGCGTTGCCGGTGCCGTCATTTTCGGGCGAAATGCTGCGGAATGTGCAGTTTTTAACGGTAATGTTTTCGGTGTTTTCTCCGCCCGCGGCAAGAATAGTCAGCCCCGCCCCGTTCGGTGCCGAAAAATCAATGCCGTCGATAACCCAGCTGCTGACATTTACCAGAAAGGCAAGCGGAATTTGTTCTTCGGTGAAAATCAGCGGTCTTGCGCCCTCTCCATATGAGGAAAGCGTAACCGGGGATTCCTCGCTGCCGCTGCCGAAGGCTATAAACGGTGCTTCAAAAACCTGCCCCGCCTTAAGCAGAACCTTATCGCCGGGGGCATAAATATTACCGGAGGCTTTTGCAAGGGTTTTCCATGCGTTTTCGGCTGACAAGCCGTCATTTTCGTCATTGCCGTTAACGCCGTCAACATAATAAGCGCTGCCCGCCTCTTCGGCAAACGCCGGCAGGGCAGAAGCAATCAAAAAAACAAAGGTCAGAAGAACCGCAAGCGTTCTTTTTGCTGTTAATTTCAATTTTCTCATCTCCCCGTAAACATCCGGGATTTATAATACATTGCCCGCCAATCATTGTCAACACAGATAATTATTATTTATTATTGTGGATTTTTTCGCCCGGATGTGATATAGTTTTTGCATATTTGGTTTTTCGGAGGTAACGATATGTCTGAATTTGTGTTTTTCTTTAAGCAGCTTGCCGCAACGATTATGGCGGTTATCACGGCAATAGGCGGTCTGTTTGCCCCCCTGCCGGAAAAAGATATCTGCATGATAGCCCACAGAGGTTACAGCGGAAAATATCCCGAAAACACGGCACTTGCATTTGAAATGGCCGCCGAGCACGGCTCCGGCGGAGCGGAAACGGATATTCGCCGCACGCTTGACGGCGTGTATGTTACAAGCCACGACAGCGAGGTGCTTTATGATGACGGCACGATTCTTGTTATTGAGGAGCACACCTATGAGGAACTGACCGCAAAGCCGCTGAAAAATAAAAAGACAAAAGATAAGGTTTATCTTTGCACCTTTGAGCGCTATCTTGAAATAATGCGCGACAACGATATGGTGTGCTTTGTGGAGCTTAAGGGAGCCTTCACCGATGTGCAGATAGGCGAGATTTTCGGCCTTGTTGAAAAGGTTTACAGGCTTGATAAATGTATTCTTCAATCCTTTGATTTCAACAATCTGCTCAAGGCAAGGGAGCTTTTCCCCGATTTGCCCCTTATGCTCACCTACGGTTCAAGCGACACGGATTATGAAAAGTGCTTTGAATACGGAATCTCAATAGATGCAAACCTTATTAAGATTACCGATGAAATGGTGAATGATTTCCATTCGCGCGGGCTGTATGTTGCCGCCTACACGGCAAACAATATTCTTCAGCTTTGCTACGGCAAATCCTTTGACATTGATTTCCTTGAATCGGATTATTTTG
>JAZUJM010000120.1:0-14334 GCA_045642785.1 Acutalibacteraceae bacterium | reverse complement strand
TCACGCAGATATTACCATAACTCGGGAAATATGTCAATAAAAAATTACCAATAAATGGCAAAAAATTACCGACATAAAGCGACAGAGGAGCCGATAATTACGAAATGCGGTTGACAAGAACACGGCTTTTCATTTATAATGAAATCCTTATTTATGTTATATTACGGAGCATCAGATGAAAGACAAAAGTATTCTTATTCCGCGTTACAGATTCAGATGTATTCTTGATGTTACGCCGGATGATTTAAAGGCAATGGGTGCGAAGGCGGTCGGCCTTGATATTGACAACACCGTTGCCCCGGACGGAACCTACAATTACATTGACGGAATCCGCGAATGGGTTAAAACGATTACCGAAGCGGGCTTCCCGATAACCGTTATTTCCAACGGCTCGCTTTTTAGGGTGGTGCCCATTTCAAGATATCTCGGCAATCTGCCGTTTGTTCATCTTTCGCGCAAGCCCTCACCGCGCGGGCTTATCAAGGCGGCTAAACGGATGGATGTTGATGTAACCGAGCTTGCAATGCTCGGCGACCAGCTTTTTTCCGATGTGAAGGCGGCAAACAGGTGCGGTGCAATAGCGGTAAGGATTGACCCTTTGCAGGCAAAAAGCCTTTATCCTCATTACTATGAGTGGAAGGCATCGCGCGAAAAGCCCTACATTGAGGAATTTGAAAAGAACCACGGCTACGGCGTGGAAAAATAAGTGAATAAACTGAAAGGAATAAATATAATGACAAAATCCAACGGCTACTATGTTTCGGGCAAATCACTTCAAAGAACCAAAAAGCTTTATGATTCCGCTTGCGGCCTTGTCTCCGATAAGGTTAACTGCCTGCTTTATGAAAGCGACGGCGCCGTGCTTACCGGCACGGATTGCGGGCTTTGCAGAATAAAAAAGGGCGCTGTTTCAACCCTTTTCCCCGAAAAGCTTAATGTCGGCATCAAGTGCCTTTTCAACATTTCAACCGGAGAAACCGCAATCGGCGCCGAAAACCGCCTTTATTTTATGAAGGGCAAAAAATTAACTCTTGTCCGTTCGTTTGATTCACCCCTTGTGGGTATTACCGAGTGGGGCGGAATTATGTGGATTCTTACAGCCTCTCACATTATCCGCACCGATTTAAAGGCGGAAAAAGATTCACTTGTAAGGCCTCTTGAGGGCGGTGAGGGCAGAAGCATTGCCGTTATGGGCGACAACATCTATGCCGCAACCGATACAAATATCAGCATTATTCACGGCAAAAGAATGGAGTGGAAAAATCTTACCCCGAGATTTTGCCCCATGCCCGATGAAAGGGTAAATTCACTTTGCTTTGACAGCGAGGGCTATCTTTGGCTCGGCACCGACGGCGGCGCTGCAATCCACGACAATTCCGACCTTTGGCTTAAGTGCGGCACGCTTCGCACTCTCCCCCAAAATCCGATTTATAAAATAGTCACGGATTCCGTGGGCGGCAGATATTACGCATCGGATGTCGGGGTTATTTACCAGAAAAACGGCGGAACAAAGTACTTTTCCGCCACGCGCTGGGTTCCCGACAACAAAATCAACGATATTGCCGTGTCACCCGACGGCGCTGTTTTCTATGCCGCAACCGATAAGGGTGTAGCGGAGATAACCTCATGTGAAATGAGTCTGCTCGAAAAGGCACAGGAATTTGAAAAGATTATTGAAAAATATCATGTTCGCCGCGGCTTCGTTGCCGAAAGAAGGGTGTTCAATTTCAATATGGATGACGGCGAGGTTCATATCAGCGATAATGACGGCCTCTGGACCGGCTGCAATGTTGCGGCGGAATCCTTCCGCTATGCCGCAACGGGTGAAAAGGAAGCACTTGAAAAGGCGCGCCGCGGAATGAAGGCAATGCTTTTCCTTACCCGCGTTTCGGGCATTCCGGGCTTTACCGCAAGGGCGGTTCGTTACCCCGGTGAAGAGGGCTTCGGCAACGGCGACCATGAATGGGCTCTTTCACCCGACGGTGAATGTGAGTGGAAGGGTGAAACCTCCAGCGACGAGATGACCGGCCACTTCTTCGGCCTTTCGATTTATTATGACCTTTGTGCCAACAAGAGCGAAAAGGCGGAGATTTCAAAGGCTCTGTGCGGAATAATGGAGCACATTCTTAAAAATAAATACCGCCTTGTTGACCGTGACGGCCTGCCCACCACCTGGGCGTGCTGGGACCCCGAGCTTCTTAATCACGCCGACAAATGGTTCCCCGAAAAGGGCATTAATTCGCTTGAACTGCTTGCCTTCCTTAAGGTTTGCGCCCATATCTCCGGCGATGAAAAATATGCGGCACTCTACAATGAGTTTATCACCCGCCACCACTATCACCTTAACGCAATGCAGCACAAGATAAGGGACGCCCACCTTGTTCACATTGATGATAACCTTGCTTTCCTTGCCTCACTCACTCTGCTTCGCCTTGAAGAAAATGAGAGCATCCGTGCCGTTCTCCTTTGCGGTATGGAGGACCACTGGCAGTATGAAAGAATAGAAAAGCAGCCTTTGTTCAGCTTTATCCACGCCATTTTTACCGGCCGCGATGAAGACCTTGTTGAGGGCGTTCAGTCACTCAGAGAAATTCCGCTTGACCTTATTCACTACACAATGGAAAACTCCAAGCGCAGGGATATCGTTTACGATACCGAGCAGGAGGAGTGGATGGAAGCACCTCAGGTCAAATATCCGCTGCCCTACGATGAAAGAAATCTTCACCGCCCCGATGCTGGAGTGTTTGAGCTTGACAGCGGCAACCGCAAAGCCGCTCAGGAGGGCACCCTTTATCTGCTGCCCTACTGGATTGCAAGATATTACGGTATTCTTCGTGAAGAATAATTGAAAGTTAAAAAATCAGCCCGGTTTTCCGTTTCGGAAAACCGGGCTGAAAATTTTCATTTTGTTAAATGGAATCGGGCACAACGGGCACTATCGGCTCAACGGGTTCCGGCTCAATTTCGCCTATTTGGGCAAACAGATTCCTGAACCACGCGATTATTCTTCTGAAAAACTCCGCAACGCGGTCAAAAAAGCTCACCTTTTCAACATTGCCGTCGGGGTCAACGGGCTTTGCGTTAACGGCAAAGGTGTTTGACGGGGTATATATTTCGATTTCGGAGGCAAAGTGGTCGGAGATAAGGAAGCCGTCATCACCCTTGTCGGTAACAACGCGGTAGCTTTCGGCATCGGCCCCGTTTTTGAGGAAGCAGTAGTCATAAATCATACCGTTATCCTCGGTTTTTTTGCCCCATAAATTATAAGTGGCTTTAAGCTGGTTCTTTCTTGCGGCGTACTTTGCATCGGTTACTCCGAGGGCGGAAATAAGCTTGTTGTAGCAAAGTGTGCCTTCGTCAATGTTGAAATCGCCGCAAAGCACATAAGGAATAGCAGACTTTTTGGTAACAAATCTTTTTGCGGCGGCAGAGAGAACGGAATCTATTTTTGCTTTAAGCGGCTCGATTTCGGAATCACGCGCCGTATAATCGGCAAACTCCGTGGTGGATTTTTTGGGGTCGTTTGCCGAAAGGTGAGTGTTGAAAACGGCAAAGGCGCTGCCCGTTTCAATGCTGCGAAGAATAACCCATGAGCATATTTTATTGCCCACCGAGGGTTCATCCTCAAGCAGCCAGAAGTTGCCGTAATCAAGCAGCTCAAATTTTGATACTTTATAAAAAACAAGGTTGTAGGAATCGGTTACGGCAAGGCTTTTGCCGTCCTTTGCACCGTAGCAGCTTTCACCGACCCAGCCGTAGCTGTCGCCGAGGCCGCCCATAACATCATTCCACCATTCCTCGGTTATCTCCTGCAGGCATATAACATCGGCGGGATTTTTGCCAAGGTAGCCGATAAGGCGGGCACAGCGCTTTTCAACCGTGTAATCGTCTTTGGTTCCTTCGGCGGGCTCATTGCCTATGGCGTAGCAGACATTCATTGAGGTAAGGCTGAATTTTTCACCCTTCGGAGCGGCTCTGTTGTCAAGGTCGGGGAGCTGATAATCATAAATTTTCATCGGTGAACAGCCGGAGCTGCCCTGAACCGTAACGGTTGAACCGCTGAGGGCAAACTGAAGGGCGTAGCCGTCGGCTGAGTATTCGTCCGGGGAGTATTCGATTTCGGCAAGGGTATAGGGCACCTTTACCGTTTCGGGTTCAAGCGGTTCATCGGTGTCTGTTTCGGGCTGAACCTGCTCCTCTTTTTCGGCAATAATCATCAGCGCACCGGTTTTGCCGGAGTTGGGCAGGCTTGAAGCACCGGGAAGCCAGGTTTCGGCCTTGCTTTCGGCTGCCACGGCAAGCGCACGCCTTGAAACGGGAACGGAGGATGAGTAGCAGGTGTTGAACTCGTTCCAGTATTCGGCAAGCTCTTCATCCGTGGAATAACCCACATTGCGGCGCGGGGTTAAAATGGTGTAAACCCCTATCACCCATATTTCGCCGGGCTCCATTATTTTGTCGTTGCCCTCTTCAAACACAATCGGGTCTTTATACCGCGATTCGCCGCCGAGGCCGTCCTTGCTGTATTCAATGCGGGCACCGGTCAGGTCAATGGGCTCGGTGCCGATATTTTTAATTTCAACAAACTCATAAAAGTCATTGTTGGTTTTGAACTTTTTACCGTTCTCTTCAAATGAGGGATTGAAGCAGATTTCGGAGATGAATACATCCTTCGCCTTTTGGGCGGCGGAGGCCGCTGGCACGCCCGCAAAAACAAGGACCGCGGTGAGCACCGCAAGTGCCAGACTAAGTGCTTTTTTGAAATTCTTCATACTTTTTCTCTTTCCGTGCAGGCAGATTTGCCGCTTTTACTTTTTTGCAAGCAAATAATACGGCTAAAAAATAAACGGTATATTAACAAAAGCTTTAATATTTCTTAAATAATCTCAACCTGTTTAACCGCGCCTCCGAGGCTTTCACCCATAAAGACTTTGGCTGTTTTCTCAAAAAGAGCCGCGCTGTCGCTGACAAAGAATTTTCTTTCGCCGCCGGAAACATCGTTAAGAAGGCCCTTTTCGGCAAGGCCGTCGCTGAGTGCCTGTGCCGCAGCGTCGGATGAACTGATTATAAGCGCGTCGGGCATTTTTTCGGATATTATATCAAAAAGCAGGGGATAGTGGGTGCAGCCGAGAACAAGGGTATCAACTCCGGCTTCTTTGAGCGGGGCAAGGTATTCCTCAACAACCGTTTCAATAACCGGGTCGCCCTTCTGAAAACGCCCGTTTTCAACAAGCGGCACAAGCAGGGGACAGGCAACGCTTATTACCTCCGCCTTTTCATTAATGGCGCAGATTGCCTTTTCGTATGCGCCGGAGTTAACGGTGGCATTTGTGGCGATTACTCCGATTTTGTTGTTTCCGGTTGAGAGCGCCGCCGTGCGTGAGGCGGGGCCGACCACGCCGAAAACGGGCAGGGGATAAAGCTCCTCCACCTTTTCGCGGGCTATGGAATCCGCCGTGTTGCAGGCGATGACCACGGCCTTGATATCAAAAATGCTCAAAAACTTAACATCCTTAAGCACATATTCGGTTATCTGCTCCCTCGAACGGGTGCCGTAGGGCACATGGGCGGTGTCGCCGAAATAGATTATGTTTTCATTCGGCATTGAGCGCACAATGCTTTTAACAACCGTAAGCCCGCCTATGCCGGAGTCGAAAACGCCGATATATTTTTCTTTTTGCTCCATATTCGTTCCTTTGCTTCAAATTATAATGCGTTGACAATGGCCTTGAAATGGCGGCCTCTTTCTTCAAAGCCGCTGTACTGGTCAAATGAGCTTGTGGTTGGGGAAAGAAGAACCGTGTCGCCGCTTTCGGCAATTTTATTTGCCTCGCTGACGGCTTGAACAAGGTCTTCAACTATTATTCCGTCGCTGCCCACAAGGTCGTTAACAAGGCGCGGGCCGCAGGCGCCGAAGCCGATAACCTTTTTTACACAGCTAAGATGAGCCTTAACATCATCCATTGCAAGCCCTTTTTCAAAGCCGCCGAGAAGCAGAATAACGCCTTTATCGAAGGCTTTAAGCGCGGTAACGGTGGCGTCGGTGTTGGTGCCCTTGGAGTCGTGATAATATTTAACGCCGTTTATTTCGCGAACAAATTCGATTCTGTGCTCAACTCCGCCGAAAGCGCGAACGGCTTCTTTGATTGTTTCATTGCTTATGCCGAGCGCCTTTGCGGCGGCAACGGCGATTATAACATTCTGCAGGTTGTGCTTACCCACAAGCCTGATGTCGCTCAGCGAAAGAACGCTTTCACCGTCAACAAGCATATTGCCGTTTTCTATGAAGCAGTCGGTATCTTTTCTGTCAAGGCTGAAGCTCTTGACCTTGCAGGGCACCGGATAGCGCGCCGTGTAATCGGCAAGCACCGGGTCATCGGCGTTAAGGATAAACACATCACCCTCGCCCGTGTTGCGGTAAACCTCGGTTTTTGATTTGTAGTAGGCATCAAGGCTGCCCATAAAATCAATGTGGTCAGGTGTGAGGTTGATTATAACCGAAACCTCAGGGCGGAATTTGTCAATATTAACAAGCTGAAAGTTTGAAATTTCAAGTGCTATATAGTGGCCGGCTTCCTCCATAAGGTTGTTTTCCATAACAATTTCGCAAAGCGGAATGCCGATGTTGCCGCAAAGGTGACTTTTGCCGGGGAAGGCCTTTTCAAGAATTTCATAGGTCAGTGATGTGGTGGTGGTTTTGCCGTTTGTGCCGGTTATGGCAACATAGTGCTGGGGGGCGGAAACGATATAGGCAAGCTCGATTTCGGTTATAACGGGCACTCCGTTTGCCTCAAGCTTAAGTATATTTTCACTTCTGTAAGGAACGCCGGGGTTCTTTACCGCAAGGTCGTAGGGGCGGTCAAATACCTCCGGGCTCTGGTCGGTTATTTCAACGCCGAGCTCTTCAAGAAAAGCGGCTTCTTTAATATCCTCTTTCTTTTTGCTTTCGGAAAGGGTGATTTTTGCGCCGAGCTTGTTAAGCACCTTTATTGCCGCAAGGCCGCTTCGGGCAAGGCCGATAACAAGCACTTTTTTATCGGAAAAATCCATATGTCAAACCTCCGCAGGGCTGTATATTTTTCAACAGATTATTATATTCCAAATAAAGCCGCTTGTCAATCAAAACACAACGGGTTGACAAAAAGCGGCAAAGCATTTAGTATTTAGGTGAACTAAATCTGTACCCGGAGAGAACTTTTATGAAATATGTTTATCTTTTTTTGCTGATTGCCGTTTCTTCGGTTCATCTTTTTGACAGCTGGCGTGATGATTCAAAGCGGCGGGCAAAGACAAAGCCGTTTATTCTGCCGCTGATAATTCTGTATTATCTTGCCTGCACATCCTCACCCTCCGTGCTGCTGATTGCGGCACTTGCCACAAGTTGGCTCGGCGATGTGCTGCTTATCCCGAAGGGGAACGGCTGGTTCACTGCGGGCGGAATAAGCTTTATGCTCACCCACTTCCTTTTTATAGCGGTATATGCCGTGCGCCTTGATTTTTCACTTGTCAAATGGTGGGCTGTTATTCCGGCTGCGGTAATATATTATTCCGTTTCGGCGGTGATTATTTACCTGCTTAAACCCACAACGCCGAAAAAAATGCAGATACCCATGTATGTATATCTGCTTTCAAACAGCACAATGAATGTGTTTTCGCTTATGAGGCTTGTGAGCGAGCCCGGCCTTGCAACTGCCGTTGCCTATGCGGGTGCGCTGCTGTTCTTTGTTTCGGACTGTACGCTTTTCCTTGTCAGATATTACAAAAAGGACAATATCATCTTCAAAAAGCATTTCACGGTTATGCTCACCTATATTCTCGGCGAGTTTCTGATAACGCAGGGATTATTGCTTATGGGCTGAATATCAGGTTAAAAATAACGGGACTTCCTTTACCGGAAGCCCCGTTTAATATTATAATGCAGTTTTATGCCGATTTATCAGTATTTGAAATCGGAGTAAATGATATGAGTTGCGCCGGAGCAGGCAGCTGCGCCGATGCCGATATCGATGTCAACATTGATATCATACTCAACAACAAGCTTCTGAAGCTTGCCGGTTGCGGCTTCGATAACTGCGGTAACCTTTGCATTGGAGTATTTTTCGTCGATGGTTGCGCCTGCATAGGTGTCATCGATTGCGTCATAGATAACGCCTGCGGTCTTGTGGTCGAAGCAGCTCTTATCCTCTGTTCCTACGCACATGCCGCACTTGTCAATGGGAGAAGAATTGGAAATGCCGTCTTTGCCCGCATGGCTGCTGCCGCCCTTGACATTGATTGTAATGGCATAAAGTGAGCCGTCAGCGTTGGGCTTTGCGGTTGCGGAGGAAACATCACCGGCGGCAAGAGTGCTCTTGCGAATGGAGTGTTTCTTGGCATCCTCGTTCCACTGACCCTTGGTTATGTCTTCGGTGTATTTATTTTCGGCACCGATGCCCATGAACTTGAAAACAAGGGATTTGAACATCTGAAGTGCTACGCCGGCATCCATCTTTTCGCCGTCGGTGTAGCGTTCCTTATGATAGCCGACCTTTGAGGAATATGCCTTGTTCAGAGCATCATTATAGAATGCGAGAACCTCTGCTGTGGTGGAGGGAACCTTTGCTGCAGCTGTGGTGGATTCGGCGGCTGTTGTGTCGCTTGAACCCTCGGCGGAAGTGCTCTCGGCAGGGGCGGTGGTGTCATCAGCCGCAGAGGCGGGCTCGGTTTCGCCGTTTGCCGCTTCGGTAGCGGGAGCTGTTTCATCCTCAAAACCGAAATCATCAAGTGCCGCGTCGGCAGCGTTTGTTGTGCTTTCGGCGGGTTCCTCGGTCTTTCCGCCGCAGCCTGCGAAAGCAGCGGTGATGAATGTGAGTGCGAGAAGAATTGCCAAAATCTTTTTCATTGTTAAATCTCCTTTCAAAACTTTGCCTTATATTATACATTAAGCATCCGCTTTTTGCAAGAGAATAATAAAATGACTTTTTGCGGCATAGAATCATAGCAAAAGCGGAAAGGAAGAATGAGGATAATGGAAAACGAAAACTTATATCCGGAAAGAGACAGACGGGCAAGGAACCGTGCGGCATCTGCCGCGGTTCAGCCGGAAAATACAAAGAAAAGCGGGCGGAAAAATGACGCGTTTGTTAAACTCATTGCCGCCCAGTGCTTTATCACCGCCGCGGCGATTGCATTTGTTTTTCTGCTCGGCAAGGTGAGCTCTCCCGTGCTTGACGAACTGAAAAAAGCATATTCCGAGGCGATGAGCAGCGATATGAGCGCCCCGGAGCTTTATTCGGCATTTAAAGAAAAGGCACATGATGTGTTTTCACCCGTCACGGATGAAAAGCCGGAGGGTGAAGAGGAAAAAGCCGACGAGCCGGAAAGTGAAAATACAACAGCTATGGAGAAGCTTGGCAGCGAGGCGGGCGAAACGGTTGCCGTGGGCGAAATGGAGCAGGCGGGCGGCAGGGATATAGAAACCGAAGAGGCGGCAAAGGGCACTTCATTTGCAATGTATGAAATATCGGAAAAACCCGCCATGCCGGTTCCGAGCGAGCGGATAACCTCCGGCTTCGGCTACCGTGTTAATCCGGTTTCCGGCAACTACGGCTTTCACACGGGCATAGACCTTTCTTCTCCGCTCGGTACTCCGGTTTCCGCCGTGTTTTTCGGCATTGTGGAGGAAACGGGAGAGGATGACCAATGGGGAAAATATGTGCTTATAAAACATTCCGATAACCTTGAAACATATTACTGCCATTGCTCCGAGGTGTTTGTTTCCGGGGGCGATGTTATCAGAAAGGGCGAAACCGTGGCACTTGTGGGCTCCACCGGGTGGTCAACCGGGCCGCACCTTCATTTTGAGGTGCGCATAGGCGGGGTGCGCGTGGACCCGTCAATTCTGCTGTTTGGTAAGAAAAGTACCTGAGGGGTGATAAGGTGGAGTTTACGGTTGGCAGAACAAGGGTGAAGTTCTGCTTTGCTTTTGCGGCGGCTGTTACACTGTTGCTGTTAACGGATAACAGCGGAACCTGTGCCCTTTCGCTTGCGGCGTGTGTGCTTCACGAATCGGGGCACCTTTTGTGTATGCTTATTCTGGGCGAAAAACCGCAGGAGGTGAAGCTTTCGTATTACGGGGTGAGCATAAAAAAGCGCGGAGATATGCAGGAGCCGGGGGATGAAATACTTGTTGCCCTCGGCGGGCCTGCCGTTAATTTTGTCACAGCCGCCCTGCTTTTTTTCTTTGCACACGGCAGCCGCGGCATTGTGATGAATGCGGTTATGATAAACCTGTGCATAGGCGGGTTTAATATGCTTCCCTGCCTGCCGCTTGACGCGGGCAGGGCGCTTTGCTTTGCTTTTTCGCTTCGGTGGGGCGAACTGAGGGCGGTTAAAATTATGAGAACGGTATCATTTGCGGCCCTTGTTCCGGTTTTCTGCGCGGGCTTATTCATATTTTTTGAATGTGAGCACAATTTCACCCTGCTTGCCGCGGCGGTGTATATTCTTATTGTTTTGATAAGCACGGGGGAAAAAACAGTTGCCAAATTACCTTGATTGCGTTACAATAGCTATAATTGTATGTTTTAAGGAGATACGGTGATGTTCCCTGAAAAAATCGAAAAGCTGCTGTTAAAGGTTCAGAAGCCCGGCAGATACACGGGCGGCGAGCTTAACAGCGTTGTGAAAAACAAAAACGATGTTGATATCCGCTTTGCGTTCTGTTTCCCGGACACATATGAAATAGGAATGTCCCACCTCGGGATGAAAATTCTTTATTCGCTCATCAATTCCCGTAAGGATTCCTGGTGCGAGCGTGTTTTTGCACCGTGGGTGGATATGGAAAAAGAGATGAGGGAGGCCGATATTCCCCTTTATGCCCTTGAAAGCGGCGACCCGGTTAAGGATTTTGACATTATCGGCTTTACCCTTATGTATGAGCTCGGCTACACCAATGTGCTCAATATGCTTGATTTGGCGGGGGTTCCGCTTCGCTCGGAGCAGAGAACGGAATTGACACCCCTTGTTGTTGCGGGCGGCGCGTGCGTGTGCAACATTGAGCCCATGGCGGATTTCTTTGATTTAACCATGCTCGGCGACGGTGAAGAGGTTATGAACGATTTGCTTGACCTTTTCAAAAAGCATAAGGCGGCGGGCTCAACCAAGGCGGAATTTCTTGAGCAGGCGGCAAAAATCCCCGGGGTATATGTGCCGTCGCTCTATGATATAAGCTACAATGAAGACGGAACGGTTAAGGCGATAACCCCCAAGTGCGGAGCACCCGAAAAGGTAACCAAGCGTGTGGTTAAAGACCTTGATACAATGTTTGCCCCGTCGGAATTTGTTGTTCCGTTTATTGAAGTGGTTCACGACAGAACCACCGTCGAAACCTTCCGCGGCTGTATAAGGGGCTGCCGTTTCTGTCAGGCGGGCTTCCTCTATCGCCCGCTCAGAGAAAAGTCCCCGGAGGTTGTCGAAAAGCAGTGCCGTGCGATATATGAAAGCACCGGCTACGATGAAATTTCACTCTGCTCACTTTCCACAAGTGATTACCGCGGCCTTGAAAAGCTGCTTGATTCAATGCTCAACTGGACCATTCCCGAAAAGGTGAATGTTGCCCTGCCGTCTTTAAGGGCGGATAACTTCCCCGAAGAGCTTATGAAAAAGCTCAATGCCGTGCGCCGCAGCGGCCTGACCTTTGCGCCGGAGGCGGGCACTCAGAGGCTGAGGGATGTTATCAACAAGAATATTACCGAGCAGGAGGTTCTTTCAACCGCTTCAAGGGCCTTCCGCGGCGGATGGACTGCCGTTAAGCTCTACTTTATGATGGGCCTGCCAACCGAAACCGAAGAGGATATTAAGGGCATTGCCGACCTTGCGCAGGCGGTTGTTGAGGAATACTACAACAACCCGGACAAGCCCAAGGGCAGGGGAGTAAATGTTTCCTTAAGTGTTGCAACCCTTGTTCCAAAGCCCTTCACCCCGTTCCAATGGGAACCGATGATTACCCCGGATGAAATAACCGAAAGGCAGAAGCTGCTTCTTTCCTTCGTGAAATCCAAAAAGATTAGCGTCGGCAGGCACAACCACGACACAAGCTTCCTTGAAGGTGTATTTGCAAGGGGCGACAGAAAGCTTTCAACGGTTATTGAGCTTGCATGGCACTCCGGCTGTAAATTTGACGGCTGGGACGACCAGCTTAAGTTTGAAACCTGGATGACCAGCTTTGAGGAAAGCGGGGTTGACCCGTTCTTCTACACCGCAAGGGCAAGAAGCTATGAAGAGGTGCTTCCGTGGGAGCATATGGATTGCGGAATTTCCAAGGCTTTTCTTATCAATGAAAATAAAAAGGCGCACAGAGCCGAAACAACTCCGTGCTGCCGTGAAAAATGCGCCGGGTGCGGCGCGGCAAAAATAAACGGGGGTGAGTGCAATGAAATCCGTCAGAGTATGGTTTAAGAAAACGGGGCTGAGCATCTACACATCTCACCTTGATATGAACAGGTGCTTTTCACGCGCCGTTGTAAGGGCACATCTCCCGCTCTGGTACACCGAGGGCTTCAATCCCAAGCCCTACCTCAATTTCCTTGCTCCGCTTCCCCTGGGGCAGGAGGGGCTCAATGAACCTCTTGATATAAGAATTGAGGGCGAAATAAGCAATGAAGAAATAAAAAGCAGGCTTTCGGCTGTTATGCCGCAGGGCATAGAGATAACGGCGGTTACCGAGCCCGTTATGAAAACAGCCGAGATTACCGCCGCGAAATACAGGGTAAAGCTCACCTTTGCCGATGAAAATGAGGCGGCGGCATTTTGCAGAACCGCGCTTTCAATGGTTGCCTCCGGCGAGATAAGCGCTGAAAAAAGAAGCAAGCGCGGCGTTAAAACCGTTAATCTGTGCGAAATGATTTATTCATTTGAGGCGGCGGCTGTGGGTAATGACTTTGTTGCCGAGGCGGTGCTTCCCTGCGGCAGCACGCTCAACCTTAACCCCGATTTGCTGCTTGACTGCTTCTATTTGCAGGCAAAAACCGAGCCGCAGCACAGAACGGTTTCAAGAATTGCCCTTCTTAACGCCGAAAGAAAAGATTTTTGCTGAAATTTTTGAAAAAAGCTTGCATTTTTAATCCCGTTATGATATTATACCTTCTGCATTTGCGTTCCGTCACAAGCTCGGCGCCTGCGGCAGCCGGCAAAGACGGGGTTTAATGCTCAAAAAACATTAAAGCTGATGTTCCTCTGTCAAAGCTTTTGTTAAGAACATCTGAAAAAATTGGAGGAAAAAGAAATGGCAGACGCACTCAAGCTCATCGCTCAGGATTCCATCAAAGCCGAAGCTCCCAAAATCGTTATCGGCTCAACAGTTAAGGTTCACGTTAAGATTCGTGAAGGCAACAAGGAAAGAATACAGGTCTTCGAGGGTATCGTTATTGCCCGCCGCGGCTCCGGTGTTTCGGAAACTTTCACAGTTCGCAGAGTTTCCTACGGTGTCGGTGTTGAAAGAGTATTCCCCGTTCATTCTCCCAACGTTGTCAAGGTTGATATCGTAAGATACGGCCGCGTTCGCAGAGGCAAGCTTTATTACCTCAGAGACAGAGTCGGTAAGGCTGCCAAAGTTAAGGAACAGATCAGATAAAGAGCTTGATGAGGGTGTAACAATTTTACGGTTGTTACACCTTTTTTCTTGAATTACGGCGAAAAAAAAGGGGGGGCTGCGATGCGAAGAATTGAAGAGTTTTCTGTTGAATTTGAACAAGAATCCTTTGCTGCCGGAGCGCTTTATGATGCTTTTGATTCGGCAAAGAACGCCGTCATCGCTGTCTTCTTTATTTTTATGTTTTTTATCAGACCCGTCGGAGTTGACGGACGCTCCATGTTTCCCACGCTGAATGACGGAGACCGTGTTGCCGTTGCCTCGGCGGCGACCGGCTTCAAACGGGGAGATATTGTGGTCATCAATCAGCCCTGGGAACGGGGCGTGCCCATTATCAAAAGAGTGATCGGCGTTGAGGGCGATGTAGTATATATTGATTTTGAATCCCACAGTGTTTTTGTGAATAATCAGATGCTCAATGAGCCTTATATCGCCGAGCCTACCGCTCTGAAATATGATATTGATTTTCCGGTCACGGTAGGCGAAAACGAAATATTCGTTATGGGTGATAACAGAAACGATTCTCTTGACAGCCGTTCCGGAAAAATCGGAATGATAGATGAGCGCTATGTTGTCGGCAAGGCGCTTTTCAGGATCACCGGCGGAAAAATGAAAATATACGATTAAGGAAGTGCTGAATTATGGCAGAAAATAACGAGTATACCGAAAACGCCCCCGCAGCGGAAAACGCAAAGAAAAAGAAC
>JAZUJM010000119.1:0-3604 GCA_045642785.1 Acutalibacteraceae bacterium | reverse complement strand
TACACCAACTCCAGCCACCTTCCCGTCGGCTTCTCCTCCGATATCTTTGATGCCCTTGATATTCAGGATGAGCTTCAGACTCTTTACACCTCCGGCACCGTTTTCCACGCCTTCCTCGGCGAAAAGCTTCCCGACTGGCAGGCTGCCGCAAACCTTGTAAGAAAGATTGCGGAAAACTACACTCTTCCCTACTACACCCTTTCACCCACCTATTCGGTTTGCAAAAACCACGGTTACATTGCAGGCGAGGTTAAGGTTTGCCCCGAGTGCGGCGAAGAAACCGAGGTTTACAGCAGAATCACCGGCTATTACAGACCGGTTAAAAACTGGAACGACGGCAAGGCACAGGAATACAAAGACCGCAAGGTTTACGACATCGGCACCTCCGTTCTAAAAAAGACCCGCAAGCCCGCTGCCGAAGAATGTGCCTGCTGTGAGGCACCCGCAGAGAACACCGGCAAATCAGAGCTTCTTCTTTTCACCACAAGAACCTGCCCCAACTGCAAAATTGCAAAGGCAAATCTTGACAGAGCAGGCATCCAATACAAGGTGATTCTTGCAGAGGAAGACCCCGACCTTTGCGACAAATTCAACATTATGCAGGCCCCGACCCTTGTTGACGCAACCGACAGCGGCTATGCAATTTATAAGGGCGTAGGCGACATAATCAAATTCATCGAAAGCAGAGCATAACAAAAATGAATTGCCGCGGCTTGTTAAAATCAGGCCGCGGTTTTTTTACTTGAATTTTTACAAAACCTGTGATATCATAATATACACTTACGGGTGAGCACCTACCGACAGTCAGGCTGAAAAGTCCGGCTGTTTATTTTTTGGAGGAAAAACAAAATGAATATGGTTTATCCGATTATACTCATCGTTATTTCAAACATCTTTTACCACATCTGTTCCAAATCAACGCCGGATAATATTAATCCGTTTGCTTCGCTTACCGTCACCTATCTTGTGGGTGCGGCATTCTCGGCGGTGCTGTTTTTCATTTTCAGCAAGGGCGGCAATATTATTGAAGAATATAAAAAAATCAACTGGACTACATGGGTGCTCGGGCTTGCGATAGTGGGCCTTGAAGCGGGTTCGATATATATGTACAAAGCGGGCTGGAACATCAGCACCGGCCAGCTTGTTCACAGCGCCATTCTTGCAATCTGCCTTATTTTTATCGGGGTTATTTTTTACAAAGAGCATTTTTCGGCCTCAAAAATCGCAGGCATAGTCTTGTGTATGGTAGGGCTTTTCTTCATTAATAAATAAAAGTCGGCTTTTTAAACAAATCAGCCGCATTGTATATGTGCATTCAAACAAAAAATAAAAAAATATTAAACATAATACACAAAACCGGAAAATTTATGATAATATGGAATCAAGAAGCTATACCGTTATTCCGAAAGAAGGGTAATTTATGAGTTACGCTTTGTCCTCATATCTGATTCAGCTTTTAATCTGCAACTTCGTCGTTCTTATCTTCTTTTTGCCCATAAGGCTTAAGATGAAAAAGAAAAAGGGCGCTTTGACAGACACGGTATTTGTGTGCTGGCTGGTAAGCCTGCTTGCGCTGACCGTTTTGCCGATGATGAACATCATGGTTCAGGACAGATTGATTTTCTCGGTGTTTTTCCCGAACGGCAACTATGTGATAGCTTCCAACCTCGGTATAAAAAAGTTTTTTGAGCTTCCGATTGAGCACAGCCTTCAGCTTATGCCCTTTTCAAACATCAGCCATTGGATAAGCTCGCTTGCCGACGGCAGCACCACATTGGAAAAATTCCTTTTGAACATAGCTGCAAATGTTGCGGCGTTCATCCCCCTCGGCTTCATCCCCGCGTTCAAACGCCGCCCGTTTAAATTCACCGCCATAATCGGTATCGTCATTATTCTTGCCATTGAGGCCGTGCAGTATTTCACCGGAAGAACCGCCGATATTGATGATGTTATTCTTGATTACGCCGGTGTTCTTATCGGCTGCCTTTTCGGAACCATTGCCTCAAAGCTCAGAAAAGACTAAAAGAGGGTGAAAAAATGTTCAGCGAAAAAGCTTATGCCAAGCTGAAAAACAGCCGTGAATATCACGGATTTTCACGAAACTGCTACATAGGATTTCTGTGCACCTACCTTATTGCGGCAATGCTTGCTGCATTTGCGGTGGTAATGTTTTTCCCCGCGCTGAACCCTTTGATTACCGCCGGGGTAATTGCCGCCGGATTTATCATCTGCATTGCTTTTATCACGCACTCATTAAAAAAGAAACCGCAGGTATGCACCTACGGCAAAATCGAAAAAATTCAGGGCAGATATGCGCTTGTAAATGTTGACGGCGAAATTTTCAAGGGCAGCTCATTTGAAAATTTTCTGGGCAACAAAAGCCTTGATAATTACAAAGTCGGTGACACCGTGCTGATTTATTCCTCTGTTAAAAAACACGGCAGGCCGCTTTTCTACCACGGATAAATTAAAATGAATCACCCCGAAGTTCAGATGAACTTCGGGGTGATTTTTATTACTTATCAATAACAAATGCAGCGTACGAAAGCAGCTCGCCCTTAAGGAAATTAACCCCCGATAATACAATGCAGTCATCGTAAACGCTTACAAGGTAGCCCTCCGAATCACGCATATAATACTCGCTTCTTTTGGTTGAATTCTCATTTTTGAGTCTTCTCGGCGAAGAAACGCTTGAAATATGAACAAGGGTTGCATAGGTTCCGTCATAATCCGTAATATTAAGTATGGGATTATATTTCTGCTGGTCAAACGCCCAATGGGAGTGACCGTTGAAGCAGATTACATTTTTGTATTCCTTAAGCAGATTTCTGAACCTTATTTCATCGGGAGTATTCTGAGTGAAAACAAGGTCATATGTGGAGCCTGCTTCATTGCATACATTGCCCTCACCCGTATCCCTGTCGCCGTTGTCGTTGGCAAGGAAGGTGTGGAAGAAAACATAAACCGTTTTGCCGCTGAACTTTTCAAGCTCCGCCTCAAACCAGTCAAGCTGTTCATCTGTTAAAAGGCGGCTTGTTTCGCTGTTGTAATCCCAGAAGGACTGGCAAAGGAAAATGAACGCATCGCCGTTTTCGCCCTGAGGCAAATAGGCAAAGTCGAGGTCGTTAACATCACAGATGCCTTCGCGCTTTGTATCACCGTAGGCTCCGCTGTTAACAAGCTCCAGCCAGTCGGATTTAACAAATTCATCGTTAACATCGTGATTGCCCGTGCAGGTGTAAACCGGGAAATCGAACTTGGAGGCAATGTAATTGAACTTTTCGAAGGCATTTCTTTCTCCGCCGGAGGAAAGATCGCCGCTCATTGCCACAAGCGAAACATCAAAGGCATTAAAAAAGCTGAGCGCATTGGGGAAGGTTACCATTCCGTCATCGGTGAGGGAGAGAAAATAGCGGTTAAAATGGAGGTCGCTGAGCGCGCCGAACCTGTAAACGGGTTCTTTTGCCGCGTGAATCTTTTCCGCCGGCAGCTTTTCAACTCCCCTGAGAATTGAGTTTTTGTAGGCAAGCACCGTTTCGGCGCCGTCGGGTATGGCGGTAAAGGGAAGCACCTCTGCCTCACCTTTTCCGCTTTCAACCTCAAC
>JAZUJM010000118.1:0-3876 GCA_045642785.1 Acutalibacteraceae bacterium | reverse complement strand
AATGTCATAGAAGCGGCGGTTGCCGACTCTTGCGCCGTAGGCTTCAATAAGCATTACATCGTTGCTGTTTGCGAGGATGGTGACTTCATAGGTTCCGTCGGAGTTCCTTTTTGAAGAAAGCTTTATGATTTCCGTTACGGTAGTATCTATTTTGAAAAGCTTATCATAGGTGAACACCTGCGTTTTATCCTCACCGCCCGGGGTTGCAAGGGTGGCTGTGAGCCTTACCGTGTATTCGCCATCGGGAATTTCCACGTCAACATTCTCAAAAATAATGCCGCTGCAGGAGGTGTAATCGCCTTTTTTGATGTATTCCTCATCGTTTGAGAATATTGTTTCGCCGTTTGAATCAACCAGCTCCAGAAGAACTGTTTTTACGTTTCTGAGGGCGTAGAATTCAAAGTAACCGTCTTCAAGTGAAAGCGCGGGGGAGCTGAACCAATCGCCGCTGAAGCCGAGGAAGGGCATATTAAGCGGTGTTTCGCCGTCAGAAGAATCGGTGAGATATGCATACCCTTCAATAAAGAAGCCGTTTGTGAAAATTTCGGCATTTTCGGCAAGCTCGTCGGAATCAAGGGTAAGCACGGCACTGACCTCGGCGGTTTCGCCCGCCTGAACGGTGAGCGGTTCGGTGAGGGTGCAGGAGCTTATTTCAAAGCCGAGCTTTCTGCTTTCGCCGGTTATATATTGACGGGTGTTATATTCGCCGGTTTCGCTGTCAAATTCTTTTTCTGCGGTGGCTTTGTCGGTGATAACATCAAATGAAACGGTGTCATAGGTTACGGGCTCGGCGGAGAAATTCTTCACCGTGAAATTAAGTGTGAATTCATTGCCCTGAATTTCGCCTATGTTAAGCGCTCCGGCACCGTTTTCATCGGTTAAAACGGCGTTGGTGTTTATTGCTTCTTCAAGGTTAACAAGGCCTGCGCCGAGAATTTTGGGCGAAACGGCGCAATCGTTATAAATAACGGGGTCGGCGGTGCTCATAAGCAGGTTTTCTTTAAGGTCGGCCTTTGCTTTGCCGGTAATTGAGGGATATTTTGCAGCAAGATACTGGTCTAACAGGGCGGCGGCTCCGGTGATGTGGGGGGCTGCCATTGATGTGCCGGAATAAACCGAATAACCGTTTGCAACGCTTGAATAGATTATTCCGCCGGGCGCGGCAACATCCACGGTCATTTTAAGGTCGTCGCTGAGGCCGCAGCTTGTGTAGCTGCTTGCTTCAAGAACCGAGGCGGGCTCGGCATAGTATTCCTCAAAAACAGGTGAAATCTTTGCAGGCAGCGCGTGCAGGAGCGCATAGGCATCGGCTTCCATAATTGCAACGGGCCAGCCGTATTCGTAACATAATTCATAGCCGAATATATATAACCCATAGGTCACGATAACTGCTGCGGGGTTGCCGGCTTCAAGTATTCTGCGGTATTTATTCTGTGTGGATGGTGAAACCGCATTGTGCTCACAGAGAAGCGCTATTTTGCCTTCAAGGTCATATTTGGGGGTGGAAATACCGCTTGCGTTAATGGCGACAACCTCCGCTTCCTCGGGGAATGGGTTGCTGTAATAATAACCGTAATCGGAAACGTGGTATTCTTTGCCGTTTGAATCAACAAAGGAGATAAGATTTTCGCTTCTTATTTTCTGCGAAAGGTTAACATTATCAACCGAGGCAATGCTTGTTGCGGCGGGGAAACCGTTGGGAATTCCGTCGGTTGAATAATCAGGGGAGGTAACGGAATCGCTGAAAATTCCTTCGTTGCCTGCGGCGCAGCAGATAAGGATTCCTCTTTCTCTTGCGCGGTCAAAGGCCTCGGTGAGCAGCTCATAGGCGGGGGCATAGGTTATTTCGTTAGACATGCCAACGCTTAAGTTGATTGATGAAATATCGAATTTTGCGGCATCATCAACGGCGCAGAGCATATTGTCAAGAAATGCCTCTTCTTCATAGACATCAATCTTAAACATAAGCACCTGAGCCTCGGGTGCAACGCCTGCAATGCTGCCGCCGTTGCCCGCCGCTATGCCGGAAACATGAGTGCCGTGGTTGGGGTCGCTGTTGTTGTCATCATCAAGCTCGGAGTCGCCCTCAAGGTAATCAAAGGCAAAGGGTACCTTTGCGCTTTTATAAACATCGTCGGCGCTCATATCCTCAAAGGCCATTTCATTTGAGCTGATTATATTTTTAATATCGTCCTTTGAATATTTGGCAGCCGAAGGGTTCTGAAGGGCCATTGCCTCGTGATTATAATTGAAGCCGCCGTCGATTATCGCAATGGCGGTGCCTTCACCGTTGTAGCCCATATCGTGCAGGGTATCAACCCCTATCATACTGCCGGAGCTGAGAGGCTCGGCGGTGGGGGTAACCTCAATGCCCTTTATTTTGGGCACCTCATAAACCGCTTTAACGCCTTTAATTGCTTTCACGGCCTGCATTTCGCTCTTTGTTGCCGTAAAAGAAACGCCGTTAATGAGGTTTGTGAAGCTGTTCCTGATTTTGAATCCGCTTACTGCTTTTGCCATCTGCGCAAGGGGAGCGGCTCTTTCAATATTCAGCTTTTTAAGTAAGGCTGAGTTCTGAGCAGCAGAGGGGAAGCCCTTGCCAGCAAAGCGCTCGGAAAGCGGTGAGGCTTCAAACTCGGCAATAACCGTGTATTTTTTTGCACCGTCGATTGCCGAGGCAAGGGCGGGGGTGCAGGCAAACACGCTGCCGAGGACGATAAGAACCGAAAGAATGGCGGAGAGTGCTTTTTTCATTTCGTCACCTTCTTAATAAATAAGCCCCGTTGATTATCAGCTACGGGGCTTTGATACAATGTTAATCATTGCTTTCGGCAATGGTGCTTAAGTATTCTTTATCTTTTTTTGTCAGCTCTGCTTTTTCAAGCAAATCCGGGCGGCGCTCAAGAGTTCTTTTAAGGCTCTGCTCACGCTGCCATTTTGCTATGTTGGCGTGGTGGCCGGAGGTGAGCACCTCGGGCACCTCTTTGCCGTGCCACACGGGCGGGCGGGTATACTGCGGATATTCAAGAAGCGATGAAAAATGGCTTTCAAGGGTGAAAGCGTCTTCATTTGCAAGAACTCCGGGCAGCATACGCGAAATTGAATCGGCAAGTATAAGCGCCGGCAGCTCGCCGCCGGTTATAACATAATCGCCGATTGAGATTTCTTCATCAACTATTTCTTCAATAACGCGCTCGTCAATTCCCTCATAGTGCCCGCAAAGAATTGCAATGTTACCGAAAGTTGAAAGCTCTTTTACCCTTTGCTGGGTGAGGGTTTTGCCCTGAGGCGACATATAGATAAGGTGCGGCCTTGTGCCCAGATCGGCGCAGAGGGCTTCAAAGCAGTCATTCACCGGCTGAGCCTGAATTATCATTCCGGTTCCGCCGCCGTAGGGTGCGTCATCAACACGGTTGTGTTTATCAAGCGTGTAATCGCGGATATCGCGGCACCATATTTCAACACAGCCGCGCTCCCTTGCCCTGCCGATAACGCTTTCACGAAGAAAGCCCTCGCACATTTCGGGGAAAAGGGTGAGAATATCAATCCGCATCGTCAAATATCCCCCTTAAAGGCCTTATGAGAACAAGGTTTTCCTCAACAGAGGTTTTAACGGTCACCTGAGGAATAACGGGAATAAGATACTCATTGCCGTTTTCATCGGTTATGTGCCACACATCGTTGGCACCCGTTTTGCTTACATCGGAGATGTGCCCGTAGAGCTTTTCGGTGTTGTCGGCATCGCGAACCTCACAGCCGAGCAATTCCGCAATGAAAAATGTGCCCTTGGGAAGCTTTGCATCGCTTCTTTTAAGATAGAGCAGCTTTCCACGCAGCTTTTGTGCGTCCTCAACGGTGTCGGTTCCCTCAAGCTTT
>JAZUJM010000117.1:0-14548 GCA_045642785.1 Acutalibacteraceae bacterium | reverse complement strand
GAAAATACTTACAGTTACAATTCCGCTTCACAGATAAAGAAACAAGCCATCCTGACGGATGGCTTGTTTCTTTGGTTGCGGAGGCAGGATTTGAACCTGCGACCTCCGGGTTATGAGCCCGACGAGCTACCGAGCTGCTCTACTCCGCGATATGCTTTTTTCTTTAGTGCTCTGCTATTATACACTATTCTCAGAAAATGTCAAGCATAAAAGCCGAAAAAGTCATAATTTTCTTTCGGCTCAATTTTACAAAAAAGCACCGCAGCGCAAAAAGCAGCTTTCGGAAAAATTCCGAAAGCTGCCTTGGGTTATATTCTTCTGTCAAGCAAATCAACATTCTGTTCACGGAACTGCTCCATAGTGCCGTTTTCTATCGCCTCACGGATTCGTGCCATAAGCGTATTATAGAAATGGAGGTTGTGCATAACGCAGAGCCTCATGGCAAGCATTTCTTTGCTTTTGAAAAGGTGGCGGATGTAGCTGCGTGAAAAGCTGCGGCAGGTGGGGCAGTCACATTCGGGGTCTATCGGCAGGCTGTCGCGCTCATATTTCTGATTGTTAAGGTTGATTATTCCCTTGTTTGTGAAAAGGTGGCCGTGTCGTGCGTTGCGGCTGGGCATTACGCAATCAAAAAGATCCACTCCCCTGTATGCGCCCTCTATTATGTTGCCGGGCGTACCGACACCCATAAGATAGCGCGGGCGGTCCTCCGGCATAAAGGGCTCAACGGCGGAAATAATGCGGTACATATCCTCTTTGGGTTCTCCTACCGCAAGGCCGCCTATGGCGTAGCCGGGCAAATCGAGCTTTGCTATTTTTTTCATATTCTCAATGCGAAGGTCATCATAGGTTGCACCCTGGTTTATACCGAAAAGAAGCTGCTCGCGGTTTATTGTTTCCGGCAAAGAGTTGAGTCTGTCCATCTCTGCCTTGCAGCGTTCAAGCCAGCGCTCCGTTCTTTCACAGCTCTGCTTTGCGTATTCGTATTTCGCGGGATTTTCAACACATTCATCAAAGGCCATGGCGATTGTTGAGCCGAGGTGTGACTGGATTTGCATACTTTCCTCGGGGCCCATAAAAATGTGCCTGCCGTCAACATGGGAGTTGAAATGAACGCCCTCTTCCTCGATTTTGCGCAGCTTTGCAAGCGAAAAAACCTGAAATCCGCCCGAATCGGTGAGAATGGGAGCATCCCAGTTTGTGAATTTGTGAAGGCCGCCCATGTCATAAACAAGGTCATCACCCGGGCGAACATGAAGGTGATAGGTGTTGCAAAGCATTACCTGAGTGCCTATCTCCTTTAAATCAAGCGCCGAAAGAGCGCCCTTTATTGCACCGCAGGTGGCAACATTCATAAATGCCGGGGTCTGCACGGTTCCGTGAACCGTTGTAAACTCGCCGCGGCGGGCGCTGCCGTCTTTTTTAAGTAGTTTATATGAAGCCATATCATTCTCCGCAAAGATATTTTTTAAAATTCAGCTGTTTTTTATCGGATGTGTAACCCAATGAGCGATAAAAGCAATGTGCGCCGGTTCTGGTAAGATACAAAATCAATTCCATATCATTGATTTTATAAATAACAGCCAATCCGGTGTAATATGACATTCCCGGCAGTCGGCATAAACTCCAATCAAGCTATGGTCTTTGTATTTTTCAGGCAGAGCTTCGCCGTTTGCAAGCAATTCGATTACATCTTCCAAAAGCTTGATATTGTAGCCTCGTTTAACAATTCTTTTGAAATCCTTTTTGAAGGTTGTTTCATATTTAATCGTCAGCATACAGATCCTCCATCAATTCGGATACTGTATGAAATCCGCGGCTTAAATTTTTACCTTCACGAACATTTTTTATTGCTTCTTTCGTTTCTTCATTCGGAACATCTCTTGTAATTTTGAAAGGAATAGCGTTTTCTCTGATTGCCTGACGCAGAAAAATATTAATTGCAGTGGATAAATCCAATCCGAAATCAGAAAAAAGAGCTTGTGCCTTTGCTTTCACATCGGAATCTATACTGATATTCGCTGTTGTTTTAGACATAGTAACACCTCCGTTCCTTTCACAAACAGTATATATCAAAAAGATGTGCTTGTCAATATATTATGCACATTTTATAAATATTTTATGTTTATAAAATCAGCATGGCATCGCCAAACGAAAAGAATCTGTATTTCTCCTCAACCGCGGTTTTGTAGGCATTCATCACATTGTCATAGCCGCAAAACGCGGAAACAAGCATGATGAGCGTGCTTTCGGGCAGGTGGAAATTGGTAATGAGCGCATCAATGCACTTATACTCAAAGCCGGGATAAATGAAAATATCGGTATCCCCTTCATCGGCGCGGATGCACCCGCATTTTGCCGCAACGGATTCAAGGGTTCTTGTGCATGTGGTGCCGACGGCAAATACCCTGCCGCCGTTCTTTTTTGTTTCGTTGATTATATCGGCAGTTTCGGCGGGGAGCACATAGTGCTCGGTGTGCATATGGTGCTCCTCAATATTTTCAGCCTTAACGGGGCGGAAGGTTCCGAGCCCCACATGAAGGGTGACAAAGGCCACTTTTACGCCCATATCCCTGATTTTATCAAGCAGAGCGGGGGTAAAATGGAGCCCGGCAGTCGGCGCCGCGGCGCTGCCGTTGACCTCGGCATAAACGGTCTGATACCTTTCGGGGTCTTCAAGCTTTTTGGTTATGTAGTGGGGAAGCGGCATTTCACCGATTTTTTCAAGTGCCTCATAAAAGCTGCCGTCCCACCCGAAACGGGCTATACGGTTGCCGTCGGGCAGCACTTCAATAACTTCTGCCCTGAGCAATCCGCCGCCGAAGGTGAAGCAATGACCCTCACGCGCCTTTTTGCCGGGGCCGGTTATAACCTCCCAGTCGGTTTCGCTTTTCCTTTTCAGAAGCAGAAATTCAACAATAGCGCCGGTATCTGTTCTTTCGCCGTAAAGCCTTGCCGGCAGAACCCTTGTGTTGTTCAGAATCAGGCAGTCGCCCGGTTTAAAATATTCGGTTATATCGTGAAAAACACGGTGGCTGATTTCACCGCTCTTTTTGCCGAGCACCATAAGCCTTGATGAATCGCGCGGTTCGGCGGGAGTCTGAGCAATAAGCTCCTCCGGCAGGTCGTAGAAAAAATCACTCTTTTTCATTAATTTTCCTCAAACACACTTTCTTAAAATATATATTTTTAGTAAATATTAAAGTTTGACATAAAAGGATAATAGTGATAATATAATATATTAAAGATTATACTTTTGCACGGCGTATTCCGTGCCATAGTATTATAAATCAATCGTGTAAAAAAAACAACCAAAAGTTTTTTGAAAGAAGGAGTTTAAAATGAAACAGTACAAAGTCGGAATTGTCGGCGCAACGGGAATGGTTGGCCAGAGATTTGCCATAACCCTTGAAAACCACCCCTGGTTCAATGTTGTTGCCCTTGCGGCAAGCTCACGTTCCGCAGGCAAAACCTATAAAGAGGCCGTCGGCGAAAAATGGTGCATGCCCAAGCCCATACCCGAAAAGATGAAAGACATCATCGTTATGGACGCCACAGCCGATATAGAAAAAATGACTGCCGCCGTTGATTTCGTTTTCTGCGCAGTTGATATGAAGAAGGATGAAATCAAAGCACTTGAAAAAGAGTATGCCCTTCACGAGTGCCCCGTTATCTCCAACAACTCCGCCAACAGGCACACCCCCGATGTGCCCATGATTATCCCCGAGCTCAACACAAACCACGCCGAAATAATCAACGCTCAGAAAAAGCACCTCGGCACAAAGCGCGGCTTTATCGCAGTTAAATCCAACTGCTCACTTCAGAGCTATGTGCCCGCCCTTTATCCTCTTCACGAGAAATACGGCGTTAAGGATGTTCTTGTGTGCACCTATCAGGCAATCAGCGGTGCAGGCAAAACCTTTGAAAGATGGCCCGAAATGGTTGATAACGTCATCCCCTTTATCGGCGGAGAAGAAGAGAAATCCGAAATTGAGCCCCTTAAGATTTTCGGCAAAATCGAGGGCGAAGAAATCGTGCCCGCAAAGGCTCCCAATTTCACCGCTCAGTGCCTGAGAGTTGCCTGCTCCGACGGTCATATGGCGGCTGTTTTCGTTCGTTTTGACAAAAAGCCTTCAAAGGAAGAAATTCTTGATATATGGAAGAATTTCAAGGGCTATCCTCAGGATGCGGAGCTCCCCAGTGCTCCCAAGCAGTTCCTCAACTATTTCACTGAGGATAATCTTCCCCAGACAAAGCTTCAGCGCGACCTTGAGGGCGGAATGGCTATCTCCGTTGGCCGCCTTCGTGAAGATACCCAGTATGATTACAAATTCGTCTGCCTTTCACACAACACCCTTCGCGGTGCCGCAGGCGGTGCAATACTTATGGCAGAGCAGCTCTGCAGCCAGGGCTATATTGAGCCCAAAAACTGATTAATAATCGGAGGCAATTATGAAACCCGTTATTTTTACCGGAGCCGGTGTTGCTATCATCACCCCGTTTAACGAGGATAAATCCGTTAACTATGACCGTTTTGCCGAGCTTGTTGATGAGCAGATTAATAACGGAACCGACGCAATAGTCGTTTGCGGAACCACGGGCGAGGCAAAGACCCTTTCCACCGAAGAACATGTTAATGTTATAAGGCTCTGCGTTGAGGTAACCAATCACAGAGTGCCCGTTATTGCCGGTGCCGGCAGCAACGACACACGCTATGCCGTTGAACTGTCCAACGAGGCGGAAAAATGCGGGGTTGACGCTCTTCTTTCCGTTACCCCCTACTATAACAAGACCTCACAAAGAGGCCTTGTAGCTCACTATAACTACATTGCCGACCGTGTGAGCGCCCCAATTATTCTTTACAATGTTCCCTCCAGAACCGGAGTTAACATCAAGCCCGAAACCTATGCCGAGCTTGCAAAGCACCCGAGGATAGTTGCCACCAAGGAAGCAAACGGCAATCTTTCCGAAATTGCGAAAACAGCCGCCCTCTGCGGTGACGAGCTCACAATTTATTCCGGCAACGACGACCAGGCAACCGCCATTATGGCACTCGGCGGCAAGGGAGTTATTTCCGTGCTTTCAAACATTATGCCCCGCGCTGCCCACGATATAGCCCAAAAATTCCTTGACGGCGACTATATCGGCAGCCGTGAGCTTCAGCTTAAATACCTTGACCTTTGCAATGACCTTTTCATTGATGTTAACCCTATCCCCGTTAAGGAAGCCATGAATATGATGGGTCTTAACGCCGGCCCCTGCCGTCTGCCTCTTTATGAGATGGATGAGCCCTCAAAGGCAAAGCTTCGCTCAACACTTGCAAAGCACGGCCTTGTGTAATAGGAGTATTTGATATGGTAGGAATTTTACTTTGCGGTGCACTCGGAAAAATGGGCAAAGCGGTAACAGCCAAAGCCGCCGAATCGGATGATTACACAATAGTTGCCGGTGTTGACATTGCCGCGCAAAACTGCGGCTATCCCGTTTTCGCCTCCTTTTCCGATATTCCGGAAGAAATAAAAGAAAAGATTGATGTTATCATTGATTTTTCAAACCCCGCCGCTTTCGCCGGTCTGCTTGATTTTTCGGTAAGCAATTCTCTGCCCGCGGTTGTGTGCACAACCGGATTAAGTGAGGAGCAGGTTATCAAGCTTAAATCAGCAGCCTACAAAATCCCCGTTTTTTACAGCGGCAATATGTCGCTGGGCATAAATCTTCTTATCGAGCTCTCCCGCAAGGCGGCGAAAGCTCTCGGTGATGATTTTGATATCGAAATCCTTGAAATGCACCACAATCAGAAGGTTGACGCCCCCAGCGGCACAGCGCTTATGCTTGCGGATTCCATTTCCGCCGTGCTTGATGAAGAGCCCGTTTATGAATACAACAGGCAGATTAAGCGTGAAAAGCGCAAAAAGAACGAGATAGGCATTCATTCCGTTCGCGGCGGCAACATTGTGGGCGAGCATCAGGTTATATTTGCCGGCAACGATGAAATAATCACCCTCAGCCACTCGGCAAGAAGCAAAACACTCTTTGCCACCGGAGCGCTCAACGCGGCAAAGTATCTTACCGGCAAAGAAAACGGCCTTTACTCAATGAAAGACCTTATCGGCTGAAAATCATAATATTACAAAAGCAAACCCGTACAGCCCGAACATAATGGGCTATACGGGTTTTTTATTTTGATTCATTCTTTAACAGCCGTGTCCGAAATCCACCTGTCAAGATAATCCATCTGCTCCTTTGTGTGGAACCAATGCTCCCCGCCCGGCATCACATTGAGCGAAGCAGCGGTTTTTTCGGCAAAGCGGCTCATGGTTTCAATGGAGGTTAAATTATCCCTTTCGCCGTAAAGAATATGCGTTGGCACATTCCATTTTATCGGGTTATTCTTAACATAGCAGTAATAATCCCACGACAGGGTTTCACCGAATGGTGTTTCTATTGTCTTCTTTTCTTTAAGTTCATCCCCGGTTACATCCGCCCAAGCCATCATATCAGTTATAAGCTTTTCCATATCAACAACGGGAGAGATAAAATATGCCTCTTTGACCTTTTCGCCGATTTGAGCATTCATGGCAAAAAAAGCACCGATACTGTTTGCTACCAGAATAACGGAATCATATTCCCTGCCGATTTCGGCAAAATATCCGGTGAATTCATCTTTTGCCTGCCACGGTGTTTCGGCACGGTACTCAAAGCCGAGCACATCACAATGCTCAAAAAGCGGCTTGTAATGCTCCGCTTCGGCGGCATTGCCGCCCTTACCGTGAATGTATATTACTGCACTTTTCATAATGCATTGCTTTCCCTTTCATAAAACCGCCCACGGAGAAAACTCCGTGGGGCGAATCGGTTTATTCTATTGTTTCAACATCAATGCCGAGAATCACAACATCCTCAAGGGGTTTATCTCTTCTGTCGGTTTTAACCGCGGCAATGGCATCAACAACATCCATTCCCTCATAAACCTGACCGAAAACGGTGTGGTGATAATCAAGGTGAGGTGTGCCGCCGAGCTTTTCATAATCGTTCACTATATCCTCGGGGTAGCCCTGGTCATAAAGGTTCCTCATCTGAGCGATAAGCCTGGGGTCAACCTCTTTTGCCTGAACAATAAAGAACTGGCTGCCGTTTGTGCCGGGGCCTGCGTTTGCCATTGAAAGCGCGCCGCGAAGGTTGTGATAATCAACGCTGAATTCATCCTCAAAGGCTCTGCCCCATATGCTTTCGCCGCCGCAGCCCGTGGCTGTGGGGTCGCCGCCCTGAATCATAAAATCATTTATAACGCGATGAAAAACAACGCCGTCATAATATCCTTTTTTTGCAAGGCCGGTAAAATTCTCAACACTCTTCGGCGCGGCATCGGGGAAAAAGAGAATTTTGATATCGCCCATGGTGGTTTTCATTGTTGCCACGGTGTCGCCCGCGGCGGGAGTTCTTATCTGCTTGCTCATTTTGTTGTTTCCTTTCTTTAGCCACACTTATAATTTTTTATAATCCGTTTTGCCGAGAGGAGTTTTCGGCAATTCTTCAACAACCGTCAGCTGCGCCGGAACGCAAAATCTGCCAAGGCGGTTTAAAATGTGCCCCGAAATAAGTTCAGGTGCGTTATCCGTTTTCTTTGCAAGGGTAACAAAAAGCCTTATTTTTGAATCATCCCGCGCACAGCAGGCCTCATCAACAAATTCAAGCTCCGAGGCGGTTTTTTCAATATCGGTGTGATATACATTGTAGCCGGAGATAACACTCATCCGCTTTTTGCGCCCCTCAAAAAACAGAAAACCGTCTTCATCCGTTCTGCCGTAATCCCCGGTAAGAAAGAAGCGCTCATCGCCGATTTCAACAAACGAAGCTTCACAGTCGGAATTCAGAAAACCGTTCATAAGGGTTTTGCCGCCCACGGCAATCTCTCCCCTTGTATTTACCGGCAGCTCGTTAAGATTATCGTCAAGTATTTTGAGTTTAACGCCCTCTATCGGCCTGCCTGCCGAGCCGCAGCGATTTGCCGAGCGGGAATTGAGGGTACACACTGAGCAAGCCTCCGTGAGCCCGTAGCCGGCAAAAAGGCGTGCCGAACCGCCGTCTTCGATAACGGCAGAATTCACCTTCTCAATAAGGCTTTCCGAAACATAATCCCCGCCGCAAAACATAAGCCTGAGCCCTGCGCCGTGAAAATTACCCGCGCCGAGCAGCTTTTTATACATCTGCGGCACACCGCAAAGGAAGGTAACGGGATTGTTTTTTATCGTATCGTTTTCCCTTGCGGGATTGAATTTTTCAACCGTTATGCAGCCGAATCCGCGCGAAAGCGGAAAGTGCATTGCCGCCGCAAGCCCGAAAGCGTGGGAAGCGGGCAGCACAAGAAGCGAAAATTCATCACCGCTGCCGTGGTCGTAATCAATAAAGGCAAGCCCCCCGGCAACGCAGTTGAGCGCCGAAGAGGAAAGCACGGCGGTTTTGGCTTCTCCGGTTGTTCCGCCGCCGTTAATGAGCGCCGCGGCAAGCTCTCCCCCGCCGAGGTCGCCCGGGTCGGGCAAAGCCGCACCTGCTTTGACGGCTTCAAAAAAAGAATCTCCGCTTTTCAAAAAGCCGATACCCGGCAGGCAATAATCCTCCCGAGCAATCACAAAAGCACAGCCGGAATTAATAATATGCTCCTTAATCGTATTCCTCGGCAAAGCGGGGCTCAGAATATTCGCCGCCGCGCCGAGCCGGTTAAGGGCATAAAACGCAATTATCATTTCCGGGCAATTCGGCAGCACAATCGCCGCCGTGCTCCCGGGTGTTACTCCGCGGTTAAAAAGAATAGCCGAAAGAGATTTAATACTGTCAAAGAATTCGGCAAAGCTAATTCGCATTTCGCCGCACAAAACGGCTGTTTTTTGCAGATTGTCTTTGTTTTTTTCAAAAAGAAAACCGAAGCAGGAAAGTGAGGTTAAATTATCCATACTTAATGAATGTTGTTTGAAAGCATGATTTCATCATTATCGGTAAAGGTTGCAATAATGCCGTTGTTATCAAAGGTGGCATAAAACGGGCATTTTGCAACCATTGTAAGGTTCCATTTTACATTGGGGTAAACCTTGCCGAGCTGATTTGTAACAATGGCAAGCTCCGGCTTGACGGTTCTGAGAAAATCCATAGAGGATGAACCGTAGTAACCGTGGTGGCCGATTTTGAGCAAATCAATGTCACCGACAAAATCCTTAACAAGCTTTTCAACACCGCTTGTTCTTGTTATATCGGCGGCAAGGAATGCTGATTTTGCGCCTTTGGTTATTTTGACGCCCACACTCTCGGAGTTTTCACCCTTGCCGGCAAGCGACGGGTCGTTGACCGTGTTGCAGAACTGAATTGTGAAATCTCCGAAGGTGAATTTCTCGCTTGGCAAATCGGAAATGAGCTCAACTTTCCTTTCGTTTAAATCGGAAACTATCTGATTATAGGTTTGCTCCATTCCCCACTTTTTTTCATATGCTTTGAAGAATGAAGGGTCAACGCCTTTGAAATAGGCCTTATCAATTACTATATTTTCATTTGTAATTATGGCGTGGAAGCTGCCGATATGGTCATAGTGGCAATGGGTGCCCAGAATAAAATCAAGGTGAGCCTTTCCGTCTTCCCCTGCCGCGGCTTTAAGGATATAATCAACCATCTGCTTTTCATAGCCGGTATATTCCGTTTTTCTGCGTGGGTTGGAATCACCCTCACCGGAATCCACAAGTGCAAACCTGCCGTTGCTTTCAAGAAGAACGGCATCTGAATTGGCGGTGTTGAGAAAATGAATTCTGTCGTCCCCTGCACTCAAGGAGAAATCCTCGGCGGCAATGGGATAACGGGCACAGTAGCGGTTGCACAGGGCAACGGTTATTATATCAAGAATGAATATGGCCGCCATAAGCGGAACGATTATCCATGTGGCGATTTTTTTTGCTTTTCCGTTTTTCATTTTATACTCCGAATATTATAATACACATTATATTATCATATTATTACCTGTTTTTCCATAGTGAAGAAAAAACTTTTTGTTCTCCCCTTGTAAAAATGCCGTTTTTAAGATAAACTAAACGGGAAATTATTTATCGGAGTAATAAAATGCCACATAAATCAAAAAACACTTTCGCCGCTTCATCAATCCCCGCCGAAGCGTTCTTTGCATTTTCACAGGTTTTTCCGCTTGCCCTTGCAATGGGGATATGCTCCCCGCTCGGGATGATTCCTGCGGCTGCCGCCTGCATTATCTGCCCGTTTCTTTATCTTGCTTTCGGGGTAAAACCGCTTTATTCAGCCTTTGCCGTTATTCTGCTTTCGGCCTTATCTTCACTTTCGGCAGCGGTTATTTCGGCTTTTGTCTGTGCGGCGCTGATGATTGCATTTTCATTTTTCGATGAAGCCAAGTTGCGCTCCTTCAAAAAATTCGCCTATCCCCCCGCACTCGGCGCGGCCATGCTCGGCCTTGCATTAACAATGACCGTTATGCAAACAACGAATTATTTCGGTATCGGCGCTGTGGGCAATACTGTTCTTGAAATGCTTCGCTCCTACCGTTCACTCGGCTTTCACGGCAACTGGCGCGGCGTGCTTTACGGCACAATAGTGCTTGTTATTATGATAACCTACCCCCGCAAATTCAAAAAGCTGAGCCTTAAGATTCCCGCCGCATTCTGGTCGATAGTTTTCACTTTGCCGCTGAATCTTTGGCTTAACCCTGCTGCCGAATCAACAGCGATAAACGAAGTCGGCAAAAACCTTTTTCCGCTTAACACGAATTATTTTTCCACCCTTTCCGCCTCATTCGGTTCCATCACGGCAGGCAATATCATAAAGGGCATTGTTGGCGGAATTGCACTTTTCTTTATTCTTCTTTATTCGGTTATAAAAGAAGACGGGCAAAGCCGCGGCTGTCTGCTGAGCCTCGGAATAATCCCCGCCGTTTGCTCCCCGCTTTGTCCCCTGCCCGCAGGCGGTGCAGGCAAAAAAAGAGCTGTCGGCGCACCGCTTATAATAAGCGGCGTTATTGCGGCGGCGCTTTCGGCGGCGGCGCTCTGCGTTTCGGCAAGAATCCCGGTTCACTCACTCGCCGTTATTCTTATTGTGGGAATGTGGCAGGCGGTTGACTGGCATTCGCTTAAGCTCACCTTCACCGGCGGAATAAAAAGTATTGCTGTGTTTATCGTGATTGTATTATCTTTCTTTTTCCTCGGTGCCGCAGAGGGCACGATAATTGCCGCCGCGGCAGGAATAGCTTTCGGCAAAGAGAAAACCGAATAACCCCTTTCAGATGCTTTTACCCGGTACGGATTTTCCGTACCGGGTAATTTTATATATATTATATTACCTTTTAAATATGTTTCCGCCGCTGCAATCAATGGCAACTATAACCGGGAAATCCTTAAAGGTGAGCCTTTTAACGCTTCCACAGCCCAAATCCTTAAAGGCAATCTCTGCACACTCGGTTATGTTTTTGGAGCACATCGCGCCCGCGCCGCCGATGGCGCAAAGATAAACCGCCTTGTTGCGTACTATTGCTTCACACACGGCTTCATTTCTTTCGCCCTTGCCAATCATTGCGGCAAGGCCCATATCAAGCAGTCTCGGGGCATAGACATCCATTCTGCCTGAGGTTGTGGGGCCGCAGCTGCCAATCGCCATGCCGGGAGGCGTGGGGGTGGGCCCGGCGTAATAAATGCTTGCACCGTTTATTTCATAGGGAAGCTCCCCGCCGGAATCAAGCAGAGAAAAAATTCTTTTATGTGCCGCATCGCGTGAGGTGTAAACCGTGCCGGAAAGCAGAACGGAATCACCCGCGTGCAGCTTCTCAGCCGCCTCGCGCAGCTCATTGGTGTTTAATACATACTCCGCCATTATTTATTATCCTCGGAATTTTTCCTTGTTCTCATATAAATTTCATCAAGCAGAGAAAGGCCGTCTTCTCTGAGATAAAATCTGTCGTCTTCTTCATCGGGAATCTCAAAGCGGTCAGTCAGTTCGCTTATCTCCTTTGAAAGAGCACCGAGCTTCATTGAAAGGCGGGCAATAACATCGCCGAAATCAGCGGTTATCTTGCTTATTTCAAAGCCGATACCGTCAATTTCTTCGGCGGTTGAGGAAATAGCCTGCTTTGCATCCTCCGAAACACCCTTTGCCGCATCCTTTGCCTTGCCGATGATTTTGTCGGAGTAAACAACGGCATCCATAACAAGGGTGTTGACCTGCTGCTCGGAATCGGTAAGATTTTCGCAGTTTTTCTTAAGGTCATCAAGCTTGGTCTGAAGTGAGGCAAGGTTGGTGTCGTAATCATTGATTTTGCCTATGCACTCATCAAGCTTCGTTACAAGCTCCTCTTTTTCACGAATAAGGTTTTCTTTTTCGGTTTTGATTTCTTCCTTTTCGGCTTTGAGCTTGGTTATTGCGTTTTCGGATTCAGAAAGCTCGGCCTCAAGCTTTTCGCACTTTTCGCGAAGCTCTTTGAATTTGCTTTCGTTGCTGTCGTTCTTATCAACGGCCTTTGACTCGGCTTCCTTCTGCTTTTTCTGAGATTCGAGAAGCTGATTCTGAAGGTTCTCTACATAATCGAGAACATCCTCCCTTTTAAAGCCGCCGAACGGAGTTTTTTTCATATTTCCCTGTGAATCGCTCATTGGAAAGTTTCTCCTTCCTTTTTTATGTGAGAGTTAAAAATAATATAATAATTTATCAACATCGCCGCAGAATTTCTTCTTCTCCGTTTCGGAGCAGATATAAAGCGACGAGCTGTTGTTTTCTTTCTTTAATATCGCGGTGGTGCCGTCAAACCCGGTGGCGGCGCTGTTAAGATTCACGCCCTTAAGCACGACTTTTTCACCGCCATTTGAACAGAAAAACATATCCTCGCCGAAACTTTTATCGGCGGATTTTGCTTTTTTAAAGCAGTAGGCTTTGCCCTCTCCCCTTGCGATAAACGCATCGGCAGAAGTTGAAAGCTCGGTTTTTACTCCGTTTTTACTGTGAATTACAGTTCCGCTCTTAAGATAAAGGAGCTCTTCACCGTTTACGGAATAGCTTTTTATGCCGCTGTCTGTTTTTTGAAACACGCCCGGTACAAGGTCTTTGTCAAACACCGCACAGTAAATATCGGCGCTCCCCGGGCTGTTTGCCGCCGCAATAAGAATGTTTCCGTTTTGAGAAAAAACGAATGTGCAGTTTTCCGGGCAGGCTTCAAGGGGATACCTTGTTGCCGCACCGCCGTAAAGCACCGAAACATAAACCTTTTGCGGTGCATTTTCGGTTTCATAAGATTCCCGAAGCTTTTTGAATGCCGCCCCGGTTCCGCCAGAATCGAAGGCTTCGACAAGCTCGGTTAAATCAACCTTTTTTTGAATTTCGGAGGCTTTGAAAACAAATTTCGGTTCTCCCGCGCTTTCAGCCTCCGCCATATTCGGGTCAACGCCGCTTTCAAGCAATGCCGCCCCGTTTTTGTTGTAAACAAACACATCATATATCGGTGCGCTTATTCCGCTTTGAATAAATTCCCTATCAAGTGCCGCCCTGAGTTTGTCGCGTTTCAGCTTTTGTTCATACTCGCTTTTGTCGTGCTCATAGCCGGGCGAAGAACCGAAAAAGGAAATGTAATCGTTTTTATCCGGCTCGGCCATAACGGAATCGGCCTGTGCCGAATAATCGGAAACGACCTGCTTCCACGGGCTGTTGTCACACGTCGGGGTGAAGAAATACAGATTTCCGCCCGCGCGGTAGGAGTCAAGCTCCGCCCTGATAACGTTGCCCGAAACAAGAACCGGCCTTTCACCGGGGTAAACAATGTTCAGCGCAAACAGGTCTTCATCCTCATTCCCCGTGCCGAAAACAAGCTCATTGCCGCCCCCGGAGCAAAACAGCCTTGCAAATTTAAGCTCAGCGGAAAGCTCCTTTTGCTCGCCGCTTATAAGGTTAAAGTGAAACAGCGCTTTGCCGGAGCCGCGAGAGCGGGTGAACCATACGCCGTTTTCACCGTCATAAAAAATCTCACTCACATTTTTGGCAAACACGGCGGGCTCGGCACCCGGTTGGCAATGATATGCACAGGAATTGCCGATGCTTTTATCGTTTTTTGTGTAAAAGATTTCAGCACCGTTTTTGCTTAAATAGTAATCGCCGTCTATGCCGTAATCAACAAGCGACGGAGCCTTTGAATCGGCGCTGACACGGTACAAATCAAAGGTGCCGGAGCTGAACGATGAACCGACGGTGTAATAAAGGGTTTGGGCAGCGGCATTATAGTTAAAGCCGCCCGCCGAATCATCCTTAACGGTAAATTCTTTATTACCGAAGGTGATAACCGTTTCGCCGCCCCGTGAGCAAACCGCCGCATGGGGTGCGAAGCCGGAATTTTTGTTTTTTGCCGCCGAGGCCGCCGGAATTACCGCCGCCACAGCCGCAATGATGATAAAAAGCTTTTTTGCTCCCCCTTTGCCGGGGATGCCGACCGAAAAATGCCTCAAATGCTTTGCCTCCGCAGTTCCCGGCCGAAGAAGCTTTTATCAGAAGTCGGAGGCCAAGCGGTCTTAGG
>JAZUJM010000116.1:0-3609 GCA_045642785.1 Acutalibacteraceae bacterium | reverse complement strand
AGCCTGAGCTGTTCTCTTACCGTTACGGCACTGGAGCATGAAGAGCTTGCCGTTTTCAACTGTGAATTCCATATCCTGCATATCGCGGTAGTGGTCTTGCAGGGGGTTGCATACCTTTACGAACTCTGCATATGCTTCGGGGAACTCAGCTTCCATCTGAGCGATGGGCATGGGAGTACGAACGCCTGCAACAACGTCTTCACCCTGTGCGTTCTTAAGGAACTCACCCATGAGTTTCTTTTCGCCTGTAGCGGGATCACGTGTAAAAGCAACGCCTGTACCTGAATTGTCGTTAAGGTTACCGAATACCATGGGCATAACGTTAACAGCAGTACCCCATGAATAAGGGATATCGTTGTCACGACGGTAAACGTTTGCACGGGGGTTGTCCCATGAACGGAAAACAGCTTCGATAGCAAGCTTGAGCTGTTCAACGGGATCTGAGGGGAAGTCTTCACCGAGCTGATTCTTGTACTCAGCCTTGAACTGAGAAGCAAGCTCTTTGAGGTCAGCAGCGTTGAGCTCTACATCGAAGGTAACACCCTTCTTTGCCTTCATCTCGTCGATGAGCTTCTCAAAATACTTCTTGCCGACTTCCATAACAACGTCGGAGAACATCTGGATGAATCTTCTGTATGAGTCATAAACGAATCTTTCAAACTTGGGGTCGGGGTTGCCGGCGATCATAGCGGCAACAACATCGTCGTTAAGGCCGAGGTTGAGGATGGTGTCCATCATGCCGGGCATTGAAGCACGGGCACCGGAACGAACGGAAACGAGAAGAGGATTCTTGAGGTCGCGGAACTTTTTGCCGTTAAGCTTTTCCATTTCGGCAACGCCTGCCATAGCCTGAGCCATGATTTCGTCGTTGATTTTTCTGCCGTCTTCATAGTACTGAGTGCAGGCCTCTGTTGTGATTGTGAAGCCCTGAGGAACGGGAAGTCCTATAGCGGTCATTTCAGCAAGGTTAGCACCCTTACCGCCAAGGAGATTACGCATGGTCATGTCGCCTTCGCTGAACATGTAAACCCATTTGTTTGCCATTTCTTATACCTCCATAAAAATTTTTAACGATTTTAAGACGGGGCTGAGCATATCAGCCCACGCTTTTCCTATTATATCAAAAGCGGGAGAGAATTTCCATATAATTTTATCAGAAATAAAAAATATTTTTGTGTTATCTTTTAGTAAGTTTTGCCATAATCGGCAAAAAATATACCCGAAAACAAAAAAGGACTGCGACGGCAGCCCTTTTTTAATAATGGTATTAATTAAAAGTTGATTTCAGCCGAAACCGCGGAGTAATCAACGAAAACAAGCTTTGAAGCGTGCAGGCTTTCATCAATGTCAAAGCGGCAGTCAACCACATCGCCCTCTTTGTAGCCGCCGTTTTTGATATCGGCAAGGATGAAGCTGGTTTTAACCGTTTTGCCGTTTTCATCAAGGTAAAGCAGACCGACTCTTACCTGCTTTTCGCCGAAGCCGAGGCTTGTGAGCTCAAGCTTGGCATAGCCTTCAATGCTGCCCACTCCGAAATCGGTGAGCTCAAAATCCTTGATTTTAACATAGGATTTGTTGTAGACATAGTAGTCGGAGAGGGTGATTTCAACATCGGAGCGAACAAGGGTTTTGGTGGTATCGGTTCTGATTGAGGGGGCCTCGGTTACATCCTTGCGGTCAACAATGGTGGGCTCCTTCTCGGTGGAGGGGGCATATTTTTTGATGCCGTCAATAACCGTTACCTTTGAAACCGATGAGGTTGCCGGTTCCTCCGGCTTGCCGCCTGAGCAGGCGCAGAAGCAGGAGAGCATAATTACGGCTATGCAAAGAATGCTGAGTGATTTTTTCATTGTGAAAATCGTCCTTTCGGGAATAATAACTCCGTCAGCCGGAATCGGGTAAAATTATTTTACCACGCTTTCTTGGCTTTTTCAACAGTATCGCATATTTCCTTGGTAATCTGTGCGATTTTGGGTGCCGTGTCGGGGCCGAGAGAGTTTGTTTCCTCATAGTGCCTTCTGCCGTGAACATCCCTCGGAATTTCGGCATAGGGAGTTTTTTCATCAAGCAGGAAATCATTGGGCGGAATGACATAGCCGACCTCGTCGTTTGCAAGGCCGATGAAGATAACGTCACCGCCGATTATTTCGGCAAGAGGAGTGGGGTTGACGGAAGCGGGCATACCCGTGCCGCTGTGCTCGGCGGTAAGATATCCGCCGTAGGCAAGCTCGGGGAAGAGCTCGCAGGGAATCATAAGAATCTTAAGGGTATCAATTTCAAAATAGCTGATTTCCGATTTCAGGCCGTGGCGAAGGGGAGCCGAGGGGATATGATACTGCTGAACCTGCATGATTTTTGCAACCGCGGCAAGCATAAGCACGGTGTTATCCGCCTCAAAGTAGAATTCGCGGCGCATGAAGCTGATTTTCGGTTTAAGCTCGGTTTCGTTGTCAACCGCAAGGGCATAGCCCGCAAGCTTTCTGCCTATCTGCTCGGTGTTTTCGGCAAAATCGCTGCCGTTGTCTCTGATTTCCTTTTCGTTGGGGATAGCCATGCTTATCATACCGCCTATGCACCCGACGCAATAGAAGGTTTCGGCACCCGTTTCCTCCTTGATTCTGCGGCGAAGGTAGCAGGGGAAGTCGGCGCTTATTCTGCTGTTGCAGCCCTGAAGCGATTCGGAGTGGGAGGCAAAGTTGATAAACCATACCTCTTCACTGCCGTCGGAGGGCACAAAGCGGAGCCTTGTAAGAGTTTTGGAGTAAACCTCGGGCAGACGGATATCCTCCTGCATATCGGGAACCTCGATTGAACCCTTGAAGATTTTTCCGTCACGCCTTGTGGCGTAGGCATCCTCAACGCACTTTTCGATTTTGGTGTAAAGAAGCTCAATGAACTTCGGGTCTTTGCCGGTGAGGGGGAGCGGACCCCAGATGCCCATGGTGTCAATGCCCGCATGGTCATGGGTGCTCATAACATTTATGCTGCGGCAGCCGGTGCGAAGCGCAAACTGCTGAAGCCTTTTTCTTATTTTAAGCACATCGTAGTTCATTATGCCAACGGCATCAACCGAAACGAAAATTACGCCGCCGTGGCCGGAATTGTCGTCAATCCAAAGGGCGTGGGCGTGGGGTTCATCAAGAACTCCCGTTGCGGGGTTATTCTCACCGTAGCCGGCAACATAATATGTTTTTTTGCCAACATCATCGGGGAGAATGCTCTCTTTGGCAAAGCCGACGGTGAAATGGTCGGAAAGGTGCCTGGGAACATAGTCAAACTTTGTTTTTTCGGGCTCAACGGGGAAAGTGGCGTCGGAATAACGAAGGCCGCCGAGGCGGAGAACTTTGCGAAGGTTTTTCATTACAGGTGACAATACATCCATTATATTTTTTCCTCCCAATTATATTTTGTGAGTTTTCCTTTTGTAAGCAATTCGGGGTAGCCCCATTGACGAAGCACCTCATAAACCCCGACCGCAACCGAATTTGAAAGGTTAAGGCTGCGCGCGTCGGTGTGGTTTATCATCGGTATTCTTACACAGCTGCCGGGGTTGTTGAAAAGCAGCTCCTCCGGCAGGCCGGCTGTTTCCTTGCCGAAAACAAGATAGCA
>JAZUJM010000115.1:0-7395 GCA_045642785.1 Acutalibacteraceae bacterium | reverse complement strand
AGGGTGCTTTCTGCCGCCCTGAGGGGGAACATTTGAAACCGTGCCCTCAATAATCTTAAGCAAAGCCTGCTGAACACCCTCACCCGAAACATCCCTTGTGATTGAGGGGTTTTCGCTTTTACGCGCAATCTTATCAATTTCATCAACATAGATGATTCCGCGCTCTGCCTTTTCAATATCATAATCGGCGGCCTGAATAAGCCTTAAAAGAATGTTTTCAACATCCTCGCCGACATAGCCCGCCTCGGTTAAGGTGGTTGCATCGGCAATGGCAAAGGGAACATCAAGTATTTTGGCAAGGGTCTGCGCAAGCATTGTTTTGCCGACACCCGTGGGGCCGAGCAGAAGAATGTTGCTCTTCTGAATCTCCACATCGCCGTTATTTATCATTCCGATTCGCTTATAGTGGTTATAAACCGCAACGGAAAGCGCGGCCTTTGCGGAATCCTGTCCAATAACATACTCATCAAGCTTTGCTTTTATTTCCATAGGTTTAAGCAAAGCTTCGGTTCTCAGCTCCGCATGGCGGCGCGGCGAGCGCGGCTCTTCATCAAGAATGGACTGGCACAGCTCAATGCACTCATCGCATATATAGACGCCGGGGCCCGCTATAAGCTTTTCTACCTGATCCTGCGTTTTGCGGCAGAATGAGCAGGAAACCGGTCTGTCGCGTCTTTCATCATCTTTAGGCATCGGTATTACTCCTTTAACCGTTAAATGCCGACCGTATCCCAAAAGATGCGGCCGGCTTTTTCGTTCATTATCTTGAGGTTATTACCTTGTCAACAAGGCCGTAGGCACAAGCCTCATCGGCAGTAAGATAATTGTCACGCTCGGTATCCCTTGCGATTTCTTCAATCGATCTGCCGGTGTTTTCGGCAAGGATTCGGTTGAGCTTTTCCCTTGTGCGAAGAATGTGGTCGGCAACAATCTTGATTTCGGTTGCCTGACCTTTAGCACCGCCGAGGGGCTGGTGAATCATAATCTCGCTGTTGGGAAGAGCGTACCTTTTGCCCTTCGCTCCGGAGGAGAGAAGGAAGGCGCCCATTGAAGCGGCCATACCCATGCAGATGGTTGAAACATCGCACTTGATATACTGCATGGTGTCATATATTGCCATACCGGCGGTAACTGAGCCGCCCGGACTGTTGATATAAAGGCTGGTATCCTTATCGGGATCCTGACCCTCAAGGAAAAGAAGCTGAGCCACAACAAGGCTCGCCGTGGTATCGTTAACCTCATCGGAGAGAACCACGATTCTGTCGCTCAGAAGGCGGGAGAAAATGTCATAGGAGCGCTCGCCTCTGTTTGTCTGCTCAATAACATACGGTACAAGAGCCATTATTCTTCATTCCTTTCCCGGCGGAAGCGCCGTTGGTATAATTATAGGAAAATATTACCCGGATTATTCGGCCTTATCTTCGGATTCTTCCTTTTCGGCCTCTTCATCCTTCTTTGCGGCCTTCTTGGCAGCCTTCTTCTTGGGCTTTGCGCTGTCGATAACAAGCTTAACTGCCTCTTCGCGCTTAATCTGCTCGGCGATGCCGTCGGTGGGGATTATTTCCTTAAGCTTGTCGGCCTCTATCTGATACATCTCTGCCATCTTGGTGTATTCTTCGTTGATTCTTTCCTCGGAAGCTTCGATGTTTTCGAGCTTGATTATCTCTTCAACAGCGAGGTCAAGCTTAACCTGGTCAACGCTCTGCTCTTTCATCTTTGCTTCAAAGTCTTCGCGGGTCATACCCATATACATAAGATAGGTGTCAAGGTCAAGACCCTGCTGCTGAACTCTGTTTGCGAAGTTGTCAACATTCTCCTTGGCCTTTGCGTCAAACATGCACTCGGGGATTTCAGCCTCTACCTTGCTTGCAAGCTCGGCAAGAACGGCATCCTCAAAAGCGTGCTCTGCGTCGTGAGTCTTTCTTTCGCGGATTTCATCCTCAACGCCCTTTTTGAGCTCGTCAACGGTGTCAAAATCCTGATCCTTGGCAAATTCGTCATCAAGCTCGGGGAGCTCTTTAACCTTAATGCCGTGAAGCTTGATTTTGAAAACAGCGTCTTTACCTGCAAGCTCTTCGTGATATTCCTCGGGGAACTTAACGTTGATATCAAAAGCCTCATCAATGGAGTGGCCGATAATCTGCTCTTCAAAGCCGGGGATGAACTGGTTGGAGCCGATGGTGAGCTCATATTTTTCTGCCTTGCCGCCGTCAAAAGCAACGCCGTCAACAAAGCCTTCGTAATCAATAACAGCTATATCGCCGTTTTCAACAGTTCTGCCGTCAACATCAATGATTCTTGCGTTTCTTTCGCGCATGGAATCGATTTCAGCCTCAACCTCTGCCTTGGTGACCTTGACAGTCTCTTTTTCGGCGGAGATTCCCTTGTAATCCTTAAGGGTGACTTCGGGCTTAACCGTTACCTTGAACTCAAGGTCAACGCCCTCTTCAACGTTCATGGTGATAAGGTTGAAATCACGGGGGGAATCAACGGGGTCAATGCCGGCCTCTTTGTAAGCGGCCATAACGTTCTCTGAGAAAACAGCATCAAGAGCATCCTCATAGAATACGTTTGCGCCGTAATACTTTTCGATAATGCTCTGGGGAGCCTTGCCCTTGCGGAAGCCGGGGATTGTTATTTTTTCTCTCTGCTTGAGATATGCGTCGTGAACCGCAGCCTTGAAGGTTTCGGCATCAACGGTAATCTCAACTGTGTAGGTGTTAACATCGGTTTTGTTTGCAGCTTTTAAGCTCATTTTTTTCTACCTCCAAATATACATTAACTTCTGTATTATAACAAATGCGGCCTGAAATTTCCATATAATATAAGCTTTATATTTATTTTCTATATAACCGCACAATATTTGACATTTTAACGGAAAACTTTTGGTAAATTCAACCGTTTTCAAACACGGGCACGGGGCAAAACCCGAGATAATCCGCCGAAACAAGCGAAAACCTGACCCCGTCGCTTTCGCCGTTGAAGGCAAAGGCGTGGGAATAGGAGTGAAGGTGCCCGTAATAGCACCGCTTTATCCCCTCTTCAACAAGCACATTGTAGATTTCATCGCACCTTTGCTGAAGGGTTAACGGCGGGTAGTGAAGAAAACAAACGGGCTCCTTGCCGGTCTGCTTTGCGGCGGCAATGGAAGCTTTTAACCTGCCCACCTCGCGCAGCAGCACCTTGCGGTCGGCATCGCTCTCGGCATCAAAAAACCAGCCCCTTGTGCCGCAAACGGCTATATTGCCCACCTCATAGGTGTTGTTGTGAAGAATATTGAGTGTTGAAAAGCCGTTTTCTTCAAAAAAGATATCTGCCTTTCGCTTTGTTGACCACCAGTAATCGTGATTGCCTTTCATCAGCAGTTTTCGCCCGGGAAGGGAATCGAGAAATTCAAAATCCTTTTTGCCCTCGTTCATATCAAGTGACCACGAAACATCGCCGGGGATAACAACCGTGTCATCCTCGCCGACAAGAGCCTCCCAATTTTTTTTAAGCCTTTGCTCATAATCGCTCCAGCCGTCAAAAACACTCATTGATTTGCCCGTGGAAAGGGAAATGTGAGTGTCTGCAATGACAAAAAGAGACATTTTGCTTTTCCTTCCGATATTTTCAAGTGATATTGAGTGCAAAAGATGAAAAGATAATTCTGCGGGCAACCTTTTTGCTTTTCATTGCCCGACAAAACAAAAGGAGAACCTGAAATGAAGAACGAAAAGAACAAGGATATAAGCTGCCACGCCAAAAACTGCTTTTACCATTGCGGCGAAACGGGCTGCAAGGCCGATAAAATCGAGGTTCAGACCCCCGATGCCTGCAGCTGCCGTGACACCCAATGCTCCACTTTTAAGTTTGACAGCACAAACAGCTACACCTGAGTTCAGCCTATTCCGAGCATACGGGTTATAACCTTTTCCATTGAGGAGCTGTCCTTTTCGCATACCTCGCTGAATCTTACGGGCTTGTTGCGAAGATTTGCGAGCTGCGCGGGGCAGCTCTTGCCCGTTACCTCGGCAAGGCGCTCCACCATACCGAATTCGTCAAGGCCATCTTCTTCACCGCCGACCGATTCAAGCACGGCACGGCTGAACTTGAAGGGATTTGCGGTTGAAGCTATAACAGAGGGCGTGCAGTCGCCGGTAGCCTTTTTGTAATCCTCATAAACCTTAACCGCAACGGCGGTGTGGGTGTCGCAAAGGTAATCCTGCTCCTTAAAGAGCTTGCCTATTGTTGCCTTGGTTTCATCATCATCACAGCAGCCCGCCGCAAAAACGGATGAAATGGCGGCAAAGGTTTCATCATCAACCTTATACTTTCCGTTGGCGGAAAGCTCTTTCATCCAGCCGCTCACCTTTTCGCTGCTGCTCACCGCCCAAAGAAGCCTTTCAAGGTTGGAGGAAATGAGAATATCCATTGAGGGCGAAACGGTGGTGTAAAAATCTCTGTTGCGGTCATAAACGCCCGTGGTGAGAAATTCGGTAAGAACCGAGTTCTTGTTTGAAGCGCAGATAAGCTTATTTACGGGCACACCCATTTTCATGGCATAGTATGCCGCAAGAATGTTGCCGAAATTGCCGGTGGGCACAACAAAATTAACCTTTTCGCCAAGTGCGACCTTGCCCTTATTGACCATATCGCAGTAGGCGGAAACATAATATACAACCTGCGGGCAAAGTCTGCCCCAGTTGATTGAATTGGCAGAGGAAAATGCCATTGAATTGTTTTTGAGAATGGCGGCAACACGCTCGTCGGTGAAAATCTTTTTAACGCCGGTCTGAGCGTCATCAAAATTGCCGTTTATGGCGCAAACGCTGACGTTTTTGCCCTCCTGGGTGCACATCTGAAGCTTCTGCATGGGGCTGACACCGTCATTGGGGTAGAAAACAAGTATTCTTGTGTCGGGAACATCTTTAAAGCCTTCAAGGGCTGCCTTGCCGGTATCACCCGAGGTGGCAACAAGAATAACAATCTCGGTGCCCTTTGCGGTTTTGCCCATTGAAACGGTCATAAGGCGGGGCAGAATCTGCAGCGCCATATCCTTGAAAGCGCAGGTGGGGCCCTTCCACAGTTCAAGAATGTTCAGCCCGTTTTCAAGGCACACAACGGGGGCAACCTCCGGTGAAGAAAACGCACCGGTGCAGTAAGCGCCGTTAACGCAGGAGTCAACCTCCTCGGCGGTAAAATCACCGAGGAAGAGTGAAAGCACGGCCTTTGCCCTGCCCGCGTAATCAAGCGAAGCAAGCTTTTTTATATCTTCAAGCGAAAGTGAGGGCAGAGCCTCGGGAACAAATAATCCGCCGTCGGCGGAAATGCCCTTTGTTATTGCCTCGGAGGCAGTAACCTTAACATCATTTTTTCTTGTGCTTACATAATTCATATACAAACCCTCTTTAACTTTGCAAAGTAAAATTTATTATAACACATCTGTATCCTTTTGTAAAACCCCAATAAAAAATTTTTCCGCATTGCAGAAGAATATTTTTTCGGCAAGCTCCTTCCCCGCTCCGCGCAAAAGAAAATAATCATAAAGCGCGGGGATACGGTCAAGCCCGGCAAGCTCCGGGTTGATATCACACCCGTCAAAGTCACTTCCCATGGCAAGCACATCCTCTCCGCCGAGCTCAAGGATTTTTGCGGCGTGGCGGAAGACCGCCTCGAAGCCGTCATCACCCGGGTCGCCGAGAAAGCTGTTACAGAAATTAAGGCCGATAAGCCCGCCGCGCTCAATAAGGAGCTTAATCTGCTCATCTTCAAGCAGGCGGCGCATTGAAAAGAATTTATCAAGTGATTCGGTTCTTGTTTTATCGAGCACCGAAGCCGAATTTGAATGGGAAGCTATTATCGGGGCGTCCGTTTCGGCCGCCATAAGCTCATAAAAGCCCTTTCTGTTAAGGTGAGAAACATCGGCTATTATGTTTTTTTCGCCGAGTTCCCTGATGAAGCTTTTCCCCCGCTGAGTGAAGCCGCCGTTCTCTTCATCCTGACAGCCGCAGGCAATCTCATTTTTGCTGTTCCAAGTCAAGGTAACTGCCTTTACACCGTCGTGCTTTGCGCGCTCAAGGCCACCCTCTCCGCACACCGCCGAGGCACCCTCAACAGTCAGAAAAGCGGCACATCTGCCGCTGTTTATCGCCTCATAATAATCGTGCAAATCCTTGCACAGCTTTATTTTTTCGCTGTTTTGTGAAATTTCGCGTCTGAAATTCTCAACGGCGGCATTATAGTAGCTCTCCGCCGTTTTGCCCCTTAAATCATCGGTTATCCAAATCGCGAAAAGTTGAGCCCATTTGTCAAGTCCTTTGCCTTTACAAAGGCTTATGTGAAAGTCGTTTTCGGCAAGGGCTTTTCTCTGCTTAAAGCACTCGCCGGCAGTATCGCAATGCAAATCAAAAAAGTTCACAGCATATCTCCGAAAGCATTTTCTATGTAATTAACGCTTACAAGTCCGAAGTTTTCATCAAGAATAATCTCGGCAACATCAAATCTCGGCTGAAGGGATGATATTCCGGTTTTTATGAAGGATTCGGCGGCAAGAATCAGCCTTTCACGCTTGTAGTCATCCACCGCCTCGGCAGGGGAAAACATATAATTTTCTTTTCTTGTTTTAACCTCAACAAACAAAAGGTTCTTGCCGTTTTCCGCCACAATATCTATTTCACCGAAGCGGGAAGAGTAGTTTGCGGTTAAAATGGTGCAGCCCTTATCACGCAGATATCGCGCGGCGTAAACCTCGCCCCACACGCCCGACCTGTTAAACTCTTTCATTCAATCACCACTTCATAGTTTTAAGGAAGCTCGGGCGGTGATACTCCGAAATGCCGAATTCCCTTATTTTTTCATAGTGAAGCTTTGTGCCGTAACCCTTATGCTGAGCGAAACAGTATTCGGGCACCTTTTTATCAACCTCAAGCATATATCTGTCTCGGCTGACCTTGGCAAGCACAGAGGCGGCAGCAATGCTCGCGCTGAGTGCATCACCCTTAATAACCGTTCTCACATCAATTTCGAGCCCCGGGTCGCGGTTTCCGTCAACAAGTGCAAGCTCGGGCTTGATTTCAAGCCCGTCAACGGCTCTTCTCATTGCAATAAAGGTGGCGTTAAGAATATTATACTCTTCAATTTCTTCAACGCTTGCCGAGGCAACACACCACGCAAGCGCTTTTTCCTTAATAACATCAAAAAGCGCCTCACGCTTTTTTTCGGTGAGTTTCTTGGAATCGTTGAGCCCGTCTATTATACATCCGTCCGGCAGAATAACCGCCGCGGCGTACACCGGGCCCGCAAGAGGACCCCTGCCCGCCTCGTCAATGCCGCACACAACCGCGTAGCCGTCACTTTTTGCCTGATTTTCATAGGCAAGCCAGTCAATTTCATTGTTCATAATCATTTCCGCCT